>DATIYW010000079.1:0-19379 GCA_035517415.1 Thermoanaerobaculaceae bacterium
ACGTAGAGGGTCTGGCCGGCGGCGAGCGGCACCAGGTCCGACAGTCCGGCCGAGCTCGGGGCGTTCTGCGCGGGCTCGCCGGGTGGCCGCGCCGGGTCGCTGGCGCTCTCGTGGTGCGCGGTCACGAGCCCGACGCCGGTCAACGCCATCGCGATGAGGAGAAGGAGACGGGCCTGGCCTCGCGGCAGTCCGAGCCATCGCGTCATGGGGGCCTCCAAGTCGATTTGAGGTTCACCCCTAATATCAACCTCAGGGTCAAGCGCGTCAAGTCAATCTCACCAGCGCTGTCGTTTGTGAGCACGTCCCCGTCGAATCGGGACTGATGGGCCGGTGCCACCGACGCAAGCGTCGGGACAGGAGACACGGGGAGCACGACGCGCCCGGGTGCCCCGAACCACCCTCACGGTCCCGCTCGCCGGCGGGCCTCGCACACACCAGACGCACGAGCGTCTCCGACCGCGCAGGCGCGGCAACGCCGATGCTTGATCGCAGGATTACGGAGTTGAGATAATCACGATTGGTCACTGGTGCGATCCTGGAACGGCATGGAGGCTCGGCAGCGATGCGAAAGTGGCGGTCTGTCGTCGCGGTCGTTGTTCTCTTCGTCGTCGCGCTCGCGTGGAACGCGCTCGTGCATCTCGTCGTGCTGCGCTCGAGCCACGACGCGGTGCGGCACCTGCTCCGGGCAGACCTCGCCGGCAAGCTCTGGCTCTCGCTCGCCGGCACCGCGGCGACGCTCGCACTGTTCGTCTGGGGCTACAGGCGGTTCGCCTGCGACCGGTCGCTCGGAGAGGGCCTCCGCTACGGCCTCTTCTTCGGCGTCATCGCGGGGCTGCTCGTCGATCTCAACCAGTACGTGCTCTATCCGATCCCGGCGTGGGTCGCGGCGTCGTGGTTCGCGGGCGGACTGGCGGAGTTCCTGCTCTACGGTGCGCTCCTGACCCGACTGATCCCTCCCCAGGCCGGAAGGGGAATGGTGGTGGGCCGTGATTGACGGTGGTGCGGAACGCCGGCGCGAGTTGGACGAGCGGCGGGCGCGGAGAGGTGCAGCTAGAACCGCACCGGCGCCGGCGCGTCAGTCGCCGGTCGGCACGATCGTCGCAGCCTCGATCATCATCACCACGGTGCGCTGCGTGGCACGCGTGCGGTGGACCACGCCGCGAGGCACCAGGAATGCCTGGCGCGGTCCGATCTCGACCGTGCGCCCCTCGAGGTCGAGGAGCAGCGTGCCCTCGAGGACGTAGAACACCTCGTCCTCCCGGTCGTGCTTGTGCCAGTGGAACTCGCCCTCGAACACGCCGAGGCGCACGACGCAGTCGTTGACGCGGCACAGCGACTGGTTCCACCACCGCTCCGGGCACGCGTCGGCGATCGCGCCGACGTCGATCAGCTCGAGAGGACCGAATCTCACGTCGGTGTGGATCGAGTACGGCTGCATCTTCCCTCCGCGTCGCTGCGCGACGGCCTTGCCAACGCGACCTATCGTGTCGCACTTCCGGTCTGGCCGGAAGGGGCCGACGATGTTGCGACCCGGACTCTGGTACGCTCTGCCGCACTGGAGGTTCCTGGCCATGCACGCGAGCGGCCGTCCCGCGCCAACCGAACACGTGCCGTACTTCGAGCGCTACATCGCGCTGGTGCCCGGCGAGGACGCGATGCCGCTGCTCGCCGCCCAGCCCGCCACCTTCCGACGCGCGCTCGGACGCCTCTCGCCGGAGCAGGCGGGGTTGCGCTACGCCGAGGGGAAGTGGTCGATCCGCGAGGTGGTCGGCCACATCGTCGACGCGGAGCGGGCGTTCGACTACCGCGCGCTGGGCGTCGCCCGCGACCCCAGTCAGGCGCTCCCGGGCTTCGACGAGAACGAGTTCGCGCGCACCGCGGGCCACGACGCGGTGCCGCTCGGCGAGCTGCTCGACGAGTTCGACAGCGTGCGCGCCGGCACGGTCCTCTTCTTCCGCCACCTGCCGGCCGAAGCCTGGTTGCGGATCGGCACGGCGAACTCGAACCCGATCTCGGTGCGGGCGATCGCCTTCGTCATCGCCGGCCACGCCGAGCACCACCTGCGGCTCCTCTACGACCGCTACCGGGTGCCGCGACCGGTGTGATCTTGGCCGCGAGGTGATGCCGGCAGGCTCGACGCGGGGCGCGCGCCGGCGGGAGCGGCATGGCGGCGTTCCCGTCAGCCGGTCGCTCGGGGATCACGGTGCGCCGGCCCGCCGCAGGTGGCGGCGAGGCTCGTGCGTCTCCGTGGGTACGGCGAGCCCGCGGAAGGAGACTACGCCGGCGGGGCTGGCGGTGAACGGCCCGGGATCGTCCCGCTCCAGCACCAAGCGGCTGCCGGAGAACACCGCGGCGTACCTCGCGCCGGGCGCCATGCCGCAGAACGTGTAGCGGTTCCCGCCGATTGCGGCGGCGGGAACACTCATGCGGGTCGGGGGCGACGGGACCTGTCCTGCGCCGGCGTTGAGCAACACGACCTCCGCGGTCCCGTCGCCCGCCGGGAACGACGCCCCGACCATCGCGCCATCGTCGGAGGCGATCGGCGTGGCGGCCACGGGCGCGACGCCGGCCGGCCCCGGCCGGAGCAGCGTGAGGAACCGCACCGCGTCGGGGTTGGCGGCCGACGAGACCTCGACGCGCCACGTGCCGCTGTCGTCGCCGTACGGCGTGCATGGCTGGGGCGCGGCGGGGTAGCACGGGTCGGGGTTACGCGACTCGTCGACCGCGGCGAGGACGGCATCGGCGGGGAGGAGCGCGTCGATCGTCAGGCGTGACGCGCCCTGGTCGACCCACGCCCGCGTCCCGGCGATCGCCGGCAGATTGGGAAGGTGCCAGCGGAGCTGCTTGCGGTACGGGCCGCGCGGGTTGGTCGACGGCTTCGCGCCGACCTGGTCGAAGAGTACGAACGCGCCCGCGGCGCGGAGGTAGAGGAAGCTGCGGTAGAACGAGGCGAGGCGCCGATTACCGACGTCGGTCACGTCCGAGGAGCGATCGTAGCCGGTCGAGAGGTCGGAGCGGACGTAGGTGCGGTCGCCGTCCTGCTCGTCGGCAACGACCTGGTCGAACCCCCAGAACCCGCCCCCGCCGTCGTACTCCCAGTTGGGGTACATGTAGTCGCCGAAGTCGTCGAAGTAGAGCGTGTTGGCCGCGCTGGTACAGAAGCTCTCGCTGGAGTCGCCGAGCAGCCCGGGGCCGCCGGCGTCGCCCTTCCAGTCCGAGGCGTTGACCAGCAGCCAGTCCGCGCCGCGCTTGACGATGACCGTGCCGCCGTCCTTGTGCTGGTGGTCGTCGTACCATGCGCTGCCCATGTGGACGGAGGCCCACAGCGCCGTCGGCCCCCAGTCGGAGCGCATGATGAAGTAGGGCAGCGCGCCGTCGCCGCCGCCCCCCTGCGGGTAGGCGGGAGCGAACGCCGAGTAGTACGGCGGCTCGTCGGGCGCTGCCGACGGGCGGCTCGGGTCGGAGAAGAGGAAGTCCTCCCACTCCGACAGCGGCCACACCGTGACGCCGGGGATCGTGGAGTCGGCGATCCGATTGACGGCCAGCTCCTGTGCCATCGGCCCGTCCGCCGTGCCGGCCAGGAGGTAGGCGAGACGGGTGGGCACGCCGCGAGGGATCACCGCGCCCTGGTAGCCGCCCCAGTCGCCGGACGGGTCGACCTCGAAGCGATCGGGGAGGAGCGCGTGCCACTCGGCGCGCAGCACGGCCGGGAACCAGGTCGGGTGCGCCGCGAACAGGTCCTCGCCGCTGGCGCTGCGGATCATCAGCATCGCGTCGATCAGCCGCTCGTAGTCGCCGGAGCCGTACGCCCAGCCCTGGAAGTCGAAGCCCGAGGCGAACGGCGCCCCGGTGATGCCGGGCGGCGCGTTGTAGCCGGCGGCGCCGGCGGACAGGTACCCGCCGTCGAACGCCTGGGCGAAGTACGAGCTCGGCACGTCGGAGGGGGACACCGCGCCCGGCGTGCCGTCGATACGGATGCGCGCCCAGTCGATCATCTCCTGCGCCCGCGGGTTGTCGCCCCAGCTCGCGTACCCCATCGCGGCGGCGGCAGCGAGGTGACCGCCGAAGTAGTTCCCGTCCGCGCTGTCATTGCGCTGGTAGGCGTTGGCGCGCATGTCGTCGAAGTAGGCGTTCATCAAAGCGACGAGCTGCGCCTTGCGGGCGCTGCCGAGCTGGTCGTAGCACCAGTCGAAGATCGTCGCGACCACCGGGCCGAGGTAGCGCGTCGGGTAGTAGTCGTCGGGCTCGAGCGGCGGGCGGCCGTTGGGCGGGTTGTTCGCCGGGTCGGCCTGCGCGCGCAGCATCTCGTCCGCGAGTGCGAGCAGCTTGTCGCTGTAGCGGCGGTCGCCGGTCATCTGGTGGGCGAGCGCGAGCGGCATCGCCGCGTCGTACCAGCCCGAGCCCTGGTAGTCGTAGAAGATCGTGCCGTCCGGCTCGCTCGTCCGCGACGCGTACTCGTAGGGGAAGATCGAGCAGCCGACGAGGGCGTCGGCGCGCGCCTTCAACGCCTGCCACGCCGGATCGTCAGCCTCCACCCGCGCGGCGAGGCGCTGCTTCTCGGCTCCGGTCAACAGGAGGCGGGGATGCGATGCCACGACTGCCGCGAAACCGTGGGCGGCGAGGAGCAGCGGCGCGAGCGCGAGTAGCCGCCTCGCTCGAGCAAGTGTCGGTCGACTGGACCCGTCACGCCGGCAGCCTCGTCGCCATTGCATCTCGCGGATCCCCCTCGAGGCGAGTCTAGGCGAGCGCGCCGGGGGCGGCGTGACTGGCGTCACGAGGCGCGCCGCGGCGTACCGCCGGTCAAGCTGGGGAGGCGACCTCGAGCGCGCCGGGCAGCACCTCGAAGACGCACCCGGGCGGCTCGATCGACGACGGGTTGCCGTCGAGGTGGCAGGGGAGACTCACGCGCGTGGTCAGCTCGAGGCGGCGGAAGCGGATCTCGTACGCCCCGGCGGTGCGGCCGAGCCGCCCGCGCAGCGCCGCGACCAGACGCGCGAGGCGCCCGGGGACGCTCACCGGTCCCACCAGGCAGGCGTCGAGGACGCCGTCGTCCGGCACCGCCCCCGGGGTGAGGCGGAAGCCGCCGCCGGTGGTGATGCCGTTGTGGATCGCCAGGATCGTCATCGCGCCCGAGTAGCGGAAGGTGCCGTCGGAAAGCGCGATCTCCGGTGGCCGGTAGGCGAACAGCGTGCCGGCCGCGGCGCCGAGGTAGGCGGCGATGCCGCGCACGAGCTTGATCCTCGCCGCGTTGACGTTGATCGCGCCGAGCAGGCCGATGCCGATCGCGTTGAACACCACGCGGTCGCCGGCGCGCATCAGGTCGACCCGCCGAGTGGCGCCGGCGAGCGCGACGCGCGCCGCGTCCTCGAGGCGGAGCGGGAGCCCGAGCGTGCGCGCGGCGTCGTTGCCGGTGCCGAGCGGGAGGATGCCGAGGCAGCCCCCGCGGGCGTCGTGGAGCCCCTGGACCACCTCGCAGATCGTTCCGTCGCCGCCGGCCGCGACGACGACGCGCTCGCCGGAGGCCACCGCCTCGGCGGCGATCTGCGTGGCGTGGCCCGGGGCCTTCGTGAGCACGGCCCGCGGTGCGAAGCCGGTCGCCCGGAGGCGCGCGTCAAGCCTCGGCCACCCCCGGCCCACGCGCCCGCCCGCAGCGGCGGGGTTGACGATCAGGAGCACGCGCGGAGTATACGGTGCCTCCCGCCCGCGCCACGGGAGCGGGGTTGCGGGCGCCGCGGCATCCGCCTACCTTGCCGCCATGACGGAGGACTCCCGAGCGGGAGCGATCGTGCGGCGGTGGAGGCGTCGCCGTGGGCGCGATTGACTTCGACGCGGTCGTCGTCGGCTGCGGTCCGGCCGGCAACACCGTCGCGTTCCGCCTGGCGCGCGGTGGCGCCCGGGTGCTGATGCTGGAGCGGGAGGCGCTGCCGCGGCACAAGGTGTGCGGCGGCGGCCTCTCGCGCAAGACGCTCGAGGAGCTGCCGTACCCGGTCGCCCCGGTGATCGAGAAGGAGATCACGAGCGCGACGATCGCCTACCGCGGGCGGACGCCGATCGAGCTTGCTCGCCCCGGCATCGGCGCGATGGTGCAGCGCCACCGCTTCGACGCGTTCATGACCGAGGCCGCCGTGGGTGCCGGCGCGATGCTCTGGGAGGCGTGCGCGTTCGACGGCTTCGCGGACCGCCCCGACGCGATCGAGGTGCGCACCGGCCGCGGGCCGGTCACCGCGCGCGTGCTGGTCGGGGCGGACGGTGTGCAGAGCGGGGTGCGGCGGCAGCTCTACCCGGGCCGACGGGTCCGGACGGTGCCCGCGATCGAGGCGCTGGTGCGGCCGCGCGCCGGCATGCTCGAGCTGCTCGGCGACGCCTGCGTCTTCGACCTCGGCGCGATCCCGGCGGGCTACGCCTGGATCTTCCCCAAGCGCGACCACTTCAACGTCGGCCTCTACCGCTTCCGCAAGCGCGCCGACAACCTCGCGATGAAGCAGCTCCTCGCCGACTTCATCGCCGGCAGCAAGCTGCTGCGCGACCCGCTCGCGGTCGAGACGAAGGCGCTTTCGATCCCGGTCAAGGCGGTGAGCGCCCGCCTCGCCCGGGGGCGGGTGGTCCTCGTCGGCGACGCCGCCGGCGTCGGCGAGGCGTTCTACGGCGAGGGCATCTACTACGCGGTGCGCAGCGCGAACCTCGCCGCTGCGGCGATCCTCGCGAGTCTCGACGGCGGCGGGCAGCTCGCCGAGTACGACCGGGCGATGCGGGCGCTGCGCCGCAGCCTCGCCTACTCGCGTGCGACGGCGGCGCTGTTCTACCTCTCGCCGCGGCTCGGGTTCGAGCGCGGCGTCCGCAACCCGCGGGTGAGCCGGCTGTTCGCCGGCGTGATCGACGGCAGCGTGAGCCCGGCGCGGTGCTTCTGGTCGTTCCTGCTGCTCGCGCCGCACTGGCTCGTCGCGCCGCGCACGGCGGCGGTGGCCTCGCCGCTGTTCGACTGACCGAGCGGCAGCCCCGACCGGCGCGTCTCAGAGGGCGATCGTACGGCCGCCGTCGAGCGTGACGACCTGGCCGGTCATGGTGTGCGCCCCGTCGAGGATGTAGAGCACGGCGCGGGCGATCTCGTCGCCGCCGCCCTCGCGGTGGAGGAGCGTGCGCGACAGCATCCGCTCGCGGACCGCCTCGGTGTAATCGGGCGGGAAGATGGCGATGCCCGGCGCGACCGCGTTGACCCGCACCTCGGGCGCGAGCTCGAGCGCGAGCGCGCGCGTGGCCGCCACCAGCGCGGCCTTGGACACGGAGTAGGCGAGGTAGTCGCGCAGGGGGAACGAGGCGTAGATGTCGGCGATGTTGACCACCGCGCCCTTGCGCGCCCGCAGCGGCCGCGCGGCGGCGAGCGTGAGGAAGAGCGGCGCCTCCAGGTTGGTGCGCAGCACCTCCGCGAAGCGCGCCTCGGTGAGGTCCTCGACGCGGGTGCGGAGGAACGTCGCGGCGCTGTTGACGAGCGCGTCGAGGCCGCCGAGCTCGGCCTCCACGCGGGCGACCGCGCGCTTGCGGGCATCCGCCGACTCGAGGTCGGCCTCGATCGGGACCACCCGCCGCCCCGCCGTCCCCAGCGCCTCCGCCAGCGAGCGCGCTTCCTGCCGCGAGGTCCGGTAGGTGAACGCGACGTCCCACCCGGCGCCCGCAAGCGCCTCGACGATGGCTCGGCCCACGCGAACGGCGCCGCCGGTGACCAGCGCGACCCGCGGCGTCGCGCTCACGGCGCGAGGCCTCCGGCCACCCGCCGCGGCGGCCGCGTTGCCGACGCCACGGTCTCGGCGGCGATGCTCCGCAGCGGCACACCGGTGACCGGGTGCGGGAGCTGCGGCGCGAGGTCGGCGAGCGGGACCGCGACGAACGCCTCGCGCAGGAGCAGCGGCGAGGGCAGCTCGAGGCGGTCGAACCGTCCCTCCACGCCCGGGACCAGGACGAGGTCGAGGTCCGCGGTGCGCGGCCCGGACGGACGGGCCGGGTCGCGCCGGCGTCCGAGTTGGCGCTCGATGGCGCGAAGCCTCGCCTGCACCTCCGGCGGTCGCAGCTCCGAATCGATCTCGACGGCGAGGTTCCAGAAATCGTCCTGGTCGGAGTCGCCGACCGGCGCCGTGCGGTAGACGGGGGATTCCGCCACCACCTCGAACGCCTCGCGCAGCTCCGCGACCGCGCGGGCGAGGTGAGCGCGCGGCTGGATGTTCGAGCCGAGCAGCACGAACATCCGCATCAGCCGCCGCCTCCGGCCCGCTCGCGGCGGATCTCCACGCCGACCGATGCGGCGAACCGCACCGCGCCGGGCTTGGCGACGCGGACGGTGACCGCGCCGGCGCGGGGGAACTCCTTCAGCACGCTCGCGGCGATGCGCTCCGCCAGGCTCTCGACCAGCTGGTAGGCGGACCCCTCGGTGATCTCGGCGACCCGCTTGGCGACGGCGCGGTAGTCCAGCGCCTCGGCGACGCCGTCGGTCGCCGCGGCGGGCCGGACGTCGGTCTCGAGCGTCAGGTCGATGTGCACCTTCTGCTTCACCTGGCGCTCCCACGCCTGCAGGCCGATGACGCAGTAGACCTCGAGCTCCGAGACGAAGATGCGATCGGCCATCCGGCCTCCGCCGGGAAGCTTAGCAAGAACGGAACCCGCGGATGCGCCACACAGCACGTCGTTGCGTCGGGAATTCCTACACTCATGTGGGAAATCCCAACAGGACTCGACGCGAGCGGCGTCGGCGGCGCGACCGGCAGGGGGTGCCAGGTTCCTCTCCCACAGCCGGATAGCGGCACCGGGCGGCGGCGCCGAGCGGCGGGCACGGGCCTTGCTCAAGCGAGGCCCGGCGGCGGTGCGCACGGACCGAAATGCTCGCACCGGGCCGCGGGAGGAGCGCCCGTGTTCGGCATCGACTTCAGCGATCAGCAGACCCTCTGGCTCAACATCACCAACATCGCGCTGGGCGTCGTGACGCTCGTCTGCTTCGTGGTCGTCGGATGGGGCTTGGTCGGGGAGGTCGTGGCGCGCCTCCGCAAGCGCTGGGGGCTTGCCGCCAGCCTCGATGACCATGCGTTCGTGCTCCCGGTGCTCGGCACCACCATGGCCGACGGCGGGGAGAAGCTGCCGGAGGAGCCCAAGCCCTAGGCGGGGCGCCGGCCGCGGGCGTACGCGAGGGATCGCCGATGCGCTGCCCGTTCCTCGAAGGTGACCGGGTCAAGTACTGCCAGGCCTCGGCCCACCGCAAGATGATCGCCGACCGCGGCGGCACCGGGGTGGAGGAGCGCTGCTCGACGCCGGCCTATGCCGGCTGCCCGGCGGCGGCGCCGAGGCTGGGCGACGCCGCGCCGGGCGAGCGGTGCCCGTTCCTCCAGGAGGCCTGGGTGCAGTTCTGCTCCGCCGCGCCGGTGAGGAAGTACATCCCGGCCAGCGACTCGCTGCTGTCGCGCTGCAATTCAGACGGACATCTCTACTGCGAGCTCTACCTCGCCGAGGCGGACCCGGGCGGCCTGCGGCTGCCCGACGTCTCGGGCGGCCACGAGCTCGCCCGGATCGGAGATCACATGGTCGTCGTCGACGGTGTGCCGGTACCCGAGAACCTCTGGTTCGCCCCCAACCACATGTGGCTCGACGTGGCCGAGGACGGCAACTGCCACTGCGGCATCGACGGGTTCCTCGCCAAGGCGCTCGGCGCGGTGGACCGCGTCAGCTTCGTCAAGACGCCGGGCGTCGAGCGACCGACGGTGGTGCTGTCGGTCGGCGCGGTGGACCTCCAGCTCGTCTTCCCGAACCCGTTGAGCGACCGCGTCGCCAACGTCTACCTGCGCAGCGAGCCGGCCAAACTCACCGCGGACCCGTACGGCGCCGGCTGGCTTTTCGAGGGCGTCGAGCCGACGCTCCCGGCCGCCCCGGTCGGGGCCGCGACGCGGGCGGGGCTGATCTCGGGCGGGAGCGCGGCGCGATGGATCGACAGCGAGATCGACCGCCTGGCGCGCTTCGTCCACGAGCGGATCGGGCGGCCCGGACCCGACGGCTCGGCGGCGATGGCGGACGGTGGCAGGGTGGCGGCCGGGATCGTCGCGCAGCTCGGGCGCGACGACGCGCTCGAGCTGCTCGACGCGTTCTTCTCCTCGCGGACCGGCTGGAGGGCGTCGTGGTGAAGTACCGCGCGGCGGCGGGCTTCCTGGCCGGCGCGGTGGTCGCGCTGGGCGCGGGCTGGGTCGCCTTCCCCCGGGTTCTCTACCGTCGGGCGGCGCAGCCGTTGCAGTTCAGCCACCGCCTTCACACCGGCGAGAGGGTCGGCCTCGCGTGCGAGGAGTGCCACGCCCTCGCCGCCGACGGCCGGTTCAGCGGCATCCCGCGAATCGAGAAGTGCGCCGCCTGCCACGCCGAGCCGCAGGGCAAGACCGCCGACGAGAAGCGGCTGGTCGAGGAGTACGTCGCGAAGGGCCTGGAGATCCCCTGGCTCGTGTACTCGCGCCAGCCCGAGAACGCCTACTTCTCGCACGCGCCGCACCTCAAGCTCGCGAAGCTGAAGTGCGAGCAGTGCCACGGGCCGCAGGGCGAGGGCGACTCGCTGCGGCCGTTCGAACGCAACCGTATCAGCGGCTACAGCCGCGACATCTGGGGAAGGTCGATCTCCCGCCTGCGACGCGCACGGTGGGAGGGGATGAAGATGGACGACTGCTCGCGCTGCCACGCCCGCAGCGGCGTGCACGAGAGCTGCCTCACCTGCCACAAGTAGCACGGATGCTCCAGGGCCCCGCCCCCCGGGGCCCGGCGAGGAAGAACAAGCCGATGAAAACGAGGGTCTCGCGCCGCGATGTCTTGAGGTTCGCCTCCGGGTCGGCGATCGGACTGGCGCTCTCGCCGCTGCCGTGGAAGCTGACCGACGACCTGGCGATCTGGACGCAGAACTGGAGCTGGATCCCGCGGCCGCCCCGCGGCGAGCTCGCGAACCGGTTCACGACCTGCACCCTGTGCCCGGCAGGCTGCGCCGTGCGGGCGCGCTGCGTCGGCGACACCCCGGTGAGCCTGCACGGCCTCCCCCGCGATCCGCTGAGCGGGGGCACGCTGTGCCCGCTCGGGTCGGTCGGGCACCACCTCGCCTACCACCCGGCGCGCGTGGCCGGCGCGATCCGCCAGCTCGGACGGCGCGGCCGGTCGCGGGCGGTCCCGGTCCAGGCGGAGGCGGCGGTGGCGGAGGTGGGGAAGGCGATCGCCGCCGCGCGGGCGCGCGGGGACACGGTTGCCGTGCTCGACGGGCGGCCGGGGAGCGCCGGGTCGTGGGCGTTGCGGCGGTTCGCGTCCAGCCTGCCGGGCGCGGTCCGCGTTCCGGCGCCGGGACGCGAGGGGCGCTGGCTCGAGGCGGTCGCGGCGGCGGCCGGCGACGGCTCGACAGCGTACGGCTGCGATCTCGAGCGCGCCGGATCGGTGATCAGCTTCGGCGCGCTCCTGTCCGCCGGCTGGGGAGCGCCGGGACGCGCACGGGCGTTGCTCGCGCGCGCCGGGAAAGGAGCGACGCTGATCGAGGTGGACTCGCGGCGGTCGGCCAGCGCGACGGCGGCGCGCCGGCTGGCGATCGCGTCCGACGGTGAGGAGGCCCTCGCGCTCGGCCTGGCGCACGTGCTTCTCGCGGATGGGCTCGTCGACCCCGCCTCGCTTCGCCAGTCGCGGGACGTCGCGGCCTTCTCCGCAGTGATCCGCGGCTTCACGCCGGAGCGGGTCGCCGAGCGGGCCGGCGTCGAGGCGGGCGAGATCGTCGCGCTCGCGCGGACGCTGGCGGCGCACCGGCCGTCACTCGCGCTCGGCGGAGAGGACCCGGCTGCGGGCCCGCTCGCGCCAGGGGCGGCGGCCGCGGTGTTCGCCCTCGACGTCCTCCTCGGCAGCGTCGGCGGTGCGGGCGGTCTGGTGCCGGTGAGGCCGGTTCCGCCGCCGGAGGGAGGCGAGGACGTCACGGCCCCGGTCGAGCTCGAAGAGGTCGCGGACGGCTCCGTCGGCGTGCTCCTGATCGACGCGTCGGCCGGCGGGGTCACGCTGCCATGGCACTGGCTGGAGCGCAAGCTCGTCGGCGCTCGCGCCGTGGTCGCGGCGTTCTCGCCGTACCGGGCCGGCCTCGCGCTCCGCGCCGACCTGGTGTTCGCGACGCCCGCCTACCTCGAGGCGTACGCGGACGCGCCCACTCCGGCGGGGGAGGCGCTGGCCTCCTACGCGGTCGCTGCGCCGCTGCTGGTGCCACGGGCGGGAGCGGCCGATCCGATCGTGTGGCTGCGCCGCATCGCCGCCGCTGCCGGCGTCGCGACGCCCTCCAGCTTGAGCTCGAGTGAGCAGGTCGTTCGCTCCCGCGTCGACGCGATCCACCGTAGCGGCCGCGGGTCGGTGGTCGATCCCGCCGACGGGAGTATCCGCCCGATCGCCGCGTTCGCCTCGCCTGAAGCGCTGCTGAAGGCGCTGGTCGCGGGCGGCCGCTGGGTCGACGACGCGGAGCCGCCGAGATCGGCGCCGGCCTGCTCGCTCCTAGGAGCCTGCGGCGGGCGCTGGCGCGAGCTGGCCGCGGGTCCGGCGGCGCCGCGAGCCGATGCGGCGAAGTTCCCGCTGCGACTCCAGCTGAGCGGGCGGCGCGACGCGGTGGCATCGGCGGCGACGTCGCCGGTGACCGCCAAGCTCTACCGCGAGTCCGGTCTCCGGAGCAGGCCCGGGACCGCCACGGTCAACCCCGCGACCGCTCGCGCGGCCGGCCTCCGTCCCGGCCAAAGGGTGCGGGTCGAGACCGGCGCAGGTGCGCTCGGCGCGCCCCTCGCGTGCGACGCCGCGGTGCTGCCCGGCGTGGTCGAGGTGGCGGTCGGGCCGGACGGGGTGGCGCTCGGCGATCGCGGGGCGCAGCCCGACGCGACTGCCCTCGACCTGGCAGGCACAGACGGGCAGGGCGGCTGGCGGTCGACGCCGGCGCGCCTGGTGGAGGCGTAGATGGAAGGGAAGGCTCCGGCGAAGGCGCGGTTCGGCATGGTCATCGACCTCGACCGCTGCGACGGCTGCGGCGCCTGCATGGTGGCGTGCGCGGTCGAGAACAACGTGCCGCCGGCGCGGCCGTCGGCGAACGACCGCACCGGGCTGACGTGGATGCGCGTGCATCGCGCGACCGGCGGCGGCCCGCAGGGCGGCGACGCCGTCTTCATCCCGGTGTCTTGCCAGCACTGCGGCCACCACGCGCCGTGCGTCTCGGTGTGCCCGCAGAATGCGGTCGACGTGAACCCGGAGACGGGGGTGGTCAGCCAGATCCCGGAACGCTGCCTGGGCTGCCGCTACTGCATGGCCGCCTGCCCCTACCACGCCCGCTACTTCAACTGGTGGGACCCGGCGTGGCCGGCCGGAACGGAGGCGGCGCTCAACCCGGAGGTCTCGGTGCGGATGCGCGGCGTGGTCGAGAAATGCAACTTCTGCCACGCCCGCTGGCACGCGGCGAAGGCCAAGGCCGCGGCGGCCGGCAAGCGCGAGATCGACCCGGCCGACTACGTCCCGGCGTGCGTCGAGGCGTGCCCGAACCA
This sequence comes from Thermoanaerobaculaceae bacterium, assembly GCA_035517415.1. GTDB lineage: Bacteria > Acidobacteriota > Thermoanaerobaculia > Thermoanaerobaculales > Thermoanaerobaculaceae > DATIYW01. The sequence goes on from DATIYW010000079.1 coordinate 13,539, forward strand.
GGCGATCGTCTTCGGCGACCTCGACGACGCCTCCAGCCCGGCCGCGCGGCTGGCGCGTGAGCCGCACGCGTTCCGCCTGCTGGATCGCCTGGGGACGGAGCCGAAGGTCTTCTACCGGTCGGAGCGCGAGTGGGTGCGGCGCCTCGGCGAGGCGGACGTCGCGCGCGAAGCGAAGGAGGCGTGAGGTGGACGCCCCGTTGATCGTGCGCGGTCTCAGGCGGTGCTCGACCCGCCGGTTCCTCGCCTGGATGCTGCCCTGGGCGGCGCTGCTCGGCGTCGGCCTGCTCGCGATCGGGCTCTGCCTGGTCAAGGGCCTCAACCAGACCAACATGGACAACCGCTTCGCGTTCGGCCTGTGGATCTTCCTCGACCTCGCGGTGATCGCCCTCGGCGCCGGCGCGTTCTTCACCGGCTTCCTGCTCTACATCCTGCGCCGGCACGAGCTGTCCGCGGTGATCAACAGCGCGGTGGTGATCGGGTTCCTGTGCTATTCCGGCGCGATCGGCGTGCTCATGGTCGACGTCGGGCAGCCGCTGCGGGCGTGGTTCACGTTCTGGCACCCGAACGTGCACTCGATGCTCACCGAGGTCACGTTCTGCATCACCTGCTACCTCACCGTGCTGGCCTTCGAGTACCTGCCCATCGTCCTCAAGAACCGGCAGCTCCGCCGCATCCCCTCCTTCCTGGTGTTCGAGTTCGAGCTCCACAAGGTGATGCCGGTGCTGGCCGGGGTCGGCACGTTCCTCTCGTTCTTCCACCAGGGCTCGCTCGGCGGCCTCTACGGCGTGCTGCGGGGACGCCCGTTCGCGTTCCGCGACGGGTTCGCGATCTGGCCCTCGACGTTCTTCCTCTTCATCCTCTCGGCGATCGCGGTCGGCCCGTCGTTCGTGCTCCTGACCACCTGGCTGGTCGGGAAGATCTCGGGGCGGACGCTGGTGCGGCCCGGCGTGTTCCAGCTGCTCGCCCGCATCTCGGGCTGGCTCCTCGCCGTCTACGTGGCGGCCAAGTGCGTCGACACGTTGCTGTGGCTCAACCGCACCGTGCCGCGGACGGGCGCGGCGCCGTACCAGTTCTACGCCTGGGAGCCGTTCGGCACCTGGGTGCTGTTCGTCGAGATCGTCGCCTTCGGCCTCGCGCCGGCGCTCGTCTTCCTCTCGCGCCGGCTGCGCGCGCGGACCGGCTGGCTCGTGGGTGCCGCGACGCTCGCGTGCGCGGGGGTCGTCACCAACCGCTTCGTGATGACGATCCAGACGCTCACCGTCCCGACGCTGCCGTTCGAGCCCTACATGCTGTACTGGCCGAGCTGGCAGGAGGTGGCGACGTTCCTCGCGGTGGTGGCGTACGCCGTGATCGTGTACTCGCTCTCGTTCCGCTACCTGGCGCTGTTCCCGCAGGAGCGGGAGCTGCAGCAGGGTTGACCGAAAAGGAGGCATCGCCGTGTTTCCGGGAATCGACGGGTTCGCGTGGGACACCGGGCACATCGTGTTCCTGGGTGCGTTCTACACCGTCCTGCTGGCGATCGCGGCCACCGTCTCGCTCGCCGCGATGCGGTCGCGCCGCGACTTCCGGCTCCACCACGAGCAGGCGATCCGCTGGCAGGCGGAGTTCCACGACCTGCCGGCGTCGTGCCGGAGGTGCCGCCACGAGCTGTCGGGCGAGGTGGCGGAGCGCACCTGCGGGCTCGGCTTCGACTGCCGGCGCTGCGCCGAGCACGCGAGGCTTCTCGCCGCGCGCTCGGGCGGGTTGCCGAAGGCGGCCGTCTCCGACGGCGTGGCGGCCGGTTTCCGCGTGCTCGCGGACCGCCGCTACCACCGCGGCCACGCGTGGGTGCGCCGTGAGCCCGACGGCAGCGCCGTGGTCGGCCTCGACGACCTCGGCACGCGGCTGCTGGGCGAACCGGACGCGGTCGAGCTACCGCCGGTCGGTAGCCGCGTCGAGGTGAACGGGACCGGCTGGACGTTGACGCGCAACGGCGTGCGGGCGCGCATCCTCGCGCCGATCGACGGCACGGTGACGGCGCACGGCGGGCCGGACTGCGGCTGGGCCCTCCGCGTGAAGCCCGACGGCGACGGCGCGGACGACCGTCACCTGCTCGCCGGTGAGGAGGCCCGACGCTGGACGGCGCGGGAGGCGGAGCGCCTGCAGATCGCGCTGGCGGCGGACGGCGTCGGCGCCGCGCTCGCCGACGGCGGCGTCCCGCTCGACGACATCGCCCGGGCGATCACCCCCTCCGAGCTCGACGCGGCCTGCGGCCTCGTCTTCCTCGAGCCCTGAGCCGGTTCCGGAGCGCGCCGCCGGTCAGCGCTCGATGCCGTACCGCTTGAGGCGGTCGTAGAGCGTGGTGCGGTCGATGCCGAGGATTCCAGCCGCCTCCTTGACGTTGCCCCCGGTGCGCCGCAGCGTGGCGACGATCACCTGGCGCTCGACCTCGGAGAGCGGGAGGTTGTCCGGCACCGGCCACGCCGCCGGTGGGGCGGCGTCGCGCCTGAGGAAGGCGAAGTCGTCGTCGGTCAGCACGCGACCTTTCGCCGTCACCATCGCCCGCTCGATCGCGTTCTCGAGCTCGCGGACGTTACCCGGCCAGTCGTGGTCCATCAGTACCCGGAGCGCGCCTTCGCTGAGCTCGGCCGGCTCCTTGGCCAGCTCGTGCGCGAGCCGCTCGGAGAGATGGCGCGCGAGCAGCGGGATGTCCTCGCGCCGCTCGCGCAGCGGCGGGATGCGGATCGAGATCACGTTGAGGCGGTAGAACAGGTCGTCGCGGAACCTGCCCGCCTGGACCGCCTCCTGGAGGTTGACCTTGGTGGCGGCGATGACGCGGACGTCGACTCTGATCTCCTCGGTCCCGCCGACGCGGAAGAAACTGCGCTCCTGCAGCACCCGGAGCAGGTCGACCTGGAGCTTGGGCGAGATGTCGCCGATCTCGTCGAGGAAGATCGTCCCGCCCTCGGCGAGCTCGAACTTGCCGCGCCGGCGCTCGACCGCGCCGGTGAACGCACCACGCTCGTGGCCGAACAGCTCGGACTCGAGCAGGCTCTCGGCCAGCGCCGCGCACGAGACGGCGACGAACGGGCGCTCGGCGCGCTCGCCGGAGAAGTGGATCGCGCGGGCGACCAGTTCCTTGCCGGTGCCGCTCTCGCCCTGGATCAACACCGTGCTCTTGAGGTTCGCGACCTCCTTGAGCAGGTCGAAGATCTCGCCCATCTTCGCGCTCTTGGAGACGATGTCGTGGAAGCTGTAATGCTTGGCGAGGCGCTGGCGGAGGATGAGGTTCTCGCGCTGGAGGTTCTTCACCTTGATGATGCGCCCGACCAGGAGGGAGATCTCCTCGGGGTTGCAGGGCTTGACGATGTACTCCTGCGCGCCCTCCTTCATCGCCGTGATCGCGGTGTCGACGGTGGCGTACGCGGTCATGATGATCACCGGCGCCTCGGGGTGCAGCTTGCGGATCTCGAGCATCGCCTCGATGCCGTCGATACCGGGCGGCATCTTGAGGTCGATGAAGTAGATCGCATAGTCCTTCGCGGCCGCCTTGGCGACCGCCTCGCGGCCCGAGGCGGCGGTGTCCACGCCGTAGCCGTCCTCCGCGAGCCAGGCCGCGAGCGACTCCCGCATCACCGATTCGTCGTCGACAACGAGGATTTCCCATTGCTTTTTCACGTCTTCCCCCCGGTTCGAGATTCCTGGGCGGCGGCCCCTGCTCCGGCCACGGCGTCGTGGAGGAGCACGGAGCAGCTGGTGCAGTACGCGCCGCCCTTGAGGTCGAGCTGCTGGTTGTTGGTCGACAGGGCCATGACGCAGCCGGCCTCGTCACAGTGGACCCGCCCGAACGCGTGCCCGACCTCGTGCAGCGCCTCCGTGCACGCGCGCCGGAGGAAGAGCTGGCGATTGGGCGGCAGTCCGTGGAACTCCTGGCGCAGCCTCGCCAGCGACAGGAGCGCGACCGGGCCGTCGAGCTGCGCCTGGCCGTAGACGAACGACAGCATCGGGATGAACAGGTCCCGCTCGGTGACGAGGAGGAGCTTGTCGAGGTCCGCCGGCAGGCCGGCGAGCGCCTGGCGCATGATCAGGGTGGAGCTGTACTGCTGCCTGGAGGCGTCATAGGCGCCGGAGGGATCGGGCAGGGGCGGGAGGCGGCGGACGGCGACGCCGAGGGCCCGGGCGAGAGCGGTCTCGATCTGCCGCATCGCCCCCTCGTCGGCTTCCCCGACCGCTGCGAGTGCCACCACGACCACGGCCTAGATCCCGTTGCCGGCTTCCCCGGCGGGCTTGGCTCCCGGGGGTTCGAGCGGCAGGCGGACCCGGAACGTGCTGCCCTTGCCGACGCTGCTGTCGACCTCGATCTCGCCCCCGTGGGCCTCGACGATTCCGTACACCACCGCGAGGCCGAGGCCGACGCCCTTGCCCTCCTCCTTGGTGGTGAAGAACGGGTCGAAGATCTTGCCGAGCATCTCCGGCGCGATGCCGCTGCCGGTGTCGCGCACCGCCAGCATCACCGCCTCGTGCGCCGGGTCCGCGGCGGTCGAGACGCCGACGCTGCCGCCGCCCTTGATCGCCTCGGCGCCGTTCAGCACGAGGTTCATCACGACCTGCTGGATCTGCGACGCGTCGCAGCGCAGCGAGGGCAGGTGGTCGGCGAGATCGAGCTCGACCTTGACGTTGGCGAGCTCGAGCTTGTGCGCCACCAGCGACACGGTGGTGCGGACGATCGCATTGAGGTCCGCCTGGCTGCTCTGCGGCTTGGAGCGGCGCGAGAACGCGAGCAGGTCGGAGACGATCCGTCCCACCCGCGCCGTCTCGCCCGCGACCTGCGAGAGGTACCGCCGCACCTCCTCGACCCGCCCCGCCGGGATGCCGTCCTCCTTGACGATGCGCTGCATCAGCATCGACAGGTTGAGCACGCCGGAGATCGGGTTGTTGATCTCGTGCGCGACGCTCGCGGCGAGCTGGCCGAGCGAGGCGAGCCGGTCGTTCTGGAGCAGCTTCTGCTGCGCCGCGCGCAGCTGCGCGGTGCGCTCCTCGACCTTGCTCTCGAGGCGCTGGGTGAACTCGGCGTTCTCGGCCATCGCCGCTTTGAGGCGCTCGCGCATCACGTTGAACGAGTGGGAGAGGTCCTCGAGCTCGACGCTCGAGCGGACCGCGACCGGCTGGTCGAGCTGCATCTCGCTGATCGCCTTGGCCGCGTCGGTGAAGTGGCGGATCGGGTTGGCGACGAAGTGCCGCGTGAAGAAGACGATGAAGACGCCCACCAGCAGCACCTCGACCGCGGTCAGCGCGAGCGTGCGGTCGCGGATCACGCGCATCTCGTCGTCGACCGGCTTGAGGTCGATGCCGAGGTCGAGGACGCCGAGGACGCTGACGCTGGCGGGGTGCGCGTGACAGGAGGCCTCGCTGCACGACGGCTCGTTGTAGATCGGCGTGATCATCGTCATCTCGCGCAGGCCCGACGCGGCGCGGTAGACCCGGGCGCGGTTCGGCACGTCGACCTTGACCAGCGGCTCCGCGGTCGAGTGGCACGGCGAGCACACCTCGGCGAGCTTGTCCACCTGCAGCTTCTCCGAGGGGATGGTGGAGAACATCAGCCGGCCGTCCTTGTTGAACATGCGGATCCGGTCCACGCCCTGCTTCTCGGCGATCTTGCGCATCACCTCGTACGCCGCGTCGCGGCGGTCGGCGAGCATGGTCTGCCACGTCGCGCTGGTGATGCTGCGGGAGAGCTGGTCGGCGCCGAGCGTCATGCTGTGGAGGAGCTGGCGCTCCTGGGTCGTGACGTTGACATAGAGCGCCAGCCCCTTGACGATCAGGACGATGAGCGTGAGGGCGAGGATCAGCTTCGAGGCGAGA
>DATIYW010000080.1:0-3011 GCA_035517415.1 Thermoanaerobaculaceae bacterium
ACCGACGTGGCGCAGTTCATCCTGATCGTCGCGTTCCTGCTCGTCGTCGGCCAGCGCGCGGCGACCGGCATGGGCGGCGGCTGGAGCGGGTGGCGCGGCGCCGCCGGGCCGACGCCGGCGGTGGTCGCGATCACGCTGCTCGTCTACGTCACGGGCTGGCTCGCCGAGGCCGACATCTGGCTGCGCCTGACCGCGGCGCCGAGCGACGGCCACGCGCGGCTCGCGCTGCTGGTCACCGGGATCGCGTCGCTCGCCTTCGTGCTCGGCCTGCCGGCGGTGCTCGCCGCCCGCGCTCGCGTCGTCTTCCCGGACCCTGCCGCCGTCAGCGGCACCGTGCTCGGGCCGATGTTGCACCGCTTGCTCCCCCCGCGCCTGGAGGTGCTGCTGCTCACCGGCCTCGCCGCGGTCGCGCTCTCGACCGTGTCGACCACCGCCAACGTGGTCGCGATCACGGTCGCCCGCGACGGGATGCGCGCGACCGCCGGGAATGCGGCCAACCTCGCCCGCGCGCGCTGGGCCAACGGCCTCGCCTGCATTGCCGCGCTCGCGGTGGCGTTTGCCTCGCGCTCGCTCGCGGAGCTGTTCTACCTCTCCTCGGGGCTGCTCGCGGCGGCGTTGTTCTGGCCGACGCTCGGCCTGCTCTGGGACCGCCCGCCGGTGCGCGCGGCGCAGGCGGGGGCGTTCGCCGGCCTCGCCGCGGTGGTGATCTCGTTCGTCGCCGAGCGGCGCGGCGCGTTCGGCGAGCTGTTCCCGCCGGCGGTGCGCGAGATGGGGATCGGCTACATCGTGCCCGGCGTGCTCGCCGGCGCGCTCGGCTTCGGCATCGCCCTGCTCGCCGGACGCACCACGCGGGCGGCGGAGCCCGGCGCTACCTCGGGCTGACGACGACCGGCGCCTCGCCCGGCTCGACGTCGATCACTGGCCCCTGGCCGACCTCCCAGGCGAGGAAAGCGTCGAGATCGGCGCGCACCCTGGTCAGGACCCAGCCCAGCACCGCCGCGTCGTCGAGGAAGCCGACCAGAGGAATGGCGTCGGGGATGAGGTCGAACGGGTCGAGGAAGTAGACCAGCCCGGCGACGATCGCCACCAGCGAGCGGCGCGGCAGGCGCCGGTAGCGGCCGGCCCCGACCTCGCGCGCGAGGCGGAGGACTGCGCCGAGGTCGCTGCGCAGCGCGCGCAGCGGCCGCGCCGGGTGCGCGAGGTGCGCAGCCGACGCCGCTACGATCCGCCCGAACGTCCCCTTACCGCCGGCGAGCCGGCGCGCAGCGTTGAGCGCGGAGACGAAGAAGCGGTTGCGGAAGGCCCGCGGCACGGCGCTCACGATACTCCTCCGGGGCAGCTCACATGCGGGAGAACGCCGGCGCGCGGAGCGTCCTTCCGCCTCCCGCAGAACGGTGTACGATCGCCCTCTCCAGACGGCCAGTTCCGCCGGACCGGAACGTCACGGCCCGGCCGCGGCCGTCGTCGGCCGAAGCGCGGTGGGCGTGGGTCGCGTCCGTGAGCGGGCGGGATCGGGGGAGGCGGCGATGCGGATCGGATTCCTCGGCTTGGGTCGGATGGGGCGGGCGATGGCGGGGAACCTCCTTCGGGCCGGCCACCACGTGGCGGTCTTCAACCGCACGCGCGCCCGCTCGGAGGAGCTGGCGGCGGAGGGCGCCCGCCTGGCGGAGACGCCGGCGCAGGCGGTCGAGGACGCCGAGCTGGTGATGACCATGCTGGCCGACGACGCGGCGGTCGAGGACGTGGCGTGGGGCGGCGGCTTCCCCAAGCCGGACGGCGGCGGCCTCCTCTTCCACCTGCCGGAGGACGCGGTCCACGCGAGCATGAGCACGATCAGCGTCGGCCTCTCGCAGCGCCTCGCGGCGACGCACGCCGCCGCCGGCCGGCAGTTCGTCGCGGCGCCGGTGTTCGGGCGGCCGGAGGCGGCCGCCGCGGCGAAGCTGTGGGTGGTCGCCGCCGGCCCCGCCGCGGCCGTCGAGCGCTGCCGGCCCGCATTCGAGTCGATCGGCCAGGGCGTGTTCGTCGTCGGCGACGACGCGCCCGCCGCCAACGCCGTCAAGCTCGCCGGGAACCTGTTGCTCGCCTCGATGATCGAGGGGCTGGCGGAGAGCGTGACGCTGGCGCGCAAGTGGGACGTCGAGCCGGCGGCGTTCCTCGCCATCGTCAACGCCCTGTTCCGCTCGCCGGTGATCGAGAACTACGGCCGCGAGATCGGCGAGCGCCGCTTCGAGCCGGCCGGCTTCGCGCTCCGCCTCGGGCTGAAGGACGTGCGCCTCGCGCTCACCGCCGCCGCCGAGCGCGGCGTGCCGACGCCGTTCGGCAGCGTGCTGCGCGACCGCTTCCTCGCCGGCGTCGCGCGCGGCATGGGCGAGATCGACTGGGCGGGCATCGCGCGGCTCGTCGCAGCCGACGCGGGACTCCCGGACTAGGAGCCCTTCGCGCATGCGCGGCGGCTATAATCGCCGCGTTCCCGGGGGGAGCCGAGCCGCCATGAGCATGACGCTGAACGACCTCGCGCTGGAGGAGCTGCTCCCCCACCTCGCCGAGCGCAACGCCACCGGCACGCTCGCGATCGAGACCCGCCTGGCGAGGAAGAAGCTCTACCTCCTCGACGGCCAGCTCGGCGGGGTCAACTCCAGCGACCCGCGCGAGTTCCTCGGCCACTTCCTGGTCGGCTGGGGGCTGATCGACGAGCCCAAGCTGCGCGAGGCGATGGAGCTGCAGGACCGCCTCGGCACGCCGCTCGGCCGCATCCTCGAGCGGATCGGCGCGGTCGACGGCGAGAGTCTCGAGAGCGCGCTCCGCGCCCAGGCCGAGGAGGCGCTGATCGAGCTCTTCCTCGTCCCGGTCACGGACAAGCGCTTCCTCGCCAACGTCGTCCCCTCCGACCGCCCGCTCGCCCTCCGCCTCGCGCTCGAGCCGCTCGTGCTCGAGGGGGTGCGGCGGCGCCAGCGCCTCGCCGAGCTGGAGGCGGTGCTCGGCAGCCTCGACGTGATCCCCGCGCGCACCGC
>DATIYW010000081.1:0-3872 GCA_035517415.1 Thermoanaerobaculaceae bacterium
CTGGCGGAGGACCTCAAGGCGCGCCAGCGGCGGCGCGAGGGGCACCATCTCCTCCCCGGCCGCACGCTCGGGATGATCTTCCAGAAGCCGTCGACCCGCACCCGCGTCTCGTTCGAGGTCGGCATCGCGCAGCTCGGCGGGCACGGCCTCTACCTCGCCGCCTCCGACCTCCAGCTCGGCCGCGGCGAGACCCTGCGCGACACCGCCACCGCCCTCTCCCGCTACCTCGACGGCCTGATGATCCGCACCTTCGCGCAGGAAGACGTCGAGGAGCTCGCGCGCCACGCGACGATCCCGGTGATCAACGGCCTCACCGACAGCGCGCACCCGTGCCAGGCGCTCGCCGACGTGATGACGATCCGCGAGCGTCTCGACCGGCTCCAGGGCGTGCGGGTCGCCTACCTGGGCGACGGCAACAACGTCTGCGCCTCGCTGATGGTCGCCGCCGCCAAGCTCGGGATGAGCTTCGTCGCCGCCACGCCGGAGAGCTACGAGCCGGATCCGCAGGCGGTCGAGGTCGCACGCGAGGCCGGGGGCGAGCCGGAGCTCGTCAACGATCCGCAGGAGGCCGCCCGCGGCGCCGACGTCCTGTACACGGACGTCTGGACGAGCATGGGCCAGGAGGAGGAGCGCGAGCAGCGGCTAAGTGACCTGGCCGGCTTCGGGATCGACGAGGAGCTCTTGGGCCTCGCCGGCAAGGGGGCGATCGTGCTCCACTGCCTGCCGGCGCACTACGGCGAGGAGATCACCGAGGACGTGCTCTACGGCCCGCAGTCCGCGGTCTGGGACCAGGCGGAGAACCGCCTGCACGCCCAGAAGGGCCTGATGGCCCTCGTGATGCCGTAGCCTCGGCGCGCAGTGCTCCCGCTCAAGGACAACGTCCCGACGCGGAGCTTCCCGTTCGTCACGGTCAGCCTGATCGCGGCGAACACGATCGTCTGGCTCTGGGAGCGGAGCACTGGCGTCGAAAGCGCCGTCCTCCACGACGGCTACTACCCCTGCTCGGCCGACGGGCCCTGCGTCGCGCCCGCCTCGGAGGTCCACCACCTGCCCTGGTACGAGGGCGCCTTCACCTCGATGTTCCTGCACGTCAGCTGGGCCCACATTCTCGGGAACATGCTCTTCCTCTGGATCTTCGGGAACAACGTCGAGGACGCGCTCGGCCGGCGGCGCTTCTTCCTCTGGTACATCGCCGCCGGCCTCGTCGCGATCGCGGTGCAGAGCGTCGTCACGCTCGCCTTCTCGAACGCAGCCGGCGCGAGCGTCCCGACCGTCGGCGCCTCGGGGGCGATCGCCGGGGTTCTCGGCGCCTACATCGTGCTCCTGCCCAACGCGAAGGTGCTGACCTTCATCTTCTTCATCATTCGAGAGATCCCGGCGATGTACTTCCTCGGCATCTGGTTCCTGTTCCAGTTCGCCGAGGGCGGGTTCGCGCTCCTCCACCCGGAGGAGAGCGGGGGCGTCGCCTTCTTCGCGCACATCGGCGGGTTCCTGTTCGGGGCGCTCACCGTCCGGGCGGTGGCCCTGCGCCGGCCGTTACAACCCACCTGGTGAGCTCGGGCCTCCTTACCGGAATCGCAGTCGCGGCCGGTGCCGTCGGGCTGGTCGTCGTGCTCCTGTGGTTCTTATCCGGCGATTAGGAATGAACCTTAGGGTGAGAACGTTCTTATGGCCATGAAGACAATCGACGAGATCCGTGCCGAGATCGACGACGCAACCGAGCGTCGCGCCGAGCTCTGGCACCACCTTTCCGAAGGTCACGACGCCGACCTCGCGGCCGAGCTGCACGCGCTCGAGGAGCGCCTTGCGGCGCTCTGGGACGAGCACCGCACGCTCAAGGCCCGCGCCCGCTTCGGCGACCGTGACGAGATCATCAAGCGCGCCCGCCACGAGGAGCGACTGGCGAGAGCCGCATAAGACGGGGGGTCCTCTCCGTGAACGAAGAAGCCGGCGGCTGGCCCCGCCGGCTTCTTTCGTCTCTAGACTCTAAGCGCCCGGGGCGTTAGCTCAGCTGGGAGAGCGCCGGCTTTGCAAGCCGGAGGTCACCGGTTCGATCCCGGTACGCTCCACACGCCTCGCGGGCGGCGCTACGCGCCGCCCGCTTGCTTCAAGGGGGAACCCCTGGTTCCCCCGTGAGCCCTTGCGATCGGACGCGCGATTCTTCGGTTGGCGGAGCCGCCTGAGCGTTCCGCGATCCGAGTGGACGGCTACCGCAGACGTGCCAGTAAGCCGCGCCCGCCATGTCGGTCGCGGCGGCCAATCTTCTCTGTGAAAGGGGCATGGTGGTCGAGGCGGCGATTTGCATGATGATCTCCGGCCAGACGCTGGATCCCTACCCCTGAGGCTCTCCGGTCTTCGCCGGCCAAACGCCCGTCCGGCGGAAGTAGGCCGTTGCGAGCGCCCTATCCGCAACGGCTTTCACCCCACCGAAAACGGCGCCCCTGAGCATCGCCGCCGCGACGACCTCCATCCAGCCCCGGGACTGCTCCATGGCCTGCGGTATCTCCGTCTGCTTGGCGAGAAGCGCCCACAGCCTCTCGAAGATCGCCGCCGCTGCCCGGCCGGCAACTGCTCCGGCAATGATTGCGAACGGCTTGTAGAGCAACTTCATCATCGGCGGCACGCGGACGCGGGGCTGAGTCAACCACGTCTGGGCGCCCTGAGCGAGGGCAAGCTGGCGACCCCGCCGAAGGCCTGTTTCGTGCGGGCCTTCGCGTTACGGATAAAGGTTCGGGGTCAGGTCTTGCATTCCGGCACGCGGCGCCTTTGTCGTCTCGCCTTCACGAATCGGTGTCCGGAACTGGTCTCACAATGACCAGTCCAGCATCCGGCAGAGGATCATCGAGCAGGCGAGCTGGAGCAGCGCCAGGTAGAGCTCGGGCCGGCGCTCCCAGCGGATGCTGATCCGGCGCCAGTTGTGCAGCCAGGCGTTGGTGCGCTCGATCGGCCAGCGCCGGCGCCCGAGCGGGTCGGGCGTCTTCGCCAGGCGCCTGCGGCCCCGCCAGACGAGCGTCGAGCCCGGCGGTGCCGGCTCGCCCGGGCGCCTGCGCCTGCTGATCCGGGGCTCGATCGCCCGCGCCCGCAGTGCCTCGCGCAGCGCCTCGCCGTCGTAGCCGCGGTCGGCCCAGAGCTCGAGCGGCTGCAGGCCGCGGGCGAGCAACTCGTCGACCAGCGGCAGTAGCTGGCGGCGCTCGTTCTCGTTGCCGGGGGTGAGCCGGATCGCCAGCGGCGCCCCGCCGGCGTCGACCGCTAGGTGGAAGCGGCTGCCGGGGCGGCCGCGCTGGCTGCGCGCGACCTGCGCGCCCCCCTTTTTGCGTCCACCAGCGAGGCATCGACGATCGCCCGCGACCAGTCGATCCGCTCCGCCTCGGCGAGGCGCTCCTGCAGGCGCTCGAGCAGCTGCGGCCAGACGCCGGCCCGCTCCCACTCGTCCAGCCGGCGCCAGCAGGTCTGGCCCGAGGGCAGCCCCTCAAGGCGCGGCAGCGCCCGCCAGGGGATGCCGTAGCGCAGGACGTAGAGGATCCCCTCCAGGCAGGCGCGATCGTCGATCCGCCTGCGCCCCGGGTAGCGAAAGCGGCGCTCGATCTTCGGGAGCAGGGGCTCGAGCTCGCGCCAGAGCCGCTCGGGGACTCGCCAGGGTTCCGCTGCCATCAGCCCTCCTTTGTGACGACGACAGCGGACGACTTCGCTAGCGGAGGCTTGGTCCCTTCATTCCGTTACCGGTTCCCGACACCTTTCGGTGTCAAGCCCATTTCGCGTCAATTCTGTGACAACTCGCCGCCGCGGCCGACATGCGCGGCCGTGGCTCGACCAGGCTTGGCGTCAGGAGATGATCCTTCGGAAGTCGTCATGCTCGCGCGGAGCGCGAGCGG
>DATIYW010000082.1:0-8259 GCA_035517415.1 Thermoanaerobaculaceae bacterium
TTGGCGCCGTGGAAGGTGTCGGACTCGGTGATGAACGTGACGCCGAGTGCCGCCTGGGTTCCGCCGAGGAACGCGATCCCCGCGGGGTTGAAGTAGATCGCCGTCGGGTCGTCGGCGGTGGCTCCGAACGCGCCGCCGAGCGCCATACCCCGCGCGCCGTGCTCGAACAGCGCGAACCCTGCGCCCCACCCCGCGACGGGCGCCAGCAGCGCGCACGCCGCGGCCACCCAGTACCCACACACTCTCGCCTTGCTCATGCTCCTCTCCTTCCCTTCTTCTCTCCCCCGAAAAACCGAACGAATTCTGGCGACCACTCTACAAGCTGTGATCAGCCTCGTCAACAAAGCGAGCGGAGGCGAGATCGCGTCGCAACATCCGGGCACCGCGCGCGACGCCGCGGCCCGACAGAACGAAGGCGCCCCGAGGAAGGGCGCCGGAGGAAGGAGAAGACGCTTTCGACCCTCAGGCTAGGCGCAGCGCCTTCCGGTTTCCGTGAGGCAGATCACGTCGCCGTGCGACGCACGGCGAGCACCGTCCGGTCGTCGTGCGGCGGCGCGCCCTCGGTGTGCAGCCGGACCGCGTCGAAGAGCGCCGCGACCAACTCGTCCATCGGCCGACGGCGCTGCTCGGAGGCCAACGCCGCGATCCGCTCCGTGCCGAAGTCGTCGTCCTCCACCACGCCGGACGGGGCTTCCGAGAGGCCGTCGGTATAGGCGAGCAGGACCGCGCCGGGAACCAGACGGGCGTGTTGCGGCGGGTAGGCGGCCTGCGGCAGCAGCCCGATCGGCGGTCCCACCGCGCGGAGGAAGGTGCAGCCGCCGTCGGGCGCGACCAGGACGACGGGGTTGTGGCCGGCGGAGACCCACTCCAGCTCGCCGTCGTTCCGCAGGAAGGCGAGGAACACGGTGACGAACTTGCTGTCCGGCGTCGAGGCGAGCACGTGGAGGTGGAGCTGCCGCGCGAGGTCTTCGAGCGTGGGACAGCTCTGGACGAGGAGCCGGACGGCGGACTGCAGCGCCGCGGCCATCAGCGCTGCCGGGACGCCCTTGCCGGCGACGTCGCCGAGCAGGAAGAAGAGGCCCCGCTCGGTCGAGACGAAGTCGTAGACGTCGCCGCCGACGCGCCGGGAGGGCTCGCTCTTGGCGGCGATGTCGTAACCGGCCGGGGTCGGGATCTCCGCCGGGAGCAACTGGCGCTGGATCGCCGCGGCGAGCTCCAGCTCGCGCTCGGTGCGCTCCTGCTCGAGCGCCTCCTGGTGGAGCGTGGCGTTCTCCAGCGCGACGGCCGCCTGCGAGGCGAACAGCGCGAGCGTCTCCGCGTCGGTCGGCCCGAACGGCGCCGTTCCCCCTCGCACCTCGCGCTCCGCGAGGGCGAGGACGCCGAGCCGGCCGCGCCGCCCGTTGACCGGCACCGCCAGACGCCCGTCCTCGAGCAGGCCCTCGTCGGCGAGGCCGGCGACCTCCTCGGCGCTCAGCACCGCGCCACCGACCCGCGCCGCCATCACGCACTCGGCGGTCGAGCACACCGTCACGTCCTCGGCCCCGGCGAGCCTGGCCGCCGGGCGCGCGCCGCCCCCGACCGTCAGCCAGACCTCGCCGCGGCGGGCGTCGAGGAGCGCGGTGGCGTGGACGAGCAGCTCCTCGCCGATCCGCTCCGGCTCGAGAGTTCCGCCGAGCGCCTCGGCGATCGCGCGCAGCGACTCGACCTCCCACAGGCGCCGGCGCTCGGAGAAGCGCGCCTTCTTGAGCTCCTCGCGGACCACCCAGGAGCCGAGCACGACGCCCGCGGCGACCCTGACGCCCTCCGCCGGCTCGTTGCCGCCGGAGAGCTCGACCCAGAACGAGTCGCGCCCCGCCGGGAGCTCGTGCCGGCGCGTGGGCGCGTGGAACACGCCGCGGCGCGCGAGCACCTCGCCGCCTCGCCCGAGCGCGCCGGCCATTGCCCCGGTGCCGAGCACCAGCCCATCCAGCATGGCGGCGGGGAGCGACGCCGTCGCCTCCTTGGCCGGCCGCAGGGCCAGCTCGAGCACCGCCAGGACGTCGTTCATTGCGTCGGGTCGAGGCCCTGGATCGCCGCGCCGCGGTCCGGGAAGATCCGCGCGTACTGCGCCAGACCCATGATCTGGAAGGTCTTCGCGATGCTCGGCGTGAGCGAGCAGAACGCCAGCGTGCCGCGCACCTCGAGCAGGCGCTCGAGCACCTCGAGGAGCAGGGAGATGCCGATCGAGTTGATGATCCGGGTGGCGCGGAGGTCGAACAGCAGGCTGCGAACACCGTCGTCGACGAGGCGCTTCGCCTCCTTGGCGATCGCTTCCCCACCCTCGTTGTTGATGTAGCCGGCAACCTCGAGCACCGCGATGTTGCCTCGCTGCTCCGCCAGCTTCAGCTCGAAGGTCTCCACCGTCACTTTCCTCCCCACCGCCGGATCATCCGGACCTTCGTGTAGCCGGGTCGCGATGAGATCTCCACCTCATCCATCAGGTGGCGCATCAGCTCGATGCCCCAGCCGCGCTTGCGCGGCGCCCGCAGCTTCTCTTCGAGCGCGGGAGTGGGGACCCGTGAGGGGTTGAAGCCCGGACCGTGATCCACGACCGCGACCTCCAGCCAGGGTCCACCGTTCTTGAGGTGGACGGCGAACTCCACCACGACGTCCCCGGCGCCGTACTCGAGCGCGTTGAGACAGGCCTCGACCACGGCGAGTTTGACCTCCGCCAGAGTATCACGAGGGAACGCGACGCGTTGGCCGAGGTCCTCGACCGCCTGGACCGCGGCGAGCTCCGCCCGTGCAGTCCTGGGGAGGACGACGCGAACCCGCATCGGGTCACTCATGGCGCTCATACCGGCTCTCGAGGATCAGAGCGTGAGGAGCAGGTGCAGCAAGCGCAGGCCGGGCTGCAGCCAGCCTCCGAGCGTGCCCCACAGTGCCGCGCCGCCGCCGGCCAGACCGCCTCCGACCACCGCCCAGGGCCGCGTGAGCGGCTCCAGGAACCGGCTTGCCAGAAGGCCTCCCGTGGGCGTCGGCATCATGACCGGGCCCTGGTGCAATTCCCTCGCCAAGGCTCGTAAAATATTGATTCGAAATGGCATCGTAAGATAGGGCGGTGCTCGACCGAAGCGTCATCTGTTGCAGACTGCAACGGCGGGGCGGCTTCACCGCCTCACCCCGCGTCGCGATGCCCTTCCAGCAGCGCTTTTCCGCTCTGCGCTGCGTTTCGCATCAGATGTTGCATTCCACCTCAGGAGCATCCGGTAGAGGGTCGTCCGATCGATGCCGAGCTCCCGCGCCGCGAGCGCCCGGTTGCCGCGGCAGCGCTCCAGCGTGCGCAGGACGTGGCCGTGCACGACGTCGTCGAGGGTCCCGGCGGAGAGGTCGGTGACGATCCGCCCCGCGCCCATCGCGAGCTGCACGTCCTCCGCCTCGACGCGGGCGCCGCTCGCCAGTGCGCACGCCGCCTCGAGGATGTTCTCGAGCTCGCGCACGTTGCCGGGGAAGTTGTGCTGCAGCAGCAGCTCGAGCGCCGGCCGGGCGAGCGTCAGCCCCTCCTTGCCGAGACGCTTCGCGTGCAGGCGCACGAAGTGCTGGGCGAGCAGGGGGATGTCCTCGTGGCGCTGGCGCAGCGGCGGGATGGTGAGCTCGACGACCCGCAGCCGGTAGTAGAGGTCGGCGCGGAACTCCCCGTTGGCCATCATCGCCTCGAGGTCGCGGTTGGTGGCGGTGATGAGGCGGACGTTGACGTGCAGGCGCTGCCGGCCGCCGACGCGCTCCACCTCGCGCTCCTGCACCACGCGCAGCAGCTTCGCCTGCAGCACCGGGGTGAGGTCGCCGACCTCGTCGAGGAAGAGCGTCCCGCCGTTCGCCAGCTCGAACTTGCCGGGTCGGGCGCTGACCCCGGTGGCGACGCCGCGCTCGATCCCGAACAGCTCGGCCTCGAGGAGCGTCTCCGGCACCGCGGCGCAGTTGAGCGGTACGAACGGCCCGCGCTGCCGCGGCGAGAGCGCGTGCAGGAGGCGCGCGAGGCGCTCCTTGCCGGTGCCCGACTCGCCGCGCAGCAGCACCGTCACGTCGCTCCCCGCGACGCGCTGGGCGAGCTCGAGGACGCGGCGGAAGCCGGGCGCCTGGCCGACCAAGCCCGCCTCTTCCGATCCGCCCATCCGCAGCGCGCGGTTCTCCTCCTCGAGCAGGAGGCGCTGCCGCTGCACCTCCTCGAGCATCCGTCCGGACGCGATCGCGGGGGCGGCGAGCAGGGCGAGCGAGCGCAGGAACGTGACGTCCTCGTCGTCGAACGGCACCAGCCCGGAGCGCGCCTCCTTGTCCGCCACCGCCACCACGCCCATCAGCTCCTCGCGCCAGAGGCACGGCGCGACCAGGACCTCCGCGAAGGGCAGGCCGATCGCCTCGCCGGTCGCGCGTCCCACCGCGCCCTCGCGCACGGCGTGAAGAGCCGGCGATGCGACCAGACGGGCCGCGCTTCCGGGCTCCGTCGGCCAACCGACGCCGACCACCGCGACCGGCTCGAGGTGGGGCAGGAGCGAGATGCCGATCCCGCCCCGCGCGTCGAGCAGGCCCACCGCGCGCTGCACGAGCTCCTCGACGACCTCGCCCTCGCGGCGCGGGCCGGCGAGCGCGAGCGAGAGGTCGAGGATGGTCTCGAGCCGGGCGCGACGCCATCCCTCGCGGCTGGTCGCCATCAGTCGCCTCCCCTCGCCTGGGCCGGCGCGGGCGCGCTCGCCGCGGTCATCGGCCCATCCAGCGCACCGCGACCATGGTGATGTCGTCGTACGGCTCGCCGCCGGCGGTGAACGCCTCGACCGCGCCCATCACCTCCGCGATCACCGACGCCGCGTCGCCGTTCGCGCCGGCGAGCACCTGCGCGAGCCGCTCCTCGCCGAAGAACCTCCCGCCGGGGTCGCGCGCGTCGGTGACGCCGTCCGAGTAGAGCAGGAGCAGGTCGCCGGGCTCGACTCGCAGCGGCAGCACGTCCCAGCGCACGTCCTTGAGCGCGCCGATCGGCAGGCGGTGCTGCGGCGCGGGCATCTCGATCACCCCGCCGTCGCGCCGGCGCAGCAGCGGCGCGGGCTGGCCGGCGAGCGCGTAGCGGCCGGCTCCGGAAGGCTCGAGGAGCAGGTAGGTGAGCGCCACGAACAGGCGGTGCCGCGGCGTGTAGAGGCGCTGGTTCGCCACCTGGAACAGCTGCTCCGGGGTGGCGCCGCCGAGGGCCGCGGTGTGCAGCACCTCGCGCGCCGCGACCATCAGCATCGCGCCCGCGACCGACTTCCCCGACACGTCGCCGACCACCAGCGCCACGTCGCCGTCGCCGTGCCCGTCGAGCGCGTCGTAGAAGTCGCCGCCGACCTGGCGCGCGGGGACGCAGCGCGCCGCCACCTGCCACCCGGGGGGCGCCGGCAGGTGCGCGGGGATGAGCGAGAACTGCACACGCCGCGCGATCTCCAGCTCCTTCTCGAGCTCCATCTGATGCGTGCGCTCGCGCAGCAGGCGCGCGTTCTCGAGCGCCACCGCGCCCTGGTTGGCGAGCGTCCGCACGAGCTGGAGGTCGTCGCGGCCGAACTCCTCCTCCGACCGCTTGGGGCCGAGCGCCAGGATCGCGTGGAGCTGCTCGCGGCTGCGCAGCGGTACGAGCAGCCGCGCGCCCGCCTGGGTGAGCTGCTCGAGCACCCGGCGCGAACGCGGGTCGAGGGCCTTGAGCGGCTCGAGCAGCCCCGGCCGGACTGGCTCGTCCTGGCGCGCCAGCTCCTTCGTCAGCAGCAGGTCGGCCGAGAACTCGCGCGGCAACGGCGGCACCGCGCTCTGCGAGGTCAATCGCGCGCCCTCGCGGCAGTAGAGCGCGGCCCACTCCAGGTGCATGATCTCGGAGAGGCGAGTCGCGAGCAGCGCCTCCAGCCGCTCGAGCGAGAACTCGCGCACCACCGCGTCGGAAACCTCCTCGATCGCGCGCCGCGCGTCGTACACCTCGCGGAAGAAGAAGCGGTCCACCGGCTCCTGCAGGCGGCGCCGCAGCGGGTCGAACACCGCGATCACGGCGAGCACGAGCAGGAGCGTGAAGTACGGCGAGCTGCCGACCGAGGAGCCGCGGAACAGCAGGTTGAACGCGGCGATGCTGACGCCGTAGATCCCCGCCACCAGCGCGGTCGCCACGGTGTAGAGCAGCGAGCGGCGCACGATCACCCGGATGTCGAAGAACTGGAAGCGGACGATCGCGTAGGCGAACGTCAGCGGCACCAGCGCCAGCGGCACCACGCCCCAGAACAGGTAGCGGTCGGTGCGCAGCAGCGAGGGGAACACCACGCCGAGGAGCAGGAACGGCGTCACCCCCACCACCGTGCCGATGAACACCGTCGCGATCTGGCGGCGCTCGCGGCCCTCCTCCGCCTGCAGCATCGAGCCGAGCAGCGCGAGCAAGCCCAGCACCAGGTAGTCGCCCATCAGCACCCAGCTCGAGATCGGCGCGCCCGACACCAGGCGCAGCCGCACCGAGAAGAGCTCGCCGAGCGCCAAGGTCACGACGAAGAACAGCGGCGGCAGGAGGTAGAGCAGGCGGAAGAAGTTCGGCGATTCGTTGACGAACGACTCCGCGGCGCGGAGCAGCCTCCCGCCCGACCCCTCCATCGGCTCGGCCGGGTTGACCACGGCCAGCCGCAATCGGCGCGGGAAGACGAGGAAGAAGTGGAGGAACGCGGCCGGCAGCACCAGCAGCGAGAGCGTTCCGGTGTTGAGCACGACGCCGTCGATCCAGGAGTACGACGCAGGGCGCAGCCGGCACACCAGGAAGAGGAGGAAGAGCGTGCAGAGCGCGAAGAACACGCGGCCCGGCGCGCCCTGCGAGCTGTCGGGCCGCTGCAGCAGGACGAACAAGCCGATGAGGAAGAAGAGGAAACCGGAGCCGCAGTAGTAGAGGTAGTACGGATCGCCGAGCCGGCTCGGGCCCAGCTCGACGTCGGTCTCGAACAGGCTGCCGTTGCGCTCGAGCAGGTACGGCACGCGCTCGCCGATGCGGTGCCGCGAGATCGCCTGCGCCGCCTCGGGCGGCGTCCGCACCACCTGGCGCCCGATCCCGGCGATCCGGTCCCCGGGCTGGATGCCCGCCGTTGCCGCGCCGGACCCGGGCGCGACCGCGCGGACCACGAGCTCGCTGCGGTCGGGGTCGAGGATCACGCCGTCGTAGGGCCGGGGCAGGTACATGTCGAGGATCGACAGGCAGGCGATGAGGAACGCGGCCGCGCCGAAGGCGAGGACTGACACCAATTTGGAGGAACGCTCCGCGCCCATGTCCGGCACCAGGATAGTACGTTGCGATCCGCAACATGGTTCCGCGCCCGGCGCGCCGTCCGGAACCGGCCCGGCGAGCGCCCGCTGCTACAATCTGCCGGTGTCCAGAGGTCACTTCGTCACCTTCGAGGGCATCGAGGGCAGCGGCAAGACAACCCAGCTTCAGCTCGTCGCCGAACACCTCCGGCGCTGCGGGGTGGCGGTGGTCACGACGCGAGAGCCGGGCGGCACGCCGCTCGGCGAGCGCATACGCGACCTCCTTCTCGACCCCCGTCTGACTCCCACCCCGGCGGCGGAGCTGTTCCTCCTCGAAGCAGCCCGTGCGCAGCTCGTCGCAGCCGTGATCGGTCCTGCCCTCCGCGAAGGAGCGTTCGTCCTGGCGGACCGATTCGCCGATTCGTCGCTCGCGTATCAAGGAGCGGCGCGATCGCTCGGCGTCGAGATGGTGGCTCGCCTCAACGCCATCGCCTGTGGCGCCGTGGTGCCCGATCGCACGCTCGTCTTCGACCTCGACGTCGGCATCGCGCTCTCCCGCGCGCGGAGCCGCGCTTCCACCACCGCGACCAACCGGCGGTTCGAGGACGAGGAGGTCGCCTTCCACCGCGCCGTGGCGCACGCCTACCTGGAACTCGCGAGGCGCGACCCTGGCCGTCTCAGGATCGTCGACGCCGCCGGCACCCGGGAGGACGTCTTCAACAGGACGCTGGCCTCGCTCGACGGTGTGCTGCCGTGACGAGCCAGCTCCCCTGGCCCGACACGTACCTCGCCGCCGCCGCGTGGCCGTCGATCCGGCGGCTGGTCGACCGCTGCCTTGCCCTCGATGCGTCGAGCGCACTGCCGGGGGCGTTGATGCTGGTTGGTGATGCAGGGCTCGGGCGCGAGGCCGCGGCCGTCGAGCTCGCCGCGGGCCTGGTGTGCCGCGCCTCGGCCGGTTCCGCTTGCCAATGCAACTCCTGCCAGAGAGTCCGGCGCGGC
>DATIYW010000083.1:0-11129 GCA_035517415.1 Thermoanaerobaculaceae bacterium
CAGAGCCTGGTTGTTGTGACGCTCCACTTCGGAGATGTGGCACAGCCCCTCGACACCGGGGGCCAGCTCGACGAACAGGCCGAAGTCCGTGACGTTGGTGACGAACCCGTCGACTTCGTCGCCGACCTGGTGGGAGTTCGCGAACTGGTCCCATTCGTTGGGCAGGAGCTCCTTGATCGACAAAGAGATGCGCTGGTTCGGGATGTCCATCGCGATGATCAGCGCCTCGATCTCCTGCCCCTTCTGCACCACCTCGGAGGGATGCGACAGCCGCCGCGTCCACGCCATGTCGGAGACGTGGACTAGGCCGTCCACTCCCGGCTCCAGCTCGACGAAGGCGCCGAACTCCGTGAGGTTGCGGACGACGCCCTTGACCTTGCTGCCGACGCGGAAACGGGTGGCGAACTCTTCCCAGGGGTTGGGCTCGGCCTGCCGCAGCGAAAGCGACAGCCTCCGCTTCTCCACGTCCACCTCGGTGATCACGACCTCGACCTCCTGCTGGCCGTGGAGCAGGCTCTTGGGGTTCTTGATCTTCTTCGTCCACGACATCTCCGAGACGTGGATCAAGCCCTCGACGCCCTCTTCGAGCTCGACGAACGCGCCGTAGTCGACGACGTTGGTGACCTTGCCGGCGACCTTCTTGCCGACCGGGTAGCGCGCCTCGACATGGGTCCAGGGGTCCTCGAACCGCTGCCGGTAGCCCAATGAGACGCGCTCCTTGTCGCGATCGATGCGGAGCACGACCACCTTGACCTCGTCGGCGACCTTGAAGTACTCGCTCGGGTGGCCGACGCGGCCCCACGAAATGTCGGTCACGTGGAGCAGGCCGTCGATGCCGCCGAGGTCGATGAACACGCCGTAGTCGGTGATGTTCTTGACCACGCCGGTGACGATCGTGCCCTCCTCGATCGCGGCGAGCGTGGCCTCCTTCTGCGTCGACAGCGCCGCCTCGAGCATCACCTTGCGCGACAGCACGACGTTGGCGCGGCGGCGGTCGAAGTTGATGATGCGCGCCTCGACCTCCTCGCCGACGTAGTCCTCGAGCCGGCGGGAGGGCCGCAGGTCGACGAGCGAGCCGGGCAGGAACGCCCGCACGCCGATGTCCACAGCCAGGCCGCCCTTGACCCGCTCCACCACCTTGCCGCGCACGGGCGAACCGTCGCGGTAGGCGGATTCGAGCACCTCCCAGACGCGGATCTTCGCGGCGCGCTCGCGCGAGAGCCGGATCTCGCCGGTCATCTCGTCGAAGCGCTCGACCAACACGTCCACCTCGTCGCCGGGCTTCGCCGTCAGCTTGCCGGAGCGGTCGAGGAACTCGGAGCGCGGGATGATCCCCTCCGATTTGAAGCCGATGTCCACCACCACGTCGGAATCGTTGATCGCGACCACGTTGCCGCGAACCACGTCGCCTTCACGCAGGTGCTGGAACGACTCCTCGACCAATTCGCGCAGATCGTTGCGGCTGACGGCGGGCTTCCGCTCCTCCTTCCCGGTGGGATGGTTGTGCTGATCGTTGTCCTGGCTGTTGACCACTGGGCCTCCTCGAGATGCTCCGGGCGGGGCATCTAACTGCTTGTTTTACAAACGCCAAACTATACGTGCCGGGCTCGCGGGGTGTCAAGGCCCGAGGGCAGGAAAGAGAGCAGCGCGGCGACCACTTCGGCGAGCGTCATCCCGCTGGTGTCGAGCACCTTGGCGCCGTCGGCCGGGCGCAGCGGCGAGTCGCTGCGGGTGGAGTCGCGGCGGTCGCGCTCGCGCTGCTCGGCGAGCACGTCGTCCCAGCGCGCGGCCACGCCGCGCTTGACGAGCTCCTCGTAGCGCCGCCGCGCGCGCACCTCCGGCGAGGCGGTGAGGAACACCTTGACCGGGGCGCCGGGGAACACCACGGTGCCGATGTCGCGCCCCTCGACCACGCCGCCGCGCTCGGCCGCAACCTCGCGCTGCCGCACCACCAGCTCGCGCCGCACCGCAGGGATCGCCGACACCACCGACGCCATCTCCGACGCCTCGGGCGTGCGCAGCGCGTCGGTGACGTCCTCATCGCCGAGCCGCACGCGCTGGGTGCGCGGGTCGCCGGAGAAGCGCACCTCGAGGCCGCGGGCGAGCGCGGCGACGGCGGCGTGGTCGCCGGGGTCGAGCCCCGGCCCGAACCCGGCCCGCAGCGCGAGCAGCCCGACTGCGCGGTACATCGCGCCGGTGTCGAGGTACGGCAGCCCGAGGCGGACCGCGAGCTCGCGCGCGGCCGCCGACTTGCCCGCCCCGGCGGGACCGTCGATCGCGATCAGGAGCCGCTGCCGGGCCACGCCGGCAGTCTAGACCAGCGGCCCGGTCCGGCGACCGCTCCCGGACCGGGCACCGCCGTCCGCGACCCGAGCGGCTGTACACTCCGGAACATGCGCGTCTACCTCGCGGCGGCGATGACCAACGCGTCGCGCGACCTCGCCACCATCCGCGCCCTCGTCGACCATCTCGAGTCGGCGGGTCACGAGGTGCCGACCCGCCACGTCGCCGACGCCGCGGGTCGCGAGCCGGAATCCGCGATCACGCACGCCGAGGTGGCGCGGCGCGACCTCGCCTGGGTGGCCGGGAGCGACGCCCTGGTCGCCGAGGTCTCGACCCCCTCGCACGGCGTCGGCGTCGAGGTCGCCGCCGCTTCTGCTCGGGGCGTCCCGACGTTGCTCGTCCACCGTGCCGGCGTGCCCGTCTCGCGCCTGCTGCTCGGGCTGCCGGGGATCGAGGTCGCGGCCTACGCGGACGCGGCGCAGGCGCGCGCGTCCGTCAGCCGCTTCCTCGCCCGGGTCGGCGCCGCGCGCCCCGCGGCCCGGGGCTGAGGCCGCGGTGGCGAGCGCGGCGGCCGCCGCCCGCGGGCCCTCCCTGAGCCGCGTCGACCTCGGGCTGATCGTCACGATCGTGATCTGGGGCGTCAACTACGCCGCGATCAAGGCGGCGCTGCGCGAGCTCGACCCGCTCGGCTTCAACGGCCTGCGCTTCCTGCTCGCCACGATCACGCTCGCCGCGCTCGCCCGCGGCTCCGGCGCCCTCCGCGCCATCCCGCGCGCCGACCTGGTGCGGCTCGCGCTCCTCGGCCTGCTCGGCAACACCGTCTACCAGCTCATCTTCATCCAGGGGATCGCCCGCACCACGGCGGCCAACGCCTCGCTGATCATGTCGTCCTGCCCGATGCTCGTCGCGCTCCTCGCCTCGGCGCTCGGGCGCGATCGCCTCCCGCCGCTCGCCTGGGCCGGCGTGGTGCTCGCCGTCGGCGGACTCGTGCTGTTGCTGTCGGGCGGCTCCGGGAAGGGGTTCGCCACCGGCAACCTGCACGGCGACCTGCTCATCCTCGCCTCCGCCGCGACCTGGGCCGCCTACACCGTGCTCGCCGCCGGGGTGATGGCGCGCACGCCGGCCCTTCCCGCCACCCTGGTGACGTTCGTGGCCGGCACCCCGCCGCTGCTCCTGCTCGCGCTCCCCGCGCTCGCCCGCCAGGACTGGGCGGCGGTCGGCTGGCGCGGCTGGTCGGGGCTGGCGTTCTCCGGGATCCTGGCGATCGGCATCGCCTACATGTTCTGGAACGCGGGGCTCGCAGCGATCGGCGGGGCGCGCACCGCCGTCTACCAGAACTTCACCCCGGTGGTTGCGGCGGCGTTCGCCTGGATCACGCTGGGCGAGCGCTGGACCGCGCCGCAGTTCGCGGGAGCCGCCGCGGTGCTGGTGGGGATCGCGCTCACCCGCCGCCGCACCGACGCGCCGGGCGCGCCGCGCGAGACCGCCACGCGCTGACCGCGCGCCGCGCCGCAACGCGGCGGCTCCCGCGTTTCACCGCGCCTTCAAGCCCGCGTCACGCCCGCGTCACTCCGTCGCCGTACAACGCACCTCGCGGGGCGATGCCCCGGAGGAGGGTTGACGATGCGGATCGGAGCGAGAGGGAGCCGCCTGGCGCGAGGCGGGGCGGCGACGGTGGCCGCCGTGGTGTTGCTGCTGGGGTTCGCCGCGATCGGCGCGGCGCAGGTCACCGGGCTCTACTACCAGGAGCTGACGAGGGACGGCCGGGTCTACGTGTTCAACTCGGCGGAGCGCTTCAAGTCGTTCGGCAAGACCGGCGAGATGGGCACGGCGATCACGCTGGTGGGGCGCGGCGCCAACGGCGAGACGATCGTCGCCGAGAACGAGACGGCGCTCGACCTCTACCTGTTCAAGCACAACCTGCCCGCCTACGACCGCCCGAGCCCGAGGCCGGCGACGCCGGCCGCGGCGTTCCCCAAGACCACGATCGGGGGCCGCGTGTACGCCGACCTCAGCTCGAAGGAGATCAAGGACGAGGGCACCGGCGTCAAGAGCAGCGACTCGGGCGTGGGGGTGGACGTGAAGCGCTTCTACTTCACGGTCAACCACGACTTCGACCCGACCTGGTCGGCGCAGTTCCAGTCCGACATCGGCGACGCCGGTGCCAAGCGTTACGACGTGTTCGTCAAGAAGGCGTTCATCCAGGCCAAGCTCGCGAACGAGGCGATCTTCCGCCTCGGCTCCGCCGACGCGCCGTGGATCCCGTTCGTCGAGGGGATCTACGGCCAGCGCTACCTCGAGAACACGCTCACCGACGCGCTCAGCTTCGGCACCTCCGCGGACTGGGGGCTGCACTTCCTCGGCAAGGCGGCCGGCAACATGCTCGGCTACGACTTCATGGTCAGCAACGGCAAGGGGTACTCGAGCCCGTCGCGCTCCAAGTCGGTGGACTTCGAAGGCCGGGTCTCCCTCGAGCCGGTGCAGGGGCTGACGCTGGCGATCGGCGGCTACAGCGGCAAGCGCGGCCTCGACACCGACGCGGCGCCGGCGAAGCACACCGCGACGCGCTTCGACGCGCTGGCGAACTACGCGATCGGGCCGGTCAGGATCGGCGGCGAGTACTTCACCGCCGACGACTGGAACCGCGTGACGGCGGCGGCCGGGGACAAGTCCGACGGGTATTCGGGCTGGCTGCAGTTCGCGGTCGACCCGGCGTGGACGCTGTTCGGCCGCTACGACAGCGCCAACCCGAGCAAGACGCTCAACTCGGCGCTCAAGCTCAGCTACTACAACGCCGGCGTGCAGTGGAAGCCGGCCAAGCCGCTGCTCGCGGCGCTCGCCTACAAGTACGCCGACGTCAAGGGCGGCACGTTCGCGACCAGCAACGGCGCGATCGGCTCGGCCACCGCGGGCAAGAAGGGGACGTACAACGAGTTCGGGCTGTGGCTCTCGTACGACTTCTGAGACCGGCGGTGCGACCGCTCGCGGCCGCCTGACCCAGGCCCTTCCACGCCTCCCGGTCAGGGGAGGTTCCGAGCCCCCGGGCGTCCTCACCCGGGGGCCGCTTTTTCTGCCACGGACCGTCGTTGCAGCCCGCAACGCCCTCATCCCGCAGGGGTAGGAGCGGTCATGCCGGGGTGTGAAGCCGGTCACGCAGGGACGGGAAGAAGGCCCGATCCGGGGTTGTTGGCGGCAAGTGGAGGGCAACCTCCATCCTGCTTCGGCAGGATCGGGGCCGTCTACTGGGGGGGAGGCGGCCCCAGTTTTTTTCTCTCCGGCGCGGCCGTAGGATGACCCCATGCGAGAGCACGACCTGTTCGTCGCCGGCGCCTGGCGCAAGGGACACGACACCCTCTCGGTGCTGTCGCCGTACGACCGCCGCGAGGTCGCGCGGGTGGCGTGCGCGGGGCCGGCCGAGCTGCGCGCCGCCCTCGACGCCGCCGCCTCCGCGAGGGTCGCGATGGCCGGCCTCTCTCCGCACCAGCGGGCGGTGATCCTCGACCGGACCGCCGGCGAGGTCGCGGACCGCCGCGAGGAGCTGGCGCAGGTGATGGTCGAGGAGGCCGGCAAGCCGCTCGCGCTCGCCCGCGTCGAGGCCGACCGCTGCGTCGAGACGTTCCAGGAGGCGGCCCGGGTCGCCCGCGCCCCGCACGGCGAGTTCCTCGACCTCGAGGGGTTCGCCTCGGGTGCGGCGCGCAGCGGGATCGTCCGCCGCTTCCCGATCGGCGTCGTGCTCGGCATCACGCCGTTCAACTTCCCGCTCAACCTGGTGGCGCACAAGATGGCGCCGGCGGTGGCCGCGGGCTGCCCGATCGTGGTCAAGCCCGCGTCGCAGACTCCCACGTCGGCCTTGCTGCTCGCCGCGATCCTCGCCCGCGCCGGCCTGCCGGCGGGCGGCGTCAACGTCGTACCGTGCCGCGGCGCCGACGCCGACGCGCTGCTCGACGACGCGCGCGTCCGGCTCCTCTCGTTCACCGGCTCGGCGGCGGTCGGCTGGACGCTCAAGCAGCGCCTGTGGGACCGCCGCGTCGCGCTCGAGCTCGGCGGCAACGCCGCGGTGATCGTCGAGCCCGACGCCGGCGAGCTCGGCGCGGTCGCCCGCCGCATCGCGGTCGGCGCCTACGGATACGCCGGCCAGTCGTGCATCTCGGTCCAGCGGGTGCTGGTCCACGAGAACGCCGCCGCGGCGCTGCGCGAGGCGCTGGTCGCGGCGACGCGCGAGTTCGCCGCCGGCGACCCCGCCCTGCCGGCGACGCTGTGCGGCCCGATGATCACCCCGGGCGACGCCGACCGCATCGAGGGGTGGGTCGAGCGGGCGCGCGCCGCCGGGGCGCGGCTCCTGACGCCGTGGCGGCGCGAGGGCTCGGTGGTCTGGCCGCTGCTGCTCGAGGACGTCGCGCCCGCGGCGGAGATCTGGGCCGACGAGGCGTTCGCGCCGGTGGCCGCACTCCGCACCTACCGCGACTTCGACGAGGCGCTCGCGATCGCCGACGACTCGCGCTTCGGGCTGCAGGCGGGGGTGTTCACCCCCGACCTCGACAAGGTGCAGAAGGCGTTCGCGGCGCTCGAGGTCGGGGCCGTGATCCAGGGCGACATCCCGTCGTGGCGCAGCGACCCGATGCCCTATGGAGGCGTCAAGCAGTCGGGCGTCGGCCGCGAGGGGCCGCGCTACGCGGTCGAGGAGATGACCGAGCCACGGCTGCTCGTTCTCCACCGCGGCTGAGCCCTGCCGCGCTGGTCGCAATTGTGAGGCCGTCCGGTTGCGGCTACGATAGCCGGGATGGCCGGGCGCGAGATCTTCAGCGTCGTCATGCCCGTCTGGAACCGCGCCCACCTGGTGGCGCGAGCGGTCGAGAGCGTGCTCGCGCAGACCGAGTCCGACTGGGAGCTGGTGATCGTCGACGACGGCTCCGCCGACGCACTCGGCGAGCGCCTGCGGCCGTACCTGGGGGGACGCGTCCGCCTGCTGCGCACGGAGCACTCCGGCGTGTCCGCGGCGCGCAACGCCGGCATCGCCGCCTCGTCGGGCGAGCTGGTCGCCTACCTCGACTCGGACAACGCGTGGCACTCGACGTTCCTCGCCCGGATGCGCGCGGCGCTCGACGAGGAGCCCCGCGCCGCCGCCGCCTACTGCCGCTACCAGACGTTCCGCCGCGACCGCACCGGCGCGATCGGGCCGGCGGGGGTGGCGGGCCGGCCGTTCGCGTTCACCGACCTCCTCGACGAGCCCTACATCGACCTCAACACGTTCGTCCACCGCCGCGAGTGCCTCGAGCACGCCGGGATGCACGACCCGGAGATCAAGCGGCTCGCCGATTGGGACTTCATCCTCCGCGTCGCCGGCCGCTACGAGCCGCGCTACGTCGCCGACCCGCTCGTCGACTACTACCTGCGCTGCTATGACGACTCGATCACCTGCCGCGAGCCGGCCCGCCCGGCGGCGCGGCGGATCCGGCGCGCGAGCCGCGTCCACGACGGCCCGATCCGGGTGCGCCACGACGCGATCGAGTACACCTGGCGGCGCGTCCCCGACGAGAAGCGCCACAACTGGGCGCGGATGCGCAGCCGCGAGCTCGACACCACCCACTTCCGCGCCTGGGGCTACCCCTACATGCTGCAGGTCGAGCCGACCAACGCCTGCAACTTGCGCTGCCCGCTCTGCCCGACCGGGCACGGCAGCCTCGGCCGCCCGGTGCGCCATCTCCGCCTCGACGAGTTCCGCGCGCTGGTCGACGACATGGAGCGCTACCTGCTCTTCCTCGTCCTCTGGGACTGGGGCGAGCCCCTGCTCAACCGCGAGCTGCCGGCGATGGTGCGCTACGCCGCCGAGCGCGAGATCAAGACCGTGACCAGCACGAACGGGCATTGCTTCCGCGACGAGGCGTACCTCGCGGAGCTGCTTCGCGCCGGGCTGAGCACGCTCATCATCGCCGTCGACTCGGTCTCGCCGGAGAGCTACGACGTCTACCGCCGCGAGGGCCGGGTCGGCGACGTGCTCGCCGGCGTCGAGACCGTGGTTGCGCTCAAGCGCCGGATCGGCTCCCGAACCCGCGTCGTCCTGCGCACCGTGGCGATGAAGCAGAACGAGCGCGAGATCGCGAGCACGCGCGAGTACGCGCGCCGCGCCGGCGCCGACGGCTTCGCGGTCAAGACGCTCAACTCGGTCCACGGCGCCACCTCGCTCGACGCGGAGCTGGTGCCGGACGACCCCCGCTACCAGCGCTTCGCCTACCAGCCGGGGACGCGCGAGCGCATCCCCTCCGACGCGCCGTGCACCCGGGTGTTCCGCATGGCGAACGTCTTCTCCAACGGCGCCGTCGCGCCGTGCTGCTACGACTTCGGCGGCGACATGGCGGTCGGCAACGTGCTCGAGCGGCGCTTCACCGAGATCTGGGCCTCCGACGCCTACCGCGAGCTGCGCCGCCGCGTCTTCACCGAGCGGGACTCGCTGCCGCGCTGCCGCGAGTGCGTCGACAGCTACCGCCTCTCCGACACCGGGATGTTCGCCGAGTCGCGGCAGTTCCGCCGCCAGCCCGGAGAGGGCGTGGTCGAATCGGTGCGCGCGCGCCTGCTCTCGCCGCAGGTGCTGCGCGTGGCGCGCCGCGCCGGCCGCAAGCTCGGCGTCAACTGGCTCGGCTAGCCGGATGCCCGGACGCTCGGCGCGGGGCTAGAATCCGGGCCTGCAGGCGCCGCCGCGCCGGAATTCGCGCGGCAGCGCCGCCGGAGGGATCGCATGCGCCACGCCCGCAGCCCGTTCGTCCTCGCCGCCGTCGCGCTCGCCGTGTCCAGCCTCGCGGGCCACGCCGCGACCGAGACCGCGCGTCTCGCCTACCCGCCCGCCCGCAAGGGCGACGTCGTCGACGACTACCACGGCACCAAGGTCGCCGACCCCTACCGCTGGATGGAGGACGTCGACTCGCCCGAGACGCGGGAGTGGGTGGCGGCGGAGAACAAGCTCACGTTCGGCTACCTCGACGCGATCCCCGGCCGCGAGGCGATCCGCGCCCGCCTCACCGCGCTGTGGGACTACGAGCGCTACACCGTGCCGTTCGTGCGTGGCGGGCGGACGTTCTTCACCCGCAACACCGGGCTGCAGCCGCAGAACGTGCTCTACGTGATCGACCCGGCCGGGGGCGAGCCGCGCATGCTGCTCGACCCCAACACGCTTTCGGCCGACGGCACGGTCGCGCTCGCGGCGCAGCGGGCGTCGATGGACGGCCGCTGGCTCGCCTACGGCGTCTCCACCGCCGGCTCCGACTGGCAGGAGTGGCGCGTGCGCGAGGTCGCCACCGCCAAGGACACCGACGACGTGCTCAAGTGGATCAAGTTCACCAACACCGCGTGGACCGCCGACGGCGCCGGCTTCTACTACTCGCGCTACGACCCACCCGCGCCGGGGAGCGAGCTCAAGGCGGCGAACTACTACGAGAAGCTGTGCTACCACAGGCTCGGCACGCCGCAGTCCGCGGACCCCGTGGTGTACCGCCGCGACGACCACAAGGAGTGGGAGTTCACCCCCGAGGTGACCGACGACGGCCGCTACCTCGTGATCACGGTGCGGGCCGGCTCCGACCGCCGCAACCTCGTCTTCTACCGCGACCTCCAGGCGAAGGACGCGACCGTGGTCGAGCTCGTGAAGGAGTTCACGTCGAGCTTCACGTTCATCGACAACGACGGCCCGGTGTTCTACTTCCGCACCGACCAGGGGGCGCCGCGCGGGCGGGTGGTGGCGATCGACGCGAGCCGTCCGGCCGCCGCGCCGCGCGAGGTCGTGCCCGAGCAGGCGCAGGCGCTGACCCGCGTGTCGCTCGTCCACGACACGCTCGTCGCCGTCTACCTCAAGGACGCGACGACCGCGGTGCGGCTGTTCCACCTCGACGGCTCCGACGCCGGCGCGATCGCCCTCCCCGGGCTCGGCAGCGCAATGGGCTTCGGCGGGCGGCGCCATGACACCGAGACGTACTACTCGTTCAGCGGCTTCGCGACGCCAGGCACGATCTACCGCTACGACTTCGCCACCGGCAAGAGCGCGGTGTTCCGCCAGCCGCGCTTCGGCGCCGACCTCGACCGCTACGAGACCAAGCAGGTGTTCTACGTCAGCAAGGACGGCACGCGGGTGCCGATGTTCCTCTCCTACCGCAAGGGCCTGAAGCTCGACGGCACCAACCCGGCGCTGCTGTACGGCTACGGCGGCTTCGACATCCCGATGACGCCCAACTTCTCGGTGCCGAACCTGGTGTGGATGGAGCTGGGCGGCGTCTACGCCGTCGCCAACCTGCGCGGCGGCGGCGAGTACGGCGAGGCGTGGCACGAGGCCGGCATGCTCAAGAACAAGCAGAACGTGTTCGACGACTTCATCGCCGCGGCCGAGTACCTGATTGCCAACCGGTACACCTCCAAGCAGAAGCTCGCGATCTTCGGCGGGTCGAACGGCGGCCTGCTGGTCGGCGCGGTGCTCAACCAGCGACCCGACCTGTTCGGCGCCGCCTGCCCCGCGGTCGGCGTGATGGACATGCTGCGCTTCGACAAGTTCACCGTCGGCTGGGGCTGGGTGTCGGACTACGGCTCGGCGAGCGACCCGGCGATGTTCCCGGTCCTGCTCAGGTACTCGCCGCTGCACAACGTCAAGCCGGGGACCCACTACCCGCCGACGCTGATCACCACCGCCGACCACGACGACCGCGTCGTACCGAGCCACTCGTTCAAGTACGCCGCGGCGATGCAGGCGGCGCAGGCGGGCGACGCGCCGATCCTCATCCGCATCGAGACGCGCGCCGGCCATGGCGGCGGCCGGCCGACGGCGAAGCTGATCAACGACGCGACCGACCGGATCGCGTTCCTCGTCA
>DATIYW010000084.1:0-2103 GCA_035517415.1 Thermoanaerobaculaceae bacterium
GGCGGCGGGTCTCGAGGTCGAGGTGGCCCTCGATCGTCCACTCGATCTCGGGCGCGAGCCGGAACTCGACTCGACTCGTCGCTGCACCGCGACCGGCTCGCCGAGCCGTGGCACGAGCTCCTCGAAGGCGATGGTGAGCGCTTTGACGCCGAGCTTGAGCGCGGTGTGCCGGTCCAGGCGCTCGTCCCAGGCGACGCCGAGCTTGTCGTTCTCGGCGGCGAGCTGCTGCTTCCAGTTGGCGCCGAAGAACCGCTCGAGCTCGCGCAGTTCGACTCGCTCCCGGTGCTCGAGCCAGTGGCGGTAGTAGTGGCTGAGCGTCTCATCGACGCGGGAGCCGAGGAACATCGCCCCGCTCGGCGGCTCCTTCTCGCCGAGCAGGTACCGGCGCCGCCACGCGTCCGGGCAGGCGAGAAACAGCGTGTAGGAGCTGTTTGACAGGTGCCTGGTCGGCTGGCCGTCGTAGCGGACGGGTAGGCGGCGTGGCACCTCGATCCGGGCGGCGAGCCCGGCTGCCGACAGGGCGCCCGTCGCCGGCGCCGCCGCGCGGACGGGGGCGAGCGCGAGATCGGTCATCTCGCCCTCCTTTCAGTGTCGAGAAGGGGACTGGGTTCAGGCGGCGCGTGGCGCTCGCGCTGTGCCCGCCGGCGGGCGTGCGTGCTGGGCGAGCCGGTCGGGGTCGGTCTCGCACGGTGAGAGCCCGTAGGCGTCCGGGTGGCGGTAGCGGAGGCACGCGAGCCTGAGCGCGCGGGACCACAGTCGATGGCGCCAGTCCTCGCCGTGGCGGCGCCGGTGGTCGGCGATCTGCTCGGCCAGCGTCTCGGCGCGGTAGCCGGCCTGGGCGAGGACCTCGACCGCGGCGGTGATCTGCTCGATCTGCGTGTCCTCGAGCTGCTCGCCGTCCCGGTGGGCGGGCAGGGTGGCGTGCGCGATGAGGGCGAGGAGGTCGGACGGGTAGCCGGCCGCCGCCGCTTGGGCGGCGAGCCGGCTGCGCGCGTCGGTGCTCACGCCGCGGCGGGTCCGAGGCCGCCGAAGTCGACGCTGACCACACCGTTGCCGCTGCTCTCCGGTGCTGGTGGCGCCGCGGTGACGGGCCCCTCGGGGGTGTCGTTGGCTGGCTGGTTAGCCTCGGCGGCTTCGCCCTGCCCCATGCCGGTTTCCGGCTCGCCGTGAGCGAGTATCTCGCCGAGGTCGCGCTTGACCGCGGGCGTGTCCATGCGCGCCTCGTAGCCCTGTCTGAGCCATTGCTCGGTGGCCGCGGAGATCGCGAGCAGGTCGGACTTGCCGTGCCCGCGGCGGATCGACTGCACCTGCCGGTCGCCGGGGCCGATCGGTAGCACGACCGGCGCGAGCGCCGTGTACAGGTAGGCGCCGATTCCGGCGGCGACGCCGGCGCGCTTGCGGGCGTCCGAGTAGAGCGCCTTCAGGCCCGCGAATGAGCCGGCGTCCATTTCGCCGACGTCCTCGTAGACGGCGTCGACGTCGGGGCCCCCGACCTCCACCGGAAGGGTGATCGTCAGCCGGCAGGCGAGATACAGCCTGCTCGGCCCCCGCTCGCCCGTGGGGGTGAGCTCGGCGGGGACCGGGGTGAACTCCTGTTGCCAGCGGCCGGGGACGACGTGGTTGAGCCGCTGCACGACCGATTGGGCGCCGAGGAACGCGGCGACCTGCGCGCCGCCGTATTGCACGCCGTTGAGCGTGACCTTGGTCATGGCGCGGAAGCCGATCGCGCCGGGGGCGAACGGCCGGCGCAGCAGCTCGCCGGCTTCGGCGTGCGTGCGCGCGGGCGCCGTTCCGGCGTCGGTTGTGTTGTCGGTGCTGGGGTTGGGCATGGTGTGCTCCTTCCGAGCTCGTTTGGTGTTCAGGCGGCGAGCGCCTGGGGCGGGTCGATCAGCCGGCTTCTGAGAGGAAGCGCGACGGGCCGGCGGTGGGGCGGCCGCCGCGGGTGGCGGCGTGGGTGAGGATCAGTTGGTCCTTGGCGCGGGTGCAGGCGACGTAGAACAGGCGGCGCTCCTCGGCCAGCTGCTCGCCGTCCGCTGATTGCAGCGCCCGCCAGAAGGGCAGCAGCCGCTCCTCGCAGCCGAGCAGCACGACGAGCTGTGCCTC
>DATIYW010000085.1:0-10552 GCA_035517415.1 Thermoanaerobaculaceae bacterium
GTGGTCTCGCCGATCGCGAGCTGGTGCTCGTTCATGATCCCGGTGACGGCGTAGGTGTGGGGGACCTGCGGGATGCGCATGCGCAGCGCGCCGTCCCAGCCGCGCACCTCGTACATCTCGCCGGGCGCGTGGTCGGCGGCGGGGGTGTGGCGGAGGATCGGGTGGAACTCGCCGTCCACCGAGTAGGTGATGATCACCGAGCCGTCGGCGGAGGCGCCCTTCGTCACCAGGATGTTGGTGCAGGCGAGGGCCGGCCCGGCCGCGCTGCAGGTTGCGAGGATGGAAGCGAGGACGAGGAGCTTGCGCACTGGTCTCTCCGATCTCCGGCGGGCGGGGCGCGAGGCGTGCCGGCCCCGCGTCGGAAGAGGGTGACGTTCCCGCAGGCGCGGGACGCCCCGCCATCTTAGCTCCGCCGCTGCGGCGGCGCGCCGCCGCCGTCCCGCCTATACTCTGGCCAGGCGTCCGGGCACCCCGACTCCGGCGCAGGCGGGGATGTCCGGCGCGTCGCTGCACCCGAGTCCGCCGCCGAAGCAGCCGCGCCCGTTCCCGTTCGCGAAGCCGCGAGGAGCCCGCATGACCGCGCACCTCTCCGACGTGAGACGGTACCTGCTGTCGGGGGTCTCGTACGCGATCCCATTCGTGGCGTGCGGCGGGATCATGATCGCCGCCGCGATCGCGATGGTGCCGATGACCGCGACCGGTCCCGACTTCTCCCACGCGCCGTTCCTCAAGATGGTCCTCGATGTCGGCACGGCGGCGTTCTCGTTCCTGGTGCCGGTGCTGGCGGGCTACATCGCGTTCGGGATCGCGGACCGGCCCGGCCTGGTCCCCGGGTTCGTCGGCGGGGCGATCGCCAACCAGATCGGGGCGGGGTTCCTCGGCGGGCTGGTCGCAGGCCTGCTGGCCGGCTTCGTCGTGCACTGGATCAAGAAGCTCCCGGTGCCGCTCTACCTGCGGCCGGTGATGCCGATCCTCGTCATCCCGGTGGCGTCGTCGTTCGCGGTCGGGCTGGTGATGTACCGCGTGCTCGGGCTCCCGATCAAGCACGCGATGACCTCGCTGTCGGCGTGGCTCGCGACGATGGGCACCGGCAACAGCGTGATCCTGGCGATCGTGCTCGGCGCGATGATCGCGTTCGACATGGGCGGGCCGGTCAACAAGGTCGCGTTCTTCTTCGGTGCCGCGATGATCAAGGACGGCAACTACGCCGTGATGGGCGCCTGCGCGGCCGCGATCTGCATCCCGCCGCTCGGCCTCGGCCTCGCGACGGTGATCGGCCGGCGGCTGTGGCGCGACGAGGAGCGCGAGGCGGGGGTCGCCAGCCTGGCGATGGGAATGATCGGGATCACCGAGGGCGCGATCCCGTTCGCGGCCGCCGACCCGGTGCGGGTGATCCCGACGATCATGGCTGGCTCCGCCGTCGGCGCCGTGATCGCGATGCTGGGCGGCGTGGGCGATCACGCGCCGCACGGCGGGCCGATCGTGCTCCCGGTGGTGGACCACCGCCTCGCGTACGTGACCGCGATCGCCGCCGGGTCGCTGGTGGTGGCGCTGGTGATCAACGCGCTCAAGCGCCTCGCGGCGGGGCGCGAGGAGGCGCGATGAGGATCGTCGCCGTCACCGCCTGCCCGACCGGCGTCGCGCACACCTACATGGCGGCGGCGCGGCTCGAGAAGGCTGCCAAGGCGCTCGGCCACGCGATCAGGGTCGAGACGCAGGGCTCGATGGGGATCGAGAACGCGCTGTCGGCGGAGGACATCGCGCGCGCCGACGTGGTCGTGTTCGCCGCCGGGATCGCGGTGCGCGACGCGGAGCGGTTCGCCGGGAAGAGGATCGTCGAGGTCCCGGTGCAGGACGCGATCAAGGACCCCGAGAAGATCCTCGCCGGGCTCGGCGGCGAGGGGCGGTAGCGCGTTGCCCTGCGAGCTCGAGTTTCGCTTCCCGCTCCGCCACGGGCTGCACGCCCGTCCCGCCGCGGCGCTGTGCGCGGCGGCGAGCCCGTTCGCGGCCGAGATCGTGCTCGCCAACCGCCGCAGCGGACGGCAGGGCAACGCCAAGAGCGCGCTCGCCCTCGTCGCCACGCTCACCCGTCCGGGCGACGGGTGCACGCTGCGCATCGCGGGCGAGGACGAGGCGGCCGCGCTCGCGGCGCTGCGGCGCTTCGTCTCCGCCGAGCTCCCGCTGTGCGACGAGGAGCCAGCCGCGCCCGCGCGGGACGCGGGAGAGGCGCGACCGCTCCCGCGCGCGTTGCGACGCGAGGGCGTGGTCGTCCATCGCGGCGTGGCGGCGTGCGGCGGGATCGGCCGCGCGCCCGCGCTGGTGGCGGCGCGGCCCGTCGCCGCCGACCTCGCGGCGCGTCCCGCCGGGTCGCCCGCCGAGGAGACGGCGAGGTTCGAGCGGGCGTGCGCCGAGGTGGGTGCGGAGCTGCGCCGGCGCCGCGACGCGAGCGCGAACGCGACCGAGCGCGCGATCCTCGCGGCGCACCTCGCCATCCTCACGGACCCCGAGCTGCGCGCCGGTGTCGCGCGCGCCCTTGGCGAGCGCGGAGGACCTGCCGGCCAGGCGGTGCTCGACACCGCGGAACGGTTCGCCGCGGCGCTGACCGAGGCCGGGAGCGCGCTCCTCGCCGAGCGCGCGCTCGACGTGCGCGACGTCGCGGTGCAGGTGGTCCGAGCTCTCGACCCCGACCTCCCGCCGCCGGCCGCGCTCGCGCTCGAGCGCGACGCGGTCGTCGCCGCCGAGGAGCTGAGCCCGGCGCAGTTCCTGGCGCTCGATTCGGCGC
Source organism: Thermoanaerobaculaceae bacterium (assembly GCA_035517415.1). Lineage (GTDB taxonomy): Bacteria > Acidobacteriota > Thermoanaerobaculia > Thermoanaerobaculales > Thermoanaerobaculaceae > DATIYW01. The sequence continues at coordinate 2,783 of DATIYW010000085.1, forward strand.
GGCTCAAGGGGCTCGTGCTCGCGCGCGGCGGCGTCACCTCGCACACGGTGGTGCTGGCGCGCGCACGCGGGGTCCCGTGCGTGACGGGCGCGGGCGACGCCGTGCGCGCGCTCCGCGCCGGTCAGGACGTGATCGTCGACGGCGAGCGCGGCCTGGTGGTCGCCGACCCGGCGCCGGAGGTGGTCCGCTTCTACGCCGCGCAGGCGGCCGCGCTGGGCGCGGAGCGGGCGCGGCTGGCAGCCGCCGCGGCGCGCCCCGCCGCCACCGCCGAGGGCCGCCGCGTCGAGGTCGGCGCCAACGTCGCGTCGCTCGCCGAGGCGCGCGCCGCGCTCGCGGCTGGCGCGGAGGGGATCGGGCTGTTCCGCACCGAGATGCTGTTCATGGAGCGCGCCGAGGCGCCGTCCGAGGAGGAGCAGGCGGCGGTCTACGCCGAGGCGGCGCGCCTCGCGGGTGGTCGCCCGGTGGTCATCCGCACGCTCGACGCCGGCGGCGACAAGCCGATCCCCTACCTGGCGCTGCCCGCCGAGCGCAACCCGTTCCTCGGCCTCCGCGCGGTGCGGATCTACGACGCGTACCCCGACCTCGCGGCCGCCCAGGTGCGCGCGATCGTGCGCGCCTCGGCCGCGGGCAACGTCAGGATCATGTTCCCGATGGTGGCCTCGCTCGAGGAGCTGCGCGCGCTGCGCGCCCTGGTCGCGGCGCAGATGCGTGCGCTCGCCGAGGCCGGGGTGCCGTTCGACCCCGCGCTCGAGGTCGGGGTGATGGTCGAGGTTCCCGCGGTCGCGTTCGCGATCGACGAGGTCGCCCGCGAGGCCGACTTCCTCAGCATCGGCTCGAACGACCTGCTCCAGTACCTGCTCGCGGTCGACCGCGACAACCCGCGCGTCGCGCACCTCTACGATCCGTTCCAGCCCGCGTTCGTGCGCGTGCTGGCGGCGATCTGCCGCGGCGCCCGCGCGCACGGGCGCCGGGTGGGCCTGTGCGGCGAGCTCGGCGGCGATGCGCGCGCGGTGCCGCTGCTGGTCGGGCTCGGCCTCGACGAGGTCAGCGTCGGCGCCGCCCGCATCGGCGCGGTCAAGGCGGCGATCGCGGGCTGTTCCGCCACCGAGTGCGAGGAGCTCGCGCGCGCCGCGGCCGCGGCGGCGACGGCCGCCGAGGTGCGCACCCAGCTCGACGCCTTCGCGGGGCGCGCCGCGGGAGGCGCGCTGCTGGCCGCGGACCTCGTCCGCCTCGGCTCCCGGAGCGCCACCCGGGAGGAGGCGATCCGCGAGCTCGTCGACCTGCTGCGCGCGGGCGGACGGGTCGCCGACCCCGACGAGGTCGAGGACGCGGTGTGGCGGCGCGAGGACGCGGGCACGACCGGGGTGGGGTTCGGGATCGCGATCCCGCACTGCCGGTCGGAGGCGGTGCGGGCGAGCTCGATCGCGGTCGCTTCCTACCCGGACGGCGTCGCGTGGGCGTCGCTCGACGGCGCGCCGGTGGGAATGGCGATCCTGATCGCGGTGAGCGCCCGCGCCGGTGACGACGCGCACCTGAGGATGATCGCGGCGCTCTCGCGCCGGTTGATGGACGACGGGTTCCGCGCCAGGCTGCTCGCGGCGGGGGACGCGGCCGAGGTGGTCGCGCTGGTCGCGGGCGCAGTCGAGACGCGGGAAGCCGCGCGGTAGGCGGCGGAGGAGGCCGAGAATGCGGGTCCGGGCGCTGGTGGTCGGCTGGGCGGTGCTGGGGGCGGGCGCGGCGACGGCGGGCGATGCGCCGCCGCTCCCCGCGACGGCGCCGACGTTCTACGTGGTCGCGACGTCGCACCTCGACACGCAGTGGCGCTGGACGGTGCAGGACACCATCGACGACTTCCTCCCCGACACCCTGCGCGGGAACTTCGCGCTCTTCGACAGGTACCCGGGGTACGACTTCAGCTTCGAGGGCGCGTTCCGCTACATGCTGGCGAAGGAGTACTACCCGGCGGAGTTCGAGCGCCTGAAGGCGTACGTCAGGGCGGGGCGCTGGAAGGTCGCCGGGAGCTGGGTGGACGCGGTCGACACCCACGTCCCCTCTCCCGAGTCGATCATCCGCCAGACGCTCTACGGCAACGGGTTCTTCCGCCGCGAGCTGGGCGTCACCTCGCGCGACGTCTTCCTCCCCGACTGCTTCGGCTTCGGCTTCGCGCTCCCGGCGGCGGCGGCGCACGCCGGGCTGGTCGCGTTCTCGACCCAGAAGCTCACCTGGGGCACCTCGATCAAGATCCCGTTCGACGTCGGCCTGTGGGAGGGGGTCGACGGATCCTCGCTGATCGCCGCGCTCAACCCGGGCGACTACGCCTCCGAGATCAAGGGCAACCTCACGCTCGACCCGGAACTCTACGCGACCGCCGACCGGCAGGTCGCGCTCACCGGCTTGCCGCTCGCCTTCAAGTACTTCGGCACCGGCGACGTCGGCGTGCCGCCGCTCGAGTCCTCGGTGGCGTGGCTGCAGAAGAGCCTGGAGGGACCGGGGCCGGCGCAGGTGCGGAGCGTTGCGCCCGACGAGATGGCGCGCGAGCTGATCGCCGGCCACGGCGGGCGCGCCCCGGCCGGGCTCGAGCGCTACCGCGGCGAGTTCCTGCTCACCCGCCACGGCACCGGGTGCTACACCTCGCAGGCGGCGATGAAGCGCTTCAACCGCCGGAACGAGCGCCTCGCCCAGGCCGCCGAGACCGCGGCGGTCGCCGCCTGGTCGCTCGGCGGCGAGTACCCGCGGGAGCGCCTGCGCGAGGCGTGGACGCGCGTGCTCTGGCACCAGTTCCACGACGACGTGACCGGCACCTCGATCCCGCAGGCCTACGTCTTCTCGTGGAACGACGAGGCGATCGCCGCCAACACCTTCGCCGACGTGCTGTCGGAGAGCGTCGGCGCGGTCGCCTCGGCGCTCGACACGCGGGGCAGCGGTGCCGCGCTCGTCGTGTTCAACCCGCTGGCGAGCGAGCGCGAGGACGTGGTCGAGGCCGACGTGCGCTTTCCCCGCGCCGCGCCGCGCGCGGTGCGGGTGACCGGGCCCGACGGCCGCGCGGTGCCGGCGCAGGTCGAGTCCGCACGCGGCGGGACGGCGCACATCGTGTTCGTCGCCCGCGTCGCCCCCGCCGGCTTCACCGTCTTCGACGTCGCGCCGGCCCCGGCGGCGGCGGCGGATGGCGAGCTGCGGGTGAGCCGCAACGGGCTCGAGAACGCCCGCTACCGCGTGCGACTCGACGCCGACGGCGAGATCGCCTCGCTGTTCGACAAGCAGGCCGGCCGCGAGCTGCTCGCGGCGCCGCTCGCGCTCCAGCTCATCGACGACCGCCCGCGGCGGTGGCCGGCGTGGGAGATCGAGTACGACGCGCTCACCTCACCGCCGCGCGCGGTGGTAGGCGGGCCGGCGACGATCCGGATCGCCGAGGACGGCCCGGCGCGCGTCGCGCTCGAGGTCGTGCGCCGCGCCGCCGGCTCGACGTTCACCCAGCGCATCCGCCTCGCCGCCGGGGCGGCCGGCGACCGCCTCGAGATCCTCAACGACATCGACTGGCGCACCAAGGAGACGCTGCTCAAGGCGGCGTTCCCGCTCGCCGCGGCGAACCAGATGGCGACCTACGACCTCGGCCTCGGCGTCGTGCAGCGGCCCAGCGACCGACCCAACCGCTACGAGGTGCCGGCGCAGGCGTGGGCCGACATCACCGACGCGTCGGGCGCGTTCGGCACGGCGGTCATCGACGACAGCCGCTACGGGTGGGACAAGCCGGACGGGCACACGCTCCGGCTCACGCTCGTCCACACCCCGCACGTCGTGCCGCACACCAGCTGGCCGTCCGAGCAGGCCTCCAACGACCTCGGCCGCCACCGCGTCCTGGTCGCCCTCGCGGGGCACGAGGGCGACTGGCGGTCGGGGCGCGTGCCCCGCGCCGGGGACCGCCTCAACCAGCCGCTGCTTGCGTGGCAGGCGCCCGCCCACGCCGGCGCGCTCGGGCGTTCGTACTCGCTGCTGCGCCTCGACGGGCCGGGCGGCCGCGAGCCGGACGTCGCGGTGCGGGCGGTGAAGCTCGCCGAGGAGAGCGACGACGTCGTGGTCCGACTGCAGGAGCTCGACGGCCTGCCGGCCGCCGGGGTTCGGCTCGCGCTCGGCGCCGAGGTCGCGGGCGTGCGCGAGGTCAACGGCGCCGAGGAGCCGATCGCCGAGCACGGCGCCGGCGGCGCGACCCCGCCGCCGGCGCAGCCGCCGCTCGCGGTTGCGGAGGCTGCGGTCGCCCTCGACCTGCTCCCCTACCGGCCGCGCACGCTTGCGCTACGGGTCGCTCGCCGCGACCTCGCCGCGAAGGTGCGGGCCGTTCCGCTCGAACTGCCGTACGACCTCGACGGGATCTCGCGCGACGACGCCCGCACCGACGGCGACTTCGACGGCCGCGGCCACACGATCGCCGGCGAGCTGCTCCCCGCCGCGCTGGTCTCCGCCGGCGTCCCGTTCCGCACCGGGCCGCAGGAGCCCGGACGGCCGAACGCGCTGGTCTGCCGCGGCCAGCGGCTCGCGCTGCCCGCCGGCGAGTTCAACCGCGTCTACCTGCTCGCCGCGGCGGTCGGCGGCGACCGCGAGGCGACGTTCACGGTGGACGGCGCGACGGCGAGGCTGCTCGTCCCCGACTGGGCCGAGCCGGTCGGGCAGTGGGACAGCCGGATGGTGGGCGGCGAGGTCGTGCAGGATCCCGCCCGCATCGCGCCCGCCTACGCCAAGGTCGTCCCGGTGGCGTGGGTCGGGACGCACCGCCACGGCGCCCGTGGCGAGAACGAGGCGTACGTGTTCACCTACCTGTTCCGCCTCCGGCTCGACGTCCCGCCCGACGCGAAGACGCTGACGCTGCCCGGCGACGAGCACGTTCGCATCCTCGCGATCACGGCGGCGCACAACGACAACGATGCCGTCGTGGCGGGGCAGCCGTTCACCGACCCGGCGACCGGCACCGTGGTCCACTTCGAGGCGCCGGAGCGGCAGTTCATCGGCCGCACGACGGTCACGCTCACCTCGCCCAACCCCGGCGCGACGATCCGCTTCACGACCGACGGCGGCGAGCCGTCCGCGACGTCGGCGGCCTACACCGGGCCGCTGCAGCTCGACCGCACGACGACGGTGAAGGCGCGCGCGTTCGCGTTCGGCCTCGACGACCGGTTCGTCGCGACCGCGACGTTCACCAGGGTCGAGCCGCGCGAGGCGTCCGCGGTCGCCCGGGACGCGCTCGCGCCCGGCCTGGCGTGCCGGATCTACGAGGGCGACTGGCCGAAGCCGCCGGATTTCGGCGCGCTCAGGCCCGCGGGCGAGGTCACCCTCGCCACCGTGACCCTTCCGGCGGACCGTCCGGTCGATCACCTCGGGATGCGCTGCGACGGCTACCTCGCCGTGCCGGCCGACGGCCTCTACACGTTCAGGCTGCGCTCCGCGGACGCGAGCGAGCTGCGCCTCGACGGCGCGACCGTGGTGGTGAACGAGAGCCCCGACTTCATCAGCCGCACCGGGCAGGTGGCGCTCAGGGCGGGCCTCCACGCCCTCGAGCTCGACTACGTGCACGCGACGTTCGTCGCCGGCCTGACGCTCAAGATGGACGAGCCCGGGAAGCCCCTGGCGCCGATCCCGGCGGAGCGGCTGTTCCACGCCAAGGAGCTCCGCTAGACGTCGGTGCGGCCGCCCGCGCCGCGCCGGCCGATGGCCGCGCACGAGCCGGGGCGCCGCCCAGGGGCATGGCCCTGCGATCGGTCGTGGCCGGGATCAGGCGATCAGGCCGCGGGCGCGGGCCGCGGCCAGGACCACGGCGGCGGCGCCGTCGAGGCCGAGGCGGCTCGTGTTGACCGTGATGTCGTAGCCGAGCGGGTCGGTGAGGTCGACGTGGAAGTGCCGCCGCACGAAGTCGCGCCGCGCCGCGTCGGTCTCCGCCACCCAGCGGCGGGCGTCGCGCGGCCCAAGCCTCTTGAGCTCCTGGATGCGCTGCACGCGGTCCGGCTCGTCCGCGACGGCGCGGACCGCCAGGCCGCGCTCGCGCGGGAGCGCCGCCTGGGCGCCGCGGCCGACGAGGACGGCCGAGCGCTCCATCAGCGCCAGGACGACGATCTTGATCAGCCGCGCGACGTACTCGTCCTGCGAGATGAAGTGCGCCCGCACCAGGCTGAGGACCGACTCGTCGAACCACGAGACCCGGGTCTCGTCGAGCAGCTCGAGGCTCTCGCGGTCGAGGCTGCACTGCTCGGAGAGGAAGTCGAGCAGCTCCTGGTCGAACACCGGCCACCCGAGCGCCGCGCCGAGCCGCCGCGCCAGCGACTCGCCGCCGGCGCCCGCCTGGCGCGACAGCGCGATGTATGGGTGGAGGACGGTCGCCGCGGCGGGCCGGCCGGGGGCGGCGAAGGAGACGAGGCGCCGTCGCAGCTCGGTCCAGCGCATGTTGCGGTCGGCGAGGCGGTCGAAGACGCCGGCGGGGGGGTGCTCCGCAGGCTTGGCCATGGTGATGGGCCTCCGATGTGCCCTTCTTCACAGATAGGTCGCGCGCGCCGCCGACGCAAGCCGGCGCTCGCATCGCCGGCGGCGATCGCGGGTTCTCGGGCGGCCGCAAGGGCCGGTCCGACCCGTCTCCGACTCGGCTTCGCGGAGACACGTAGGGGCGGGGCTTGGCCCCGCCCCTGCTGGCGATGGCTGGCTTGCCGCCGGCGGCGGTCAGCCGAAGAGCGCGCCGGAGAGCCGGCGCAGCGTGTCGACGCCGCGGATCTCGGTCTCGAACAGCGGCACGATCGCGCGCACGTTGCCGTCGAACTTCTCCCACACCGTCTTCATGTGGTCGGCCTGCATCGCGACGCGGTTCTTGACGAAGTCGGCGGAGTCGGCGCCGAGCGAGGCCTGGTCGATCAGCATGTTGACGATCACGCCCCCGACCGGGATGCCGAAGTCGTGGAACCACTGGATGAAGCGGGTGATCACGGCGATCGGCAGCGCCTCCGGCAGGGTGACGAAGAAGAACGAGGTCTTGTCCGGGTCGGTGAGCAGGACGCGGCCGTGCTCCATCCGGTCGCGGAAGGAGAGGAGGTAGCCCATGAGCGGGTCCTCCTCCTTCTTCTTGGTGAACGAGAGCATCTCGCGGAGCGTCTTCGCCTCCTCGCGGCTCTTCAGCATCTTGTTCACCCACAGCGAGTAGACCTTGGACATGCCGAGCAGCCGGCGGGCGTTGGCGGTGGGCGCGGTGTCGAAGACGTAGACGTCGTACTCGTCCTTGAACATGAGGTCGATCATGTTCTCGAACATCGCCGACTCCTCGAACGCCGGGTTCATCGTCGCCGACTCGACGAAGTCCTCGGCCTTGGTGGAGATGTCGGCGAACTTGAGGAACCACTGGATCTTCTCGCGGATCTCGTGCTTGCTGCGCTCGATCGTGTCCTTGGTTTCGATCTCGTACGCCCACAGGTTCGGCACGCCCTCCACCGGGGTGTGCTTGCCGAGCACGTTTTGTCCGAGCAGGCCCGTGAGGCTGTGGACGGGGTTGGTCGAGGCGAGCATGGTGCGCCGCCCCTGCTGCGCGTGCCACAGGGCGGTGGCCCCGGCGAAGACCGTTTTGCCGACGCCGCCCTTCCCTCCGAAGAAGATGAACTTCAGGCGAGGGTTCTCGTGCAGGTGCTGGCGCATCGATTTCTCAACCTGGGGCATGAGGGTCCTCTCGGGGGCGAAGGGTGCCGGGGCGGGTCGGGCGCGGCCGGGCCGTCATTTGCCGTACATGATGGTGGCGAGCTGGTCGATCAT
>DATIYW010000086.1:0-2471 GCA_035517415.1 Thermoanaerobaculaceae bacterium
GATCCTGGTCGACGCCGAGGAGCCGCTCGGATCCCGACTCCTCACCCGCCGCATCACCACGTTCACCCGCGCGGGCGACGGCTTCCGCCGCGGCCGCGAGGTCCACCGCCTCGACCTCTACCCGCGCGCCGAGGTGCAGGCGCTGCTCGCCGCGGCCGGGTTCGCCGTCACGTCGCGCTCCGGCTACGGAGACCTCGCGCTGCCGCCCGGCCTCGTCGTCTACGAGGCGGTCAATACCGGCTGACCCCGCCGCCAGTCGCGCCTCGCGCTACGATAGCGGCCGGTGTCTCTCAGCGTATTCGCCGAAAAGGCCAGACCTCCCGACGCGGCCGCGCTCGCGGCGGCGCTCGGCGGCGCGGCGCCGCTGTGGGCGGAGCTGGCGGCGCAGATCGAAGCGGCGCATCCGCCGATCGAGCGCCGCTGGAACTTCGCCGGCGCGAAGTTCGGTTGGTCGCTGCGCCTGGTCCGGCGCGACCGGATCGTCCTCTACCTGATCCCGCAGGCAGACGGGTTCCTCGCCGGCGTCGTGCTCGGCGAGCGCGCCGCCGCCGCGGCGCGCGATGCGGGGCTCCCTGAGACCGTGCTCGCCCTCCTCGACGCCGCACCCCGCTACGCGGAGGGCCGCGGCATCCGCGTGCCGGTCGCCGGCCCCGCGGAAGTTGCCGCCGTCGGAAAGCTCGCCGCGCTCAAGCTCTCGAGCTGAGCAGGCCCAGACGCCCGCAGGCGGCCCCGGCGGGCAAGCCGATGTCTCCCCTTGACAGCGATTGAATCCGGGTCCAAGTTCTATCCAGGTGCATCCGGCTCCGGTGCAACGGAGCCCTGGGTCGAAGTCGATGGCAGCGTCTGTATTTCCGACGCCCGAGACCCACGCGACCGCCCCCCGCGCCACCCAGCCGCGTCCGCTCCCGGACGAGCCCCGACCGCCGCCGTGAAGGCGTGGCCGAGCCTCCGGCGTGCGCCGGAGGCGTCGGGGGCGTCCGCGACACGCGTGCACCCGTTCGGGGCGCGCAGAAACGCAACCCGCAGCGCTCCCCCCCGGGAAAGGAAACAGCGATGGAAAACCGTGAGAAGCAGCCCGTCCTCGTCGACCCCGCCTGGGTCGAGGAGCACCTCGAAAGGAACGGGATGCGCATCATCGACTGCACCACCGACGAGCGGGCGTTCCGCAAGGGTCACGTCCCGGGCGCCCTGCGCCTCGACTGGGACGTCGACCTGACCAACCCGCAGACCCGCGACCTGATCGGCAAGAAGGAGTTCGAGCAGCTCGTGCGCAGGCTCGGGATCGCCAACGACACGACCGTGGTCTTCTACGACGACCTCCGCAACCTCGGCGCGTGCCACGCGTACTGGGTCTTCCGCTACTACGGGCACGAGAAGGCCAGGATCCTGAACGGCGGCCGGATGCGCTGGGAGTCCGAGAAGCGCCGGCTGGTCGCCGAGGTCCCGGCGGTCACCCCGACCAGCTACACCGTGACGCGGGTCTGCCCCGAGTTCCGGGCGCTGCGGCAGGACGTGCTGCAGCACATCGGCAGCCCCGACCCCACCGCCTCGAGCTTCCGCATCCCGAACGGCCACGTCGTCCTCGACGACCGGACTCCGGCCGAGTTCGACGGAAAGGTGGAGACCGACGCCGAGTACCCATTACGCACCCTTCGGGGCGGGCGGATCCCCGGCGCGCTCAACATCCCCTTCTCCGACCTGCTCGACGACCATGGCACCTTCCACCGAGGCGACGAGATCAAGAAGATCCTGCTCAGCAAGGGAGTCACGCCGGACAAGGACATCGTCGTCTACACCCGGATCGGCGAGCGCTCGGCGACGACCTGGTTCGTCCTCCACGACCTGCTCGGCTACTCCAAGGTGCGCAACTACGACGGCGCGTTCGCCGAGTGGGGCAACATGGTCGGCATGCCGGTCGAGCACGCCGCACATCCGATCGGCCCGCGGGTCCCCCAGCGGGCGGTCAAGCTCGACCCGGAGCGCCGCGCCCACGCGTGACTCGGGCTGCTTCAGGCATCCTGCGGGGGCCCGCCACCGGCGACCCGGCGACGGGCCCCCGCCGAGCTGTCTCGGCCCGGTTCGGCCGAGGCTGACCGATCACGCGCCAGGCCAACGAGGGGGCGGCCGCGGGCAACCGAGGAGGCCCGCAGGGCGCAAGCCGCGGCGCCGGCGCGGCGTTCCGCCGAGCCTGGAATCGAACCACGGCCCGCGCCGGACGCCGCGATCGAGAAGGGGCTCCGCGATGAGCCCGGCCCGCGGCCGCGCCGATCGGGAGTCGGTCCTCGCCACGCCCATCTCGAGGCGCCGCTGCCCTTGCCGCCCTCGGGATGAGTGACGATCGCACAGTCGCCGACGCGCGTAACATGTCAGGGAGAAGCACGACCGCCCTCGCGCACCCAGCGCGCCAGCGACGATCCGCGGAGGTGAAGCGATGATCGAAGGGACGAGAGCCGGGACCCCACGCCTGTTCG
>DATIYW010000087.1:0-19421 GCA_035517415.1 Thermoanaerobaculaceae bacterium
TAGACTGCGCGGGCTCATGAAGGACCTCGATCGTGTCGCGGCCGCTGGCACTCCCGAGCGCGAGACCCTCGAGCGTCTCAGCCCGGACGCGCTGCCGCGGCACATCGCCATCATCATGGACGGCAACGGCCGCTGGGCGCGCCAGCGCGGCCTGCCCCGGGTCGAGGGCCATCGCGCCGGCATCCGCGCCGTGCGCGAGAGCGTCGAGACCGCGGCGCGGCTCGGGATCCAGGCGCTCACGCTCTACGCCTTCTCGACCGAGAACTGGAAGCGCCCGCGCTGGGAGGTGCGGACGCTGATGGCGCTGCTCAAGGAGTACCTCGGCAAGGAACTGCACTCGCTGGTCGAGAACAACATCCGCTTCCGCGCCATCGGCCGGGTCGAGGACCTCGAGCCCGAGATCCAGGACGGGCTCGCCCACGCCGTCGAGTCCACCCGCGGCAACACCGGCCTCGCGTTCCAGATCGCGCTCAACTACTCCGGCCGCGCCGAGCTGGTCGACCTCGTCCGGCTCGCGGTCCGGCGCGCGCAGGAGCGGTCGCTCGCACCGGAGCAGGTCGACGAGGAGTGGGTCAGCCGCCACCTCACCACGGCGGCGACGCCGGACCCGGACCTGCTGATCCGCACCTCCGGCGAGCTCCGCATCTCGAACTTCCTGCTCTGGCAGATCGCCTACGCCGAGCTCCACTTCACCAACGTGCTGTGGCCCGATTTCACCAGCCGCGACCTCGTCCGCGCCGTGATCGACTACGCCGGGCGCGAACGCCGCTACGGCGGCGTGCTGGAGAAGGGCGGCGCGTCCGGCGACGAGGCGGACGAGTGATCGGCGCCCGCGAGGCGACGGCGTTCGCGCTGCTCCCGGTGGTGCTCGCGGCGATCGTGTTCCTCCCCGCCTGGGTCTACCTCGCGATCGTGTGGGCGATCACGCTGCTCGCGGTGCGAGAGCTGCTCGCGCTGCTCGCCCGCCTCGGGTACCCCGCGCCGCAGGCGCCGACGCTGGTCGCGGTCGGACTCGCGCTGCCGGCGCTCTGGCTCGGCGGGCTCAGGGCGTCCGGCGCGATCCTCGCCGCCCTGGTGCTGGCGGTCCCGCTCCTCTACCTGCTCGGTCGCTACCCGATCCGGGGCGCCACGGCCGGCATCGCCGGCGCCACGTTCGCCGCGCTCTACTTCGCCGCCACCGGCGGCGCGATGGGCATGCTGCGCACGCTCTTCGCGGGCACGCTCGGGGTGAAGGTGGTGCTCCTCCACTGTCTGACCGTGTGGGGCGGGGACTCGGGCGCCTACTACCTCGGCTCGCGCTTCGGCCGCCACCGCCTCGCGCCGCAGGTGAGCCCGAAGAAGTCGTGGGAGGGGGTGGCGGGCGGGGTCGCGCTCACCGCGTTCGGGGTGTGGTTCTGCCGCACCGTGTTCTTCCCCGACCTCGACCTGCGCACCTCGCTGGCGCTGTTCGTCCTCCTCTCGGTGCTCGCGCCGCTCGGCGACCTGGTCGAGTCGCTGTTCAAGCGCGACGCCGGGGTGAAGGACTCCTCCGAGGTGATCCCCGGCCACGGCGGCTTCCTCGACCGCACCGACTCGCTGTTCTACGCCGCGCCGTTCGTCCTCGCGCTGATGATCTACTGCCTCGGGACCCCGGTTTGAAGCGCCTCGCGATCCTCGGCTCCACCGGCTCGATCGGCGTGGCGACGCTCGACGTCGCGGCGCGCTTCCCGCAGCGCTTCGCCGTCGCATCGCTCGCCGCCGGTCGCAACCTCGCGCTCCTCGCCGAGCAGGTCCGCGCCTGGCGGCCGGCGCTGGTCGCGGTGGCCGAGGAGGCGGACGCCGCGCGGCTGCGCGCCGAGTTCCCCGGCATCGACGTGCGGTCCGGGGAGGACGGCCGCGTCGCGGCGGCCGCGCACTCCGACGCCGACGCGGTGGTCAGCGCCTTCGTCGGCGCGCTCGGCCTCCCCGCCACCTACCGCGCGGCGGCGATGGGGCGCGACGTCCTGCTCGCCAACAAGGAGACGCTGGTCGCCGCCGGCGCGCTGGTGATGGCGGCGGCGGCGCGCTCCGGCGCGCGCGTGCTGCCGATCGACTCGGAGCACAACGCGCTCCACCAGGCGCTCCGCGTCGGCCCGGCGGACGCGGTGCGGCGGCTGATCCTGACCGCGTCCGGCGGGCCGTTCCGCACCTGGAGCGCGGAGCAGCTCGCCGCCGCCACGGTCGAGCAGGCGCTCGCGCACCCGACCTGGCGGATGGGACCGAAGATCACGATCGACTCCGCGACGATGATGAACAAGGGGCTTGAGATCATCGAGGCGCACCACCTCTTCGCCATGCCCGAGGAACGGATCGACGTGGTGGTCCACCCCGAGAGCCGGGTCCACTCCCTGGTCGAGTACGTCGACGGCACGATGATCGCCCAGCTCTCGGTCAACGACATGCGCTTCCCGATCCTCTACGCGCTCTCGTACCCGGAGCGCTTGCCGTCGCCGCTCGGCGGGCTCGACCTCGCCGCGGTCGGCGCGCTCCACTTCGCCGCCGCCGACGAGGCCCGCTTCCCCTGCCTGCGCCTGGCGCGGGAGGCGCTGCGCGCGGGCGGAACGGTCCCGGCGGTGCTCAACGCCGCGAACGAGGTCGCCGTCGCCGCGTTCCTCGCCGGGCGGCTGCGCTTCACCGCGATCGCCGAGGTGGTCGCCGGCGCGGTCGAGCGCGAGGCCGCCCGACCCCACCGCCTCGAGGATCTCGGCGACGCGCTCGAGGCGGACGCGCGCGCTCGGGCGTGGGCGGACGAGGCGGTCGCGAAATACCCCCCCTTGGCGACCGGTTCCCCGGGGGGATGCGGATGAGGTCATGCTGGTAAATCTCCTCGCTCTGGTCGTCGTTCTCGGCGTGCTCGTCTTCATCCACGAGGGCGGGCACTTCCTCGCCGCGCGCTGGCTGAAGGCGCGCGTCAGCGTCTTCTCGTTCGGGTTCGGCAAGCGGCTCGCTGGCTTCGCGCGCGGCGGCACCGACTACCGCATCAGCGCGATCCCGCTCGGCGGCTACGTTCGCATCCACGGCCTCGGCCCCGACGAGTCGGACATCGTCGGCGAGGAAGCCGAGCCCGAGCCGCTGCTGCCGCGCTGGCGGCGGACGCTGATCCTGCTCGCCGGCCCGGGCGCGAACGCGGTCGGCGCCGTGCTCTTCATCGCCGTCGCCTTCATCGTCGGCGTGCAGGTGCCGGCGTGGCAGGACCAGCCGCCCAAGGTGGTGTGGGTCGACCCCGCCTCGCCCGCCGCCGAGGCCGGGCTGAAGGCCGGCGACCTCGTCCTCGCGGTCGACGGCAAGGCGATGCACACCTGGCGCGACGTCGAGCTGTCCACGCTCTCCTCGCCCGGGCGCACGCTCGCGATCCGCTTCCGCCGCGACGGCGAGGAGCGCGAGGTGAAGCTGACGCCGCTCACCACCACCCGCTACATCGTCGGCTACGCCGGGCTCGGCCGCCCGGTCCCCGCCGAGGTCGGCGACGTGATCGCCGGGAGCCCGGCGGACAAGATCGGGCTGCGCCGCGGCGACCGCATCCTCTCGGTCGACGGCACGCCCGTCACCTACTTTTGGGACCTGCTCAAGCTGGTCGGGGCGAACGCCGGCAAGCCGATCCGGCTCCGCGTCGCGCGCGGCGCCGAGACGCTCGACCTCACCGCCACGCCGCGCAGCGAGGGCGGCGTCGGCAAGCTCGGCATCTACGAGCCGAACCCCACCACGCTCAAGCGCCTCGGGCCGTTCGCCGCGTTCCCCGAGGCGGTCTCGGAGTGCGTCAGCATGACCGAGGAGACGTTCGTGGTGATCGGCCGGATGCTGACCGGGAGCGCGTCGATCAAGCAGATGTCGGGGCCGATCGAGATCGCGCACCTCTCGGGCGTGGCGGCCCGCGCCGGGCTCGACTCGTTCATCTGGCTGCTCGGCATGATCTCGTTGCAGCTCGCCATCTTCAATCTGCTGCCGATCCCGGTGCTCGACGGCGGGCACCTCGCCGTGATCGGCGTCGAGTCGGCGATCCGGCGCGACTTCTCCAACCGCACCAAGGAGCGCATCCTCAACGTCGGGTTCTGGCTGATCGTCGTCCTGGTCGTGGTGGTGCTGTTCAACGACCTGACCAAGACCGTGCCGGGGCTCAACACCCTGCTCCCGGGCAGGAAGTAGCGCGCCGCCCCGGCCGCGCCGCTAGCGGCGCGGCTCGCGCGCCCAACGGCGCAGGCGGCGCAGCGCGGTGCGGATCAGGGCGTTGCCGTCGCCGGGCGGGATCTCGAGCACCATCGGCAGCCCGGCGCAGCGCGCGTCGCGCAGGAGGCGGCGGTAGAACGCCCGGCCGAGCCGCCCCTCGCCGGGGGGTGCGTGGCGGTCGCGCCTCGACCCGAGCTCGACCGGCGTGTCGTTGGCGTGGAGCAGGTCGGGCGCGGAGAGCCCCCACGCCGCGCCGAGCTCGTCGAGGACCCGGTCCCAACCGTCGCCGAGCAGGTCGTAGCCCGCGCCCCACAGGTGGGCGGTGTCGAGGCAGATGCCGACGCGCGGGCGGAGCGCGGCGCCGGCCAGGCTGGCCAGCTCCGCCGGGGTCCGCCCGAGGTGCCCGCCCGCGCCCGCCGTGCCCTCGAGCAGGAGACGGGCGGCCCCGCTCCCGGCGAGATCGAGCGCCGCGGCGATGCCGTCGCGGCAGCGCGCCTCGGCCTCGCCGCGGTCGCCGTCGCCCGCCGAGCCGGGGTGGAGCACGACGCCGGCGAGGCCGAGCCGGCCGGCCCGACCGAGCTCGTCGGCGAGCACCTCGATCGAACGCCGCCGCAGCGCGGCGTCGGCGCTCGCGAGGTTGAGCAGGTACGGCGCGTGGGCGAAGCAGCGCCCGGCGATGCCGCCCGCCTCGCACGCCGCCCGGAAGCGCGCCACCTCGTCGTCGCCGAGCGCGGCCGCCGCCCAGCGTCCGGGCGCTCGCAGGAAGACCTGGAGCGCCTCGCAGGTCGCCTCCGGCGCGGCCTCGGCGGCGCGCGAGACACCGCCGGCGGCGGAGAGATGCGCTCCCAGGAAAGGCACGATCGGTATGCTACGCTCTCGCCCCGATGGGAGCGAGCCGTTTCCTGCGCTGGCTGGCCGCGGGCGCCGGCGTGATGGTGGGCTGCGGCGCGGCGGTCTGGGCGGTGCTGTGGATCTCGCTCCGCTCCTCCGCCGCGCGCGTCCCGGAGGTGCGCGGATTGGACTCCGCGCACGCCGCCGCGCTCGTGCAATCCCAGGGTCTGGTCGCCCGCGTCCAGGACGGCGTCTACGACCCGAAGGTCGGGATCGGCCGCATCGTCATCGAGCGCCCGCCCTCCGGGTTCCAGGCCAAACGCGGCGCGATCGTCCTGCTCTACCCCTCGCTCGGCCGCGAGGTCCACAAGCTCGCCGACCTCGCCGGCATGCCGGTGTCGCTCGCCGAGTCCGAGCTCGAGGGCGAGCACCTCACGGTCGACCGGCGCTGCGAGATCGAGGGCAGGGCAGACGGCGTCGTGGTGGTGGCGCAGATGCCCGCGGCCGGCAGCCTGGTCGCGCCGGGCTCGGCCGTGACCCTACTGGTCAACACCGTCCCGAAGGTGAAGCGCTACGTGATGCCGGACTTCGTCGGGCAGCAGGAGGCGGACGCCGCCCGGGTGATTCGCGCGCTCGGCTTCCAGCTCGCCGCAATCCAACCGGTCTCGTACCCCGGCGCTCCATCGGACATGGTGCTGCGCCAGGACCCGCCCGCGGGCGGGCCGGTGGTCCAGTCCGCGGTGGTCGGCCTGTGGGTGAGCCGGTGAGGCCCGTGCGGGTCGCGCCGTCGCTGCTCGCCTGCGACCTCGCACGCGTCGCGGAGGAGGTGCACTCGGTCGAGGCCGGCGGCGCGGACCTCCTCCACTTCGACGTGATGGACGGCCGTTTCGTCCCCAACCTCACGTTCGGGCCGGGCCTGTGCGCGGCGGTCCGCCGCGTCACCGAGCTGCCGCTCGACGTCCACCTCATGGTCGCCGACGCCGACTCGCTGCTCGAGCCGTTCGCGCGCGCCGGCGCGAGCCGCATCGCGGTCCACCTCGAGGCGGTCGTCCACCTCCACCGCACGCTCGCCCGCATCCGCGAGCTGGGCGCGTCGCCGGGGGTGGCGATCAACCCCGCGACACCGGTCGGCGCGCTCGACGAGGCGTGGCCCTTCGTCGATTTCGTGCTGGTCATGACCGTGAACCCCGGCTTCGGCGGCCAGCACCTGATCCCGCAGACGCTCGACAAGATGGCTCGCCTCGGCTCGATTCGTGACGCACGTCACGTGAACGTCGAGTTGGTCGCCGACGGCGGCGTGGAGGCCGCGAACGCGCCCGACCTGCGCCGCGGCGGCGCCGACGTGCTGGTCGCCGGGACCGCGGTGTTCGGCGCCGCCGACCGGCGCCGGGCGATCGCCGAGCTGCGGGGGGAGGCGTCCGGATGAGGCGAACGATCGCGGTGGCGGCGCTGTTCGTGCTGGCGGTCTCGGCGTGCTCGTCGAAGAACCCGGAGTCGCATTTCCTCGACGACGTGGCCTCGCTCTCCAAGGACCAAATCATGCAGCGGGGCGACGCGCTGGCCGCCAAGAAGCAGTGGGACGGGGCGCGGAAGTACTACTCGTTCCTCGCCGACTCGTTTCCCAACGACCCGCTCGGCCGCAAGGCGGCGCTCAAGGTCGCCGACAGCTTCTTCAACCAGCACGACTCCGAGAGTCTCACCGAGGCGCAGCTTCGCTACAAGGACTTCTCAAATCGCTTCCCGAACGACCCGAACCGCGCCTACGCCCTCCTGATGCTCGCCAAGTGCAGCTTCGCGCAGCGCAAGGGCCCGGAGAAGGACCTCGCGCCGATCCGCGAGGCGGTCGAGAGCCTCAAGCAGGTGCTGCGCCTGTTCCCCAACTCGCCGTTCGCCGCGGAGGCGCGCCAGCTCCAGGACAAGTGCCTCGAGGACCTCGGCCAGCACGAGCTCGGCGTCGCCCAGTACTACGCCAACGTCAAGGCCTGGAACGGCGCCAAGCAGCGGCTCGACTACCTGTTCGCGAACTACCCGCAGACCGCCGCGGCGAAGGCCGCCGGCCCGCTGGCCGCGAAGGTGGACGCCGCGCTGCACATCAAGCCGGGGGAGGCGGAGAGCGCCCCGAAGCCGTCGCCGGGCACCCGCTGACGCCGCGCCAAGGCCCGCCGCGTGAGTGAAATCCGTCACGCCAGCCGGGCGGCGCCGTTGACGAACCGTGACACGATGGGCTATGTTTGGAACGGAGTCTTCGACAGGGAATGAAGGGGAGAGCCGCCATGGGCCGCGCAACGTTCGCAATCCTCGCGGTGCTGTGCTGCACCTGGGCCGTTGCCGAGCAGGCCGTGAACCCTCCTCCGCGCCCGCTCCACAAGGTCGGCGACCACTGGACGCCGTACACCCCTCCGACCGACTTTCCCCCCGACGTGCAGGTCTACACGATCCAGAAGGGGGACACGCTGTGGGCGCTGGCGAAGCGCTTCATGGGCAATCCCTACCTCTGGCCGCAGCTGTGGGAGAAGAACAAGTACATCCGCGACGCGCACTGGATCTACCCGGGCGATCCGCTCGTGATCGGGCCGAAGACGGAGGAGGTCGCGCCCTCCGCGCCGGCGCCCAAGGTGGAGTTCAAGGGCGTCGTCGAGAGCCTGCCGCCGGGAGGCGGCCTCGTCGGTGATTGGAAGGTCTCGGGGCGCACCGTGCACGTGACGCCTTCGACCGCGGTCGACCAGGCGGGCGGGGCGGTGGCGCCGGGCGCGACCGTCGAGGTCGAGGGCGCGGGCGAGCCTGACGGCACGGTGAACGCGGACACCGTCCACGTGGTCGCGCCCGCCGGTGGCGCCGGCGCCGCCGGCGGCCAAGGCGAGGCCGGGGCCGCCGGACAGGGGGCCGCGGGAGCCGGGGCGGGCGCCGGAGCGGGTGGTGCGGGCGCCGCCGGCGCGGCACCGGGCGGCGAGGGCGCCGCCGGCACGCTGGTGGCGATCGGCAGCGAGGACGACGTCTACTGCTTCGCCTACCTCGACGACAAGGACACCAAGCCGTCGCTCACGATCACGTCGGCGGAGCAGATCGAGTACCAGGACAACTTCGCCACCGGCGACATCGTCTACGTCTCCGGCGGCGACGCCGAGGGCGTCAAGGCGGGCCAGGAGTTCTTCATCGTCCAGCCGCTCCGCAAGCTCCGCCACCCGGCGACCAACGCGGTGCTCGGCACCGTGATGCGCCAGCTCGGCCACGCGCGCATCCTCTGCACGCAGGACCACAGCGCCACCGCCGAGATCCTCTCCTCCTGCGACGCGATCAACGTCGGCGCGTGGCTGACGCCGTTCGACGCGATCCCGATCCCGATGACGGTGCTCACTCCCCCGGTGACCCGCTGCGACCCGGCCAGCACCAAGCCGAAGGGCTACCTGGTCTACAGCCGCGACGACGACATCTACTTCGGCCAGGACCACCTCGTCCTCGTCGACCTCGGCGACGCCGACCAGGTCTCGCCGGGCACCCAGGCGATCGTCTTCCGCGAGAACCCGGTGGCGGGCGCGCCGCGCCTGCTCCTCGGCGAGATCGCGGTGCTCACCACCGGCAGCCACTGGGCTTCCGCGAAGGTCATCCGTTCGTCCGCACCGATGCAGGTGGGGGACCGGGTCGAGCTCAAGTGAGCCCCAACCCCGGCGAGGAACGACGCACCGCGCTGCGCGAGCTGTCCGACGCCCTCGGCAACGTCGCCGAGGCGCTGCTCGACCGCGGCGTGGAGCTCGAGGAAGCGCTCGGCATCTTCGAGGTGCGCTACCTGCGCTCGGCGGTGGCGCGCAACGGCGGCAACCTCTCCCAGGCGTCCGCGGCGCTGGGGATCCACCGCAACACGCTGCGGGCGAAGATGCAGCGCAACGGCCGGAACCCCCGCCGGCGAGGTTAGGGCCGACCGGTCCGATGACCGACAGCCGCACCCGGACCGTGGCCGCGATGCCCCGCCGGTCCCCCATGCCGCCGCCGGCGGCGGGGCGGTAGCCGATGTACGGCGGACGCCAGGCCGCGTCGCTGTGGGGGAGCTTCGCCCTCGGCTGCCTGCTGGTCACGCTCCTCGAGCGCCCCGCGCCGAGCGCAGGTGCGGCCGCGGCGAGCGACGAGAGCCGGCCCCACGCGCGCCTCGGCGTCGAGGGCGTCCCGCTCACCAGCTCGTCACCGCGCGAGGACCAGGTGATCGCCGCGGCGGTGCGCTGGGGCCTCGACCCCGCGCTCGTGCTGGCGGTGGTGGAGACGGAATCGCGCGAGGACGCGAACGCGGTCTCGCCCAAGGGGGCGGTCGGCCTGATGCAGGTGCTGCCGGAGACCGTGGCGGAGCTCAACGGCACGCCGGACGCCCCCGATGCCGCCGACCCGGCCGTGAACCTCGACGCGGGCTGCCGCTACCTCGCGTCGCTGCTCGAGAGCTTCGGCGGCGACGTCGAGCTGGCGCTGGCGGCGTACAACGCCGGGCCCGGCGCGGTGCGGACCTGGGGCACGGTGCCGCCGTACCGGGAGACGAAGGACTACATCGCGCGGGTGGGGGCCGCCTACCAGCGGCTGACGGGGTTGGACCTCGCCGGAGCGACGCGCTTCACGACCGAGGCCTCAGCCCTGCTTTGAGCCCTCGTCGCCCTTGCTCCCGCCGCTCTTCGGCTCGTCGTTCCCCTTCAGCGCGGTCCTGAAGTTGCGGATGCCCTCGCCGATCCCCCGCCCGAGTTGGGGGAGCTTGCCGGCGCCGAAGATGATGAGGACGATGACCAAGATCAGCAGGAGCTCCGGGAGCCCGATCGTTCCGAACATGCCGCGATCCCCCTCGGGCGACGATTATAGACCCGCCGTCCGCCCGGCCGCGGCCGCCGCCGCGCACAGCGGCGCCGGCGCGTCGATCGCTCCGAGCGCCTCGAGCGTCCGTTGCACCACCGGCGGGACCCAGTCGAGGTAGTGGCGGCGCCCCTGCGATGCCAGCCGCAGGAACGTGCCGATCACCTTGAGGCCGCGCTGCGCCGCGCACTCGAGGTAGCGGCGCTCCCAGCCCGCCGCCCAGCCGAAGCCCCGGGCGGCGCGCTCCTTCCAGCTCGCCTCGGCGGCGATCAGCTCCGCCCCCGCGCGCTCGCGCAGCAGCGACGCGAGGTCGTAGGTGTCGGGGCCGGCGCGCATGTCCTGGAAGTCGACGGCGAGCACCCGGCCGTCGCGCAGGAACAGGTTGTTGACGTGGAAGTCGCGGTGGACGAGGCGCTGCGGGTGGCCGGCGACGCGCGCCGCGAGCGCGTCGAGCCAGGGCGCGATCGCCGGGTCGGCGCCCGGGCTGACGGTGAACGCCTCGAACCCCGCCAGCTCGCGACGGAAGAACGCGGCGTCGAACGGCGGCGTCGGCAGCCCGTCCCAGCCCGAGGCCTGGAACGCGCCGAGCGCCTCGAGCGCCGCCGGCATCGCCTCGTCGCCCGCGGCGAGCGCGCGCTGCAGGTCGACGTCGCCGAGGTCCTCGCTCACCGTGACCTCCCCGCCGGCGGCGAGCGGGCGCGGGATCGGCAGCCCGCGGCGGAAGCCCCACTCCTGCACCGCGTGGTCGCGCCCGGCCTGCTCCGCCAGCGCCGCCGGGTAGAGCGCGGCGACCACCGTACCTCCCCCGGTCAGCGCGACGCGGAAGAAGCGGCGCTGCGAGGCGTCACCGGCCAGCGGCGCGACCGCGGCGGGCGCGAACCCCAGTTCGACGAGCCTCGAGCGGAGCGCGTCCACGGGCGGCCATACTACCCCGCGCGGGCGGAAATTGGGGTGCATCGCCGGCCGTTTCCCAGACCGTGAAGACCCGCGGATCCACCCCCGAGGAGTCGGCCGCGCTGCTGACGTTCGTCGAGGCGCTGCAGCACGGCCTCGAGAGCGGCGAGAGGCTGCGCACCGCCTGGACCGCGCTGCAGCGTCTCGGCGTGTCGGTCCTGCTCCGGGTCGAGTTCTCCCCCGGCGCCGAGCCGCCGCGCGTGGTGGTCGGGGAGAAGCGCCCCGCCATGCCACAATGGAGCGAGAGGGACGTGGACGTGCTGCACTCCATGGGGATCTCCGGGGAGCCTTCGAACGATGCCGAGCCATCCTCGCCGCAATCTCGTCGGCGCCAGCCGCGCTGAGCTCGCGGCGCTCCTCGAACCGCTCGATCCCCGCCCTTTCCGCGCCGAGCAGATCTACCAGTGGGTGAACCGCCGGCTGGCCGGCGGCTTCGGCGAGATGACGAACCTGCCGAAGCCGCTGCGCGAGGCGCTCGCCGAGGTCGCGACGGTCGCCGACCCCGGGGTCGTGGACGTGCGGCGCGCGCCGGACGGGACCGCGAAGTACGCGCTCGCCTACCCCGACGGCGTGGTGGTGGAGGCGGTCGCGATGCCGATGGAGGGGCACACCACCTTGTGCCTCTCCTCACAAGGCGGATGCGCGGTGGGCTGCGTCTTCTGCGTCACCGGGGTGCTTGGCGCGGGCCGCAACTTGTCCGGCGGCGAGATCTTCGGCCAGTTCCGCGCGCTCGCGCGGGAGGAGCGGCTGACCGGCGCCCCGGTCAACGTGGTGTTCATGGGGATGGGCGAGCCGCTGCTCAACCTCCCCGGCACCGCGCGCGCCCTCGAGCTGCTCTACGAAACCGTGTCGCCGCGCCGCGTCACCGTCTCCACCAGCGGGATCGTCCCCGGCATCGCGCGCCTGGCGGCGCTCGAGCGACGCCCCAACCTCGCGGTCTCGCTCAACGCCACCACCCAGGAGCAGCGCGCCGAGCTGATGCCGGCCGCTGCGCGCTGGACGCTCGACGCCCTCCTGGGCGCGATGCGCGAGTACCCGCTCGAGCGCGGGCGCCGCATCACGGTCGAGTACGTCATGCTCGCCGGCCGCAACGACTCGCTCGAGGACGCCCGCCGCCTGCCGCGCCTGCTGCGGGGCATCCCGGTCAAGGTCAACCTCATCCCGCTCAACCCGGACGAGCGCTACCTCGCCGGCTTCACGGCGCCCGACGACGAGCGCATCGACGCGTTCGCCGCCGTCCTCGCCGCGGCCCACCTCAACGTCACGGTGCGCTGGAGCAAGGGCCGCGACGTCGCCGCCGCCTGCGGCCAGCTCCGCGGCCAGGTGATGCGGGAGCCCGCGACGCCGGCCCCGCGCGCCTGACGCCGCCGCCGAGCGCGTCAGGCCCGCGGTCCAAGCGCCATCGCGGCGCTCCACTGCCGGCCGGCGTGCGCGCCGTCGCGGCGGAACGAGTGGTACCCCGGGGTGCAGTGGGTGCAGCCGCCGAGCGACAGCACGCGCTCCGCCGCGAGCCCCGCCGCGAGCAGGCGGCCGCGCGCCCAGCGCGCGAGGTCGACGCGGCCGCCGCCGTTCCAGTCCGGCTCGGCGCACTCGAGGAGCGAGAGCGACCCGATCACGTCCTCCCCGACCGGGTAGTGGCACGGCCCGATGCCGACGCCGATCACCGCGTCGACGTCCGCCGGCGCGACGCCGAACTCGACCGCCAGGCGGCGGACGGTCGCACCGAGGATGTCCGCGGCGAGGCCGCGCCAGCCGGCGTGGACGATGGCGACGAGCACGCCGCCGCCGAGCGCGACGGGCAGGCAGTCGGCGGTGCGCACGCACAGCCCGACGCGCGGCTCGGCGGTGATCAGCGCGTCGCACGTCCCGACGGCGTGGGCGCCGGGCGCGAGCGCGGCGCTCGCGCCGTAGACGAACCCGAGGCGGGTGTGCTCCTGGCGGGCGTAGAGGACCGGCACCGGCCCGCCGGCCAGCGGCGCGAGCCTGGCGCCGGCCGCCTCCGCGAGCGCGGCGGCGTCGAGGTTGCCGGGCGCCGCCGTGGCGTCTCCGAACAGCGCGAAGCCGCCGGCGATCGCCACGGTCTCGACGCCGCCGGAACGCCCGAGCCGCTCCACCTCGCTATGCTACACTCGGTCGCCGGAGGCCAACTGAGACTGCTCGCTGCGCGCTTGCCGCGGACGCGCCGTCCCTTGCCCGAGGCCCGCCGCGGCGCGGCCCCGCCGACCGGCACCGGCGCTCGCGCCCGGCGCGCCGTGCCGCGCCGTCCGCCGCGATGATCCTGCTCGAGGCCGTCACCAAGAACTACAACGGCCGCGCCGCGCTGCGCGGCATCTCCACCCACGTCGAGCGCGGCGAGTTCGTCTACCTCACCGGGCCCTCCGGCGCGGGGAAGAGCACGTTCCTGCGCCTGCTCTACCGCGCCGAGCTGCCCGACTCGGGGCGGATCATCGTCGACGACTACGAGCTCGCCCGCCTCCGCCATCGCGACGTCGCCGAGTTCCGCCGCCGCCTCGGGGTGGTGTTCCAGGACTTCAAGCTGCTCCGCCGCCGCACCGTCGGCGAGAACGTCACGTTCGTGCTCTCGCTCCTCGCCCTGCCGGAGAAGGAGCAGCAGCGCCGCGCCTACCTCGTGCTCAAGCAGATGGGGCTCCAGCACCGCGTCAACGCCTTCCCCGACGAGCTCTCCGGCGGCGAGCAGCAGCGCGTGGCGATCGCCCGCGCGCTCGTGCTCCAGCCCGACCTGATCCTCGCCGACGAGCCGACCGGCAACCTCGACCCGGACCGCTCCCACGAGCTGCTCGAGCTGCTCAAGACCATCAACTACCAGGGGACCACGGTGGTCGTCGCCACCCACGACCGCGCCCTGATCGAGGCGCACGCCGCGCGCACGCTCTCGCTCGACCACGGCCGGCTGGTCGGCGACGCGTGGGGGCCCGCCGCGTGAGCCGGCACGGCATCCGCGAGGTGCGGCGCCAGCTCGTCGAGTCGGGCGGCGCGGGCGTGGTCGCGGTGGTGCTGGTGACGGTGGCGTCGGCGTGGGGCGGGGCGCTGTGGACGGCACGGGACTGGGTGCAGCGCGAGCTGCTCTCGCGCGGGCGCGCCAGCACGCTGGTGGCGGTCGCCCGCACGCCCGCCGACGCGACCGCACTGCGGGACCAGGTCGCCGCGGCGTTCCCCGGCCTCTCGGCGGCCGCGCTCGCGCCGCGCACGGTGCAGGAGGAGCTGAGCGGCTGGTTCCCCGAGCTGTCCACCGTGCTGCTGACGCTGGAGGAGAAGAGCTTCCCCGCGCTGGTCCAGGTCGAGGTGGCCCCGCGCCAGGAGGAGGCCGTCGCGGCGTGGCTGCGCGCCCGTCCCGACGTGACGATGGTGGAGAGCTCGCGAGCGTGGCAGGCGCGGCTCGAGCAGGCCGTCGCGCGGCTCCTCGCGGTCGGGTTTGCGGTCACCGCCGCGATGCTGGTCGGCTGCTGCGTCGTCGTCCTGCTCGTCATCCGCCTGCTCGTGCTCGCCCACGCCGACGAGATCGCGATCATGCGGCTGATCGGCGCGCACGACGGCGACATCCGGCGCCCGTACCTGATCTCCGGCGCCGCGCTCGGCCTGCTCGGCGGCGCGCTCGGCAGCGCGCTGACGGCGGGGGCGGCGCTCCTTGCCCACCGCGCGCTGCCGACCGTCGCGGTCGCGCCGTGGACCTACGGCGCGCTGCCGGTGGCGGGCGCGCTCGCCGGCACGCTCGGCGCCGTGCTTGGCCTCGCTTCGCTCCCGTCGGAGCCGTAGGCGGCGGTATCGCAGGCCGGGAGGTGCGGGGGCACGCCGGGCGGCGCGAGCTCGGTCCCGCGGCGGCGCGCTACGGCTGGATCAGCGGGTTGACGCGGCGGAGGAACTCGCCGGCCTTGTCGCCGCCCTCGAGCAGCGAGATCGCGCGGGCGAGGCGGTCGACCAGCGACTGCACCGCGGGCATGCCCTTGCCCGCCTCGAGGTCGGCCCGGGCGGTGCGGTACTGCTTCTCGACCGCGATCGAGCCGGACAGACCGACGCACTCGTCGGCGAGCTTGCGGACGTTCTCGGCGAGCGCCAGCAGGGTGCGCAGCGACGGCCCCGCCGGCGCCCCCTGCGCGACCGGCTTGTCGTCCGTGCTGCGCAGGCCGAGCAGGCCCGAGGTGACGAGCCCGTAGAGCACCTTGCAGACGTCGAACGTCGGCAGGCCGGTCGCCTCCTCGAGCTTCTTGATGCTGGCCTGGCCGTCGATCTTGGTGACGATCGCCCACTCCTGCGGCGAGAGCGTGATCTGGTCGTGGCCCGGCTCCCGCGGCAGGAAGTACGGCACCGCGTCGAGCGACGGGATCTTGCGCTGCAGCACGCGCCACTCGTCGAGGCGTCGCGCCGCCTCCATCATCAGACTCGTGTTCGACTTGTTGACAGTCGTGCGGTCGGACTCGACGCCGGCGGTGAAGATGAACTGGCCCTGGCGCCAGGTCGCCATCTCGTAGACGGCGTACTCGCCGCGCAGCGTGCCCGCGATCGCGTCGGTGATCTGCCCGTCCTTGAGGAAGATCTTGCCGTCGATGCCCTCGCCGGAGAGCGTGAACACGCCGGTCTTCCCCGACACGCTCACGAGCTGGATGACGTCGGGCAACGCGATGTCGGCGAGGGAGCCCTGGAGTGCCATGTCCGCTCAGTCTCCCCGATTCTCGCCGGCGCCGCCCGCTGCGGCGAAGCGCTGACTGGTCGCGGCGTGGTTGAGGGGGCTCGCGAAGACCTCGTGACGAAGGACGCACGGAGCGAGCCGGTGCCTCGCTCGATCCTGTCTCATCTCTCGACGGCGACGAAGCGCTCTGCTCATGGCTCGCCTCAAAAAACTAACACACGCGCTTCGCAAGCGTCAAGAAGAACCGCAGCGCAGATGGCAAAGCGCAACCGCGAGCGCGTCGGCGGCGTCGGCCGGCGGCGGCGCCTCGAGCCCGAACGCGTGGCGGACGATGAAGCCGACCTGCTGCTTCTCCGCGCGCCCGTAGCCGACCACCGCCGCCTTGACCTTCGCCGGCTCGTATTCGACCACCGCCCCGCCCCACCGCCCGAGCACCGCGAGGATCGCGCCGCGCGCCTCCGCGAGCGCCAGCGCCGACTGCGGGTGGCGCCCGGCGAACGGCGTCTCGACGGCGACCACGTCCGGCGCGACGCGCTCGAGCAGCGTCGCGACCTGGTCCGAGAGCGATGCGAGGACGTGGGCGCGCGAGGGCCCGCGCGCGGGGCGGAGGCAACCGAACTCGGCGGCGACGGCGCGGCGGGCGCTGCCCTCGACCACGCCCCAGCCGGTCACGCGCGACCCGGGATCGAGCCCCAGGACGCGAGCCAGCTCAGCCCACCTCGAGGAGCTTCACGTCGATGTCGAAGTTCGCCCAGACGTTCTGCACGTCGTCGTGGTCCTCGAACGCCTCCATCAGGCGCACCATCTGCTCGGCCTTCTTGTCCTCGAGGCGGACCTGGATGGAGGGGACCATCTCGACCTTCGCCTGCTCGACCGCGAGGCCGCGCGCCTCGAGCGCGTGCTTGACCTTGTGCAGGTCCTCGGGCGCGGTGTAGATCTCGTAGAGCTCGGGGTCCTCGGCGAAGAAGTCCTCGGCGCCGGCCTCGAGCGCGGCCTCCATCACGGCGTCCTCGCCGCCGGCGCTCTTCGGCAGGATCAGGTAGCCCTGCTTCTTGAAGATGTAGCCGACGCAGCCCGACTCGCCGAGGTTGCCGCCGTGCTTGCCGAACGTGTGCCGGATCTCCGCCGTCGTGCGGTTGCGGTTGTCGGTCAGCACCTGCAGCATCACCGCCACGCCGCCCGGGCCGTAGCCCTCGTACACGACCTCCTCGTAGGCCACGCCGGGCAGCTCGCCGGTACCGCGCTGGACCGCCTTCTTCATCGTGTCGCCCGGCATGTTGGCCGCCTTCGCGGCCTGGATCGCCGAGCGGAGGCGCGGGTTGCCGTCGGGGTCGCCGCCCCCTTCGCGGGCGGCGGTCGTCAGCTCGCGGATGATCTTGGTGAAGACCTTCCCGCGCTTGGCGTCCAGCTTCCCCTTCTTGTGCTTGATCGTGCTCCATTTGTTGTGGCCCGACATGGCACCCCCCGCTTCGACCTCGCGGTCCGTACGCCCGAATTGTACACCGCGCCGCGCTGGGCGCCGTCGAGATCACTGAGCGCGTGGCTATTGACTTGACGGCGGTGTGACACGCAGAATGCCGACGAGGTTTTCTCGCGAAGCGGCGGAGGTATGAGCCAAATCATCCTTCTTCTCGACTACGAGCCCCGTACGGTCCTACGAGTCACCGAGGCACTCACGCCCCTCGGCTGCGAGATCGTCGCCGCCAAGGACGTGGACGCCGCCGTCAACGCGTGCGCCAAGGTCGAGCCGCGCGCGGTGCTGATCACGTCCGTGCTGCCTCGTCTCAAGGTCGAGGACGCCATCACCCAGCTGCGAGCGCGAGCCGGGTTGCGCAACACGCCGTTCCTGATCCTGATGAGCGGCTACACCGGCAGCGACCCCGCCGCCGACGCCGCCGAGCTCGGCGCGCAGGACCTCATCGCCAAGCCGTTCTCCAACGAGCAGCTCCTCGCCCAGGTGCGCGCGCTGACCGCCAAGCCGCGCGCGGAGGCGGCGGTCGGATCCGACACCAAGGCGGAGATGCTCGAGGCGCTGCGGCGCTCCAGCGGGCTGCCGAAGAAGCCCGGCACGGTGACCTCCGAGGACCTCTTCGGCGACCTCATCGCCGACGTCGGGGAGCCGGCGCCGGCCGAGACCAAGCGCCTGCCGATCACCCCGGTCGCGCCGCCGCCGCGGCCCGCCGCGAAGCCCGCGCCGGCGCCGGAGAAGCCCCGGCCCGCCGCGCGCGCGCTCGACACCGACTCGGCTGCCGGCCGCGCCCTCGAGTCCACGCTCGCCTCGATCCGCGAGCAGCCCAAGGCGGCGCGGCCGCGCGAGGAGACCGGCGGGGCCTCGGTCGACCGGCTGCTCACCCAGACGCTCTCGGGCCTCGAGGTCAAGATGCCCGCCGCGGCGCAGCCCAGGCCGAAGCCGGCCGCCGCGCCCGCGCCCGCACCGGCCGCGAATCCGGCCACCTCGCCCGGCGTGAAGGCGCCGACGGTCGCGCCTGCGCCGAGCCCCGGCCCGCTGCCGGGCGGCACGCCGTTCGGGCAGTACGAGCTGATGGAGCTGATCGCGACCGGCGGGATGGCGGAGGTCTACAAGGCGCGCATGAAGGGCGTCGAGGGCTTCCAGAAGATCGTCGCGATCAAGCGCATCCTCCCCCACCTGACGGACAACGACGAGTTCGTCACCATGTTCATCGACGAGGCCAAGCTCGCGGCCCAGCTGCAGCAGCCGAACATCATCCACATCTACGACCTCGGCAAGATCGACCGCTCCTACTACATCGCGATGGAGTACATCGACGGCCGCGACCTGCGCTCGATCCTGCGCACGCTCGACGAGAAGAAGGCGCGGATGCCGCTCGGCCTCGCCCTCTTCATCGCCTCGCGCCTCGCCGCCGCGCTCGACTACGCGCACCGCAAGAAGGACCTGCAGGGCAAGGCGATGGCGCTCGTCCACCGCGACGTCTCGCCGCAGAACGTGCTGATCTCCTACGACGGCGACATCAAGCTGTGCGACTTCGGCATCGTCAAGGCCGCCTCCAAGGCCTCGCACACGCGGGCTGGGGCGCTCAAGGGCAAGCTCCAGTACATGTCGCCCGAACAGGCGTGGGGCAAGGACCTCGACCTCCGCTCCGACATCTTCTCGCTCGGCCTCGTGCTCTACGAGATGCTGACCGGGCGCAAGGGCTTCGCCGGCGACTCCGAGCTCTCGATCCTCGAGCAGGTGCGCGCGCCGCAGTTGGTCGCGCCGCGCGACATCGACCCCGCGATCCCGCCCGAGGTCGAGCGCGTCGTCCTCAAGGCGCTCAAGGAGGACCGCGACGTCCGCTACCAGACCGCCGCGGACATGCTCGGCGACCTCGAGTCGATCCTGCAGAGCCTCCGCCCGAGCCCGGGCGCGAGCGAGCTCGGCAGCTTCCTCTCCGACCTCGTCGGGCGCGAGCGCCCCGCCACCGCGGCCGCCGGCCGACCTGCCGCCACGCCCTCCCGTCCGGCGGTCGCCCCGCCGGCGAAGCCGGCCAAGCCGAAGCCCGCCCCGGTCGTGGTCGTCCCGGAGCCGGCCCCGATCGAGGAGGCGCCTCCCCCGCCGGAGGCCGCGAAGCGCCCGCCGATGGGCCTGATTGCCGGCATCGCCGCGGTCGTCCTCGCGGTCGTCGCCGGCTACCTGTTCCTCGGTCGCAAGCAGCCGGCCGGCCCCGCCGCCGGCGCGGCCGCGACGCCCGCGCCGGAGACCGTGGAGCTCGCCAAGCAGGCGGCCGAGCAGGAGGTCGCCCGCCAATCGCAGGCGCTGCGCGACCGCCTCGCCGCCGACAAGGGCGCGGCGGGCGCGGCCCAGACCGCCCAAGCGCCGGCCGGCGCGCCGGTCCACCCGGCCGCCGCCGTGCCGACGCCGCGCCAGCGTCCGACGCAGGCCGCGGCGCCCGCGCAGCCGACGCCCGCGGCGGCGCCGCCCGCCGCGGCCGCAGCGCAACCGGCCGCCGCCGCGCCGCAGCCGACCGCG
>DATIYW010000088.1:0-7867 GCA_035517415.1 Thermoanaerobaculaceae bacterium
CTCAGAGCGTGCGCAACGCGAGCAGCGTGAGCAGGCCCGCGGCGGCGCCGGCGGCGAGGTCGTCGGCGACGATCCCCCATCCGCCGGGCAGGCGCTCGAGCGCGCGGATCGGCCACGGCTTGACGACGTCGAGGGCGCGGAACAGGACGAACGCGATCGCGAACGTCGCCGCCTCGCTCGCCGCCGGGAGCGCGACCGGCGCCGGTGCGAGCGCCAGCCACTGGCCGACGACCTCGTCCGCCACCACCGGGTGCGGGTCGGGCTCGCCGCGGCGCGCGGCCTCGGCGCCGCACGCCCAGATCGAGGCCGGCAGCAGGACGGCGAGCCCGGCCAGCGCGACCGCGAGCGGGTGGCCGGGCACGGCGTGCAGGCAGGCCCAGAACAGCACTGCGCCGGCGATCGAGCCGACGGTCGTGCCGGGCGCCGGGAGGCGGTCGCCGAGTCCGCCCACGGTGGCGAGGGCGCGCGCGACGCCGCCGCTCATCGCCGGTTCCGCAGGCGCTCGACGAGGGTGCGCGGGAGGCCGCCGAAATCGCCCGAGGACATGCAGACCACGACGTCCCCGGCGCGCAGGTGGCGGCCAACCTCCGCGGCGAGGTCGGACGCGCCGGGGAGTGCCTCCGCCTCGATCCCCCTCGCCGCCAGCCCGGCGACGACCGATTCGCGGTCGAGCGCGAGCTCGGGCCCGAGGCGGACGCGGTGGAACACGGGCGCGAGCAGCGCGACGTCGGCGTGCGCCAGCGCCTCGACGTAGGCGGCGGCGAACAGGCTGCGGCCGGCGGTCAGCGAGCGCGGCTCAAACGCGACCACCAGTCGGCGCCCGGGGAAGCGCGCGCGGGCGCCCTCGAGCGTGAGGCCGACGGCGGTGGGGTGGTGGGCGAAGTCGTCGACGACGGTCACGCCGGCGGCCTCGCCGACGACCTCGAGCCGGCGCCGCACCCCGGGGAACGTCGCCGCGGCGGCGGCGATCGCGGCGGGGCGCAGTCCCGCGAGCAGGGCGCAGGTGGTCGCCGCCATCAGGTTGTCGAGGTTGTGGCGGCCGACCAGCGGCACCGCGACCTCGAACTCCTCGCCCGCCCAGCGCAGGGTGGCGCGGAGTCGGCCGTCGGCGTGCGCCCAGCGGAGGCAGGAGAGCGCCGCGTCCGGTTCGAGGCCGTACCACACCGCGCGCGGGTGTCCGCTCGCGACGGCTCGCGCCCCGCCGTCGCCGGCGTTCGCCACCACGTGCCCCGACGCGCCCACCAATGCCGTTCCGGCGCGGAACGCTGCCAGGATGGCATCGAGGTCGGGGTAGATGTCGCCGTGGTCGAACTCGACGTTGCCGACGACGAAGATCCACGGGTGGTAGTGGAGGAACTTCGGGCCCTTGTCGAAGAACGCGGTGTTGTACTCGTCGCCCTCGACCACGGTGAATCCGCCCGCGCCGAGGCGCCACGGCTTGCCGCCGACCGGCACGCCGCCGACCAGCACGGTGGGGTCGAGCCCGCCCGCGGTGAGGACGTGCGCGACCAGCGCGGTGGTGGTGGTCTTGCCGTGCGTCCCCGCCACCACGACGGTGCGCGCGGGGCGGCAGAAGCGCTCGCCGAACGCCGCCGCCTGCGACACGTACGGGAGGCCGCGCTCGAGCACCGCCTGGACCTCGACGTTGCTGCGCGGCAGCGCGTTGCCGATGATCACCTCGTCGGCGTCGGCGGGGATGCCGGCGGGGTCGAAGCCGAGGCGGACCGGCACCCCGAGCTCGGCGAGCAGCTCCGAGGTCGGGGGGTAGAGCGCGGTGTCGACGCCGGAGACGCGGTCCCCGGCCTCGTGGAGCAGGCCGGCGAGCGCGGCGGTGGCGGTGCCCCCGATCGGCAGGAGGTAGTGGTGGCAGGGTTTGTGCATAGGCTCTGGCGCGTACCGGCCCGGGAGTGTACTCTACCACCCTCCGGCGAAGCCGGGCGTGAACGAGACAACGGGGAGGACTCGATGAGACGGACGATCCTTTGTGGCATCGCGGCGACCCTGCTGCCGATGCTGAGCGTTGCGCAGCAGCCGAAGCCGGCCGCGCCGCCGCAGCCCGCGACCGCGCAGGCGGCGGCCCCCAAGGCGCCGGCCGGCCCCCAGCCGGTGATCGACATCGCCGAGAAGCTGAAGGACTTCGGCATGGTGCCCAAGGGCGAGAAGATCAAGGCCACCTTCGAGGTGAAGAACACCGGGAAGGCGGCGCTCGAGATCAACCAGGTCCGCCCGACCTGCGGCTGCACCGTCGCCAGCTTCGACCACACCATCCCCGCCGGCGGGTCCGGCAAGATCAACGCCGAGGTCGACACGACCGGCTTCAGCGGGCCGATCTCGAAGGCCCTCGTGGTGTTCTCCAACGACACCGCGACCCCCCAGGTGAGCCTGGTGATCAAGGCCGACGTGCGGGCGTTCATCGAGGTGCTGCCGCGGCCGCTGGTCGTGTTCCGCTCCGTGCTGCAGGGCGAGCCGGCGACCGAGAAGCTCACCCTCGTGTCCGCCGACGGGTCCGACTTCAAGGTCGAGAGCGCGGCCGCGACCGGCGGTCCCTACCAGGTCGCCTACCGCGAGCTGCCCGAGAAGGAGCGCCTGCCGGACCACAAGGGCTCGCAGTGGGAGGTCACCGTCACCGTCCCCGCCGACGCGCCCGAGGGCATGCTGGCGAACAAGGTCGTGGTGAAGACCAACGCCCCCAAGGCGCCCGAGGTCACGATCAACGTCACCGGCGCGGTGCGGCCGGTGGTGCAGGTGATCCCGGGGGAGATCAACTTCGGCACCGTCACCGGCGACGCGCTGGTCGGCCACAACGTGCTGGTGATCAACAACCGCCAGGGCACCGAGATGCAGCTCACCGACGTGAAGGTGGACAACCCCAACTTCACCGCCGAGGTGCTGCCGCTCCAGGCCGGGCAGCGCTACCAGGTCGCGGTCAGCCTCAAGGCGGGTGCGCCGAAGGGCTCGATCAAGGCCACCCTCAAGCTCAACACCAACGACCCGCTGCGCAAGGTCATCGACGTCCCCGTCGTCGCCGAGGTGCAACCGGCGGCGACGAAGTAGTTCGGCCTGTACCTCCGCGAAACGGCCCGGGCTCGTCCCGGGCCGTCTTGTCTTCGGGCTCGCCCAACGCACCTCCACGCGAGGTCGCGGCCGCATCCGCCGGTGGTGCCTTCGCCCCGTCCTCTGCGGCCTTGCGCTCGGCGTCACAAGCGGCATAGACTGCGCCCCGTCCCCGCAACGGGGACGACGGGGCAGCCACCGCGGCACCCACACCGAGCGAGGAAAGGGGACGGACAACCATGGCCGACAAGAAAGCGGATCTGGCGGGACCGGGCATCAGCACGTACGAGGAGGTGGACAGGATCCTGCCCACCGGCTACGCCTCGATCCTCGACCCGAAGGAGACCCAGCTCGCCATCACCGCCGTCAAGCGGTACATCGAGGACCACCTCTGCAAGGAGCTCAACCTGTTCCGCGTCGAGGTCCCGCTCATCGTCAGCAAGGAGAGCGGCGTCAACGACTACCTCGACCGCGACGGCTCGCGCACGCCGATCGAGTTCCCCTGCGGCCTCGGTCTCCCCAAGCGCATCGACGCCCAGGTGGTGCAGGCGGCGACGAAGTGGAAGAGGCTTGCGCTGCGGGAATTCGGCTGCAAGGTCGGGGAAGGGATCGTCACCGACATGCGCGCGGTACGCAAGGACTACTTCCTCGACCACGACCACTCCGCCTACGTCGACCAGTGGGACTGGGAGCGGGTGATGACGCCGGAGCAGCGCAACCTCGCGTTCCTCAAGGACGTCGTCAAGCGGATCTGGAAGGTGCTGCACGGCGCGCAGCAGCACGTCTACGGGATGTTCCCCAAGCTGCGCGGCCGCTACCCGGAGATGCCCGAGGAGCTCACCTTCCTGCACGCCGAGGAGCTCCTCGACATGTACCCGGACATGCCGCGCAAGCAGCGCGAGACCGCGATCCTGCAGAAGCACCCGGCGGTGTTCATCATCGGCATCGGCTGGGTGCTCGCCGACGGCTACCCGCACGAGATGCGGGCCGCCGACTACGACGACTGGGTCACGCCCACCGACAAGGAGTCGGGCAAGCCGACGCACGGGCTCAACGGCGACATCCTGGTGTGGAACCCGGTGACGAAACGGCGCCACGAGCTCTCGTCGATGGGGATCCGCGTCACCAAGGAGACGCTGCGCCAGCAGCTCCAGCTCTCCGGCCAGACCGACTTCCTCAAGCTCCCCTACCACCAGGCGATCCTCAACGACCGGATCCCGCTCTCGGTCGGCGGCGGTATCGGCCAGTCGCGCACCGTGATGTACCTCTTGAAGAAGGCGCACCTCGGCGAGGTGAGCGTGACGGTTTGGCCGCAGCAGCTCAAGGACATCTGCGCGAAGAAGAACATCCACGTCCTCGACTAGGCCCGCCCGCGGCTCAAGGCGCGCGAATCCAACGGTCCCCGCCCGCGTCCCGGGCGGGGACCTTCTCGTTCAGTGCGAGCCGGGCCGCCCGCCGTACGAGGTCTCTTCCTCGGCCTTGGTGATGACCCCGGCGTCGTCGACGAGGAAGATCCGCTCCCGCAGCAGGCTCTCCAGGTGGGGGGCGTTACCCAAGCTCGAGGCGTCGGCGGCCGCCAGCCGCGTCTCCTGTGTCTCCCAGATGTACAGCGTGCCGCCATAGGGGTACGGCACGATGCGGTCGGCCGGGCCGTCCTTGGAGATCAGCTCGCTGATCCGGTGGCCCTCCCAGCGCCGGGACGGGCCCACCGCCGAAGCGCACCCTGCCTCGACCATGATCGCGATGATCGCGAGCCCCGCTACCGCCACAACTGCGCGCGCCGCCTTCATCTCCGCCTCCATGGGGCGGATCCGACAGCGGACCGGGTCTCCCCGGGCAGACACCGTCGCCTCCGCATCCCCCCGAGCCGAGACTCCACCCTGTGATACGACCGAACATCGTGTTCTCGATTGACTGTCTGCTGCTTCAAACCAAGGGGAACCAGAGACTCATTCCCTGTGTCGTCGCGGCTTGCCGGGGATCGAGATCCTCGCGTGAGCTGGCGCACACCCTCGCGGCAGCGCCCTCGCCGCCCTGCGCTCCCGTCCGCGGCCGCGCGCCGGCGACGGCGGGACGGAGGGCGCGCGGGGCCGGGTATCCTGTCGCCGGCGGAGGCGGCCCGGCCGGGAGTCGACGCGAGATCCGCCGCCACTGCCTCGGACGGAGGAGTGGCCGAGACCCTCACGCCGCGTCGGATCTTCCGCTTCTGGGCGCCGCTCGCCGCGACGTGGCTGATGATGTCGGTGGAGGGACCGTTCCTCGCCGCCGTCATCGCCCGGGCGGGCGAGCCCAAGCACAACCTCGCGGCGTGGGGCGTCGCGTTCTCGTTCGCGATGATCGTCGAGGCGCCGATCATCATGATGATGAGCGCGGCGACGGCGCTCGTGGTGGACCGCCAGTCGTTCCTCGCGCTGCGCCGTTTCGTCTACCTGCTGAACGCGTTGATCACCGCCGCGATGGTGGTGCTGCTGCTGCCCCCGGTGTTCCGCTTCGTCGCCGAGACGCTGATCGGCCTGCCCCACGACGTGGCGGCGCTCACCCATGCCGCGACCGCGCTGCTCCTACCCTGGCCGGCGGCGATCGGCTACCGGCGGTTCTACCAGGGCACGCTGATCCGGCACGCGCTGACGCGGCGGGTCGCCTACGGCACGGTCGTGCGCGTCGCGTCGATGGCGGCCACCGCGACGCTGCTCTTCACGCTCACCCGGTTCCCGGGCGCGTGGGTGGGGGGCGCAGCACTCGCGGCGGGGGTCGTGACGGAGGCGGCGGCGAGCCGCTGGATGGCCGCCGGCGTGGTGCGCGGCCTGCTCCACGGTGACGCCTCATCGTCCGCCTCCGCTCCGCCGCTGACCACCCGCGGGATCGTCCGCTTCTACTACCCGCTGGCGCTGACCTCGCTGCTCACGCTCGGCGTCAACCCGCTGGTGACGTTCTTCCTCGGCCGCAGCCGGATGCCACTCGAGTCGCTGGCTGCAATGCCGGTGGTCGCCGCGCTCGTGTTCGCCTTCCGCAGCCCGGGAGTCGCCTACCAGGAGGTCGGGATCGCGCTCCTCGGCGAGCGGCGCGAGGGGTACGCCGCGCTGCGCCGCTTCGCCGCGGCGCTCGCCGCGGCGGTCGCCGGAGCCCTCGTGCTGGTCGCCTGGACGCCGCTCGCCGTGGTGTGGTTCCACCGCATCTCCGGGCTCACGCCCGAGCTCACCCGGTTCGCGCTGGTGCCGCTGCGGGTGCTCTGTTTCTACCCGGCGCTCGAGGTGCTGCTGTCATTCCAACGCTCGCTCCTCGTCCACGCGCACCGCACCGCGATGGTGACCTGGGCGACGGCGGTCGAGGTCGCCGGCATCGTCGCCGCGCTCGTGGTCGGCATCGGCATGCTCGACCTCGTCGGCGCGGTCGGCGCCGCGGCCGCACTGCTGCTCGGCCGGCTGGCGGCGAACGCGCTCCTGGCGCTGGCGCCGCTCTCGGCGCAGGCCGCGGCCGGCTCGGGACGGCGATGGGGAGGCCGGCGCCGCGCGCGGGCGGCCGACGCCGCGGAGTGACCGGGCGGTCCGGCCGCGCCGACGCTACGGCTCGCGCTCGAGGTTGAGGGTCAGCGTCAGCCGCCGCCCTGCGGCCCGCGCCTCGCCGAACCTGCCGCCGTAGTCGCGGAATACCAGCCGGTCGGGCTCGCGGCGGAGCGGCTTGACCTCCGGGTCGAGGCCGTCCGCGAGGTGGGCGAGGACGCGGAGCGCGGTCGCGTCGTCGGGATACTCGGCGACCACGAGCGTGCAGGCCGGGCGTCCCTCCCCGGCGTCGTACGCGGCGGCGGCCGCGGTGTTCCTCCCGCCGAGCTGCAGCACGTCGCCTTCGCCGAGGGTGATGATCGACTGCAGCGCGAGCGCGCCGCGGATGAGGCGCTCCGAGCCGGCCACCCGGCGCGCGTGCGGCAGCAGCTCGAGGACGGCGACCGGCTGCGCCGGCGGGAGCGCGGCGGCGACGGCGCGGGCGAACGCCACCAACTGCGGCGCGACCGCGGGGCTGCCGTCGAGGTTGGCGGCGATCAGGAAGTAGCGCTCGCGGACCAGCATCAGCTCGTGGCGGCCGGCGGTGTGGCGCTCGCGCAGGTCGGGATCGGGGGTCTCACGGCCGCAGCGGCCGAGGTAGATGCCGAGGGCGGCGGCGGGGTCGCGCATCCGGTACAGCTCGAGCTCGACGCCGTCGGTGCCGCGGGCGTAGCGTTGGACGGTGAGCTCCTCGAAGCCGAACTCGAAGAAGATCTCCGCGCCGCCGTCGATGTGGCCGTACAGCCCGCTGCCGGTGAAAACCCTGGCGTTGCCGTCGGGGCGCCAGCCGGGGACCGCGCCGGGACCCGGCAGCAGCCCCGCGTCGCCGGCGGCGAGCGCGGCGCCCGCCACTGCCAGCGCGCAGAGAGCGAGCGCGAGCCGCCTCATGCCTGGACGAGCGTGATCTTCGCCGGGTCGGCGATCCCGAGGCCGAGCTTCTCGGCGTAGTGGAGGTAGTCGGTGAACTTGGGGTGCTCGTTGACGGTCACGCCCATCGCCTTGCGCTTCGCGACCAGTTCGCGGTGGCAGGTCATGTCGAGGGCGAACGGGTCGGTCGCGAAGTAGAGCGAGTGGTTGGGGTAGACGAACTTCTCGTCCTTGTCCGGCCCGCCGTCGTACTGGGCGCGCAGCCCGTCGGTGACGTTGAGGACGAGCTTGTCGCGCACCCACGGCGCGGCCAGCACCTCGGTGCAGACGCGGAAGAACAGCGGCGCGTGGAGGCGGCCGGTGTTGCAGATGGCGGCGAAGCCGAGGTTCTTGGTCGCCATCGAGAT
>DATIYW010000089.1:0-7338 GCA_035517415.1 Thermoanaerobaculaceae bacterium
GAGATCCACACCGCGATCCTGCTCGCCGGCCCTCCGGTGTGGGTCGTGCTCTCGATCGTGACGCGGGCGGCGCACCCGGCCGGCAGGGTCGCGCTCGCGCTCGCCCGGCGCCAGCTCGAGACCGCCCTGTCGCTGCGCAACTACCGCCGCGCGGCGCGCAACCTCGCCCGCGTGCTGCTCGAGCCGGGGGAGAACTCCTACCCGCAACTCCGCCAGCACGCGCAGGCGACCTCGGAGATCGCGCAGCGCGTCGCCGCGCTGCTCCACCTGCCCGACGAGGAGGAGGAGCTGGTGACGGTCGCAGCCTACCTCCACGACGTCGGCATGCGGGAGCTCGACTACAACCGCGTCTACCGCATCGAGCGCCCGGGGGATGCGGAGCGGCGGCTGTTCCAACGCCACCCGGCGGTGGGCGCGCGCATCGTCGAGGCGGCGGAGTTCCCTGGCGACCTCGCCGGCGCGATCCGCCACCACCACGAGCGCTGGGACGGCGCGGGCTACCCGCAGCGCCTGGCCGGCGCACGCATCCCGAGGGCGTGCCGCATCATCCACCTGGCCGAGGTCTACGACACCCTCACCTCGCTGTCGTCGTACCGCCGCCCGCTCGGCCGCGAGGCGGCGCTCGACGTCATCCGCGCCGAGGCGGGGAAGCAGTTCGACCCCGAGCTCGTCCCGGTGCTCGAAGAAGCCGTCCGCCCGTGAAGGTCCTCGCCGCCAACCGGCGCGCCCGCTTCGAGTACGAGTTCCTCGAGCGGCTCACCGCGGGGATCGCCCTCACCGGCAGCGAGGTCAAGTCGGTCCGCGCCGGCCGCGTCAACCTCACCGACGGCTGGGTTGCCTTCGAGGCCGGCGAGGCGCTGCTCGCCGACGTCCACATCTCGCCCTACGAGAACGCGGGCTATGCGACCCACGACCCGACGCGCCGGCGCAAGCTGCTCCTCCACAAGCGCGACATCGTCAAGCTCGCCTCCAAGGTGGCGGAGAAGGGCCTCACCGTGATCCCGCTCGCGATCGGGGTGGAGGGCAACTGGATCAAGGTCGAGCTCGCGCTCGGCCGCGGCAAGCACCTCTACGACAAGCGCGAGACGATCAAGCGCCGCACCCTCGACCGCGAGGCGCAGGCGGCGATGAAGGACCGCAGCCGCTAGTCCGTCGGGCGGTCCCCGGAGCGGGCGCCCCCGGCGACCGGGCCGGGTCGTCGCGGACCTTGACTCCAACGATTCAGCGACTTAGATTGTGTCGCAGCGTCTCGTTCCGATCGAGGGTCCGCCGTACTGGTACCGCCAGGAGAGGGAGGAAATCCGATGCGCCGTCTCGTCGTCGCGGCTCTATTAGTGTCGATTGGCCTCATTCCGGTCGTCGCGTCTGCGCAGAGCGCGCCGTCGGCGATCACGATCGTCAGCCTGTTCAAGGCCCAGCCCGGGAAGGGCGACACGTTGGTGGACCTGTTCAAGAAGTACGACAAGCCGGTGGTCGACAAGCTGCTCGCCGACGGCACGATCGTCGACTGGGGCATCGGCGTACCGTACATCCACACCGGGTCGGACTGGACGCACGCGTTCTGGATCACCGCCGCCGACTGGGCGCACCACGCCATGGTCGACAAGGCGTTCGAGGCGTCCGAGAAGGCGCGCAAGGAAGACGAGAACAAGAAGATCGACGAGGCGCTCCGCGCCGCCCTCGTGCCGGACACGCACCGCGACCTCGTCTTCCGCAACGTCGTCGCTCACAGCGCGCCGCGAGGCACCGGTGGCAGCGGCAAGGCCTACCTCTGGTTGGCCGACTACCAGGCGAAGCCCGGCAAGGACGACGAGGCGGTCGGCATCTACCGCTCCGCGATCGAGCCGGTCTTCGCCAAGCTGCTCGCCGACGGGACGTTGCGCAGCTACGGCGTGCAGGTCCCGGTCGTTCACTCGGAGATCACGCCGGTCGGCTCGCTGTCGTTCTGGTACGAGGTGGGCGACCTCGCGGACCTCGACAAGGTGCAGGGAGCGCTCCGCGCCGCGCGCGAGAGCCGCTCGCGGGAACAGAACGCCGCCGCGGAGCTGCTCTTCGACCAGGTCTTCGCGGCCGGGCATCACGACTCGATCGTCGAGATCCAGATGTCCGGCAGCAAGTAGCGATCCGGTCACTCGCGAGGATCCCGCGACCCGGCGCCGGCGATGCGACCGGCGCCGGGCCGTCCCGCACCGGGGCGCGCTTCGGCGGCGCTGCGCGCTGCTAGACTCCGACGCCATGCCCCCTGCCGCGCGGACGGTCGCCTGCTTCGTCTCGCCGCACGGGTTCGGTCACGCGGCGCGGGCGTGCGCCGTGCTCGCCGAGATGCACCGGCGCGATCCCACCCTTCGCTTCGAGCTCTTCACCACGGTGCCGGAGTGGTTCTTCGCCGAGTCGCTTGCCGCGCCCTTCGCCTACCACACCGAGGAGGCCGACGTCGGCCTCGCGCAGCGCACGGCGCTGGTCGAGGACCTCGACGCCACGCTCCTTCGCCTCGCCGGCTTTCTCCCCTTCCCCCAGGCCCGCCTCGACCGCCTCGCCGGCGAGCTCCGCTCACTCGGCTGCGCGATGGTCGTGTGCGACGTCTCGCCGCTCGGCCTCGCCGCCGCCGCACGCGCCGGGATCGCCGCGGCGCTGGTGGAGAACTTCACCTGGGACTGGATCTACGCGTCGTACCTCGCGGCGCGTCCGGCGTTCCGGCCGCACGTCGACGCCCTCGCGGCGATCTTCGCAGCCGCCCAAATCCGGATCCAGACCGCGCCGGCGTGCGCGCCCGATCCTCGGTTCGCCGCGGTGGAGCCGGTCAGCCGCCCCCCGCGCACCGCGCCGGAGGAGGTGCGCGAGCGGCTCGGCGTCCGCGCCGGCGAGCCGCTGGTGCTGCTGACGATGGGCGGCGTGCGCTGGCAACATGCCGCGCTCGACGACCTCGCCGCGCAGCGTCGCTTCGCCTTCGTCGTGCCGGGCGCCGCCGAGCAGGCGGAGCGGCGCGGCGGGCTGATCGCGCTCCCCCACCGCTCCGGCTTCCACCATCCGGACCTCGTCCGCGCCGCCGACGCGGTGATCGGCAAGCTCGGCTACAGCACGCTGGCGGAGGCTCACGCGGCCGGCGTGCCGTTCGGCTTCGTCGCAAGACCGGGTTTCCGCGAGTCGGCCGTGCTCGCCGACTTCGCCGCCCGCACGCTGCCCGCGGTCGCCGTGGACGCGGCGGAGCTGGCGAGCGGAGCCTACCTCGCGCGCATCCCGGCGCTGCT
Source organism: Thermoanaerobaculaceae bacterium (assembly GCA_035517415.1). Classification (GTDB taxonomy): domain Bacteria; phylum Acidobacteriota; class Thermoanaerobaculia; order Thermoanaerobaculales; family Thermoanaerobaculaceae; genus DATIYW01. The sequence continues at coordinate 3,249 of DATIYW010000089.1, forward strand.
CGAGTTGCCGCGACCGTCGCGACCGCGCCCCAACGGCGCCGGGGAGGCGGCGCGTATCCTGCTCGATGCGATGCAGCGCGAACCCGGGATCGCCTGATGGCGCGACTGGCACGGAGGCCTGGACCCGATCCGGCGCCACGCCGGGCCGCCTCGGCGAACGGCGGTACCGGCGGGCGGCTGCGCCGCGGCATCTGCACGTCCGGGGACGAACCGTGACGTCGCGGCGTGGGCGCGCGGCCAGGGCCGCGGCGTGGCTCGCGGCCGCGGCGATCGCCGGATCGCTCACGATGCGGGCGGCCCCCGCAGGCGCGGCGCCCGGCCCCGCTCCGACGTTCGCGCCCGTCGCCTGGAGCGAGCTGCGCTTCTCGGCGCACAAGTTCTTCCTCAGCGCCTCGACCGCGCTGCGGGTGCGCCGGCTGCCGGCCTCCGCGCTCGACGGGCTGCTCCGGCTGCCGCCGCGCGGGGTGCCGGTCGCGCCCTCGGGCGCCGAGGTGGTGGAGCTTGAATGCGACACCGCGCTGCCGTTCGGCCGCGACGAGTCGGTCTCCGTCTGGCTCGACCCCGCCAGCGGCGCGGCGATCCAGGCCGAGAAGACGATGCGGGCACGGGCGCCCTACCGCAAGGTGTTCCGCTACATGACGGACGGGATCTACACCTGGCGGACCTCGCCGGCCGACGTCGGGGAATCCGGCCTCGCGCCCGAGCGCTGGACCCGTCGGGGCGAATCGGTCGAGCGGTCGCCGGTGCCGGTCCCCGCCGGCGCCGCGATCACCGACCCCTACGCGCTCGTGTACCTCGCCTCGGCGGCCGGGCTCGACCGCCCGGCGAGCCAGCTGAGCCTGCTCATCCTCTCGAACCGCCACCTCGTCCAGCTCACGTTCCGGGCGGCGGAGCTGACCCAGCGGCGGCTCAGCTTCGTCGCGAGCTGGCCGGGGGGCGAGACCCGCCGGAACGCCGACCTCACGCTCCGTCGCGTGCTGGTGACGGCGCGGCCGCTCGACGCTTCCGCCTCCGGCGCCGACGTGGACCTCGGCTTCCTCGGCATGCGCGGCAGCCTCACCATCCTGCTCGAGGCCGGGACCTCCGTCCCGGTCGAGATCTCGGGCCGCGCCGAGCACATCGGCGCCCTGACCGTCCGGCTCGACCGCGTCGCGCTCGTCGCGCCGCCCTCCGGCGCGGTCCCGGGCGGCTCGCAGCCGGCGCCGAGTCCGGTCCCGGAAGCCGCGAAACCGCGCCGCTAGAAGAGGCCGTGGGCGACGCGGCGCGGGCGGCGGACGGCGGGCCGCAGCCCGTAGACGTCGAGCTCGGTCTGGGTGCCGACGTAGACCTTGCCGTTGCAGATCGTGGGCACGGAGAACTTCACGCCGTCGCCGGGGTTGTCTGCACCGCCGCTCGCCTGGTTCGAGTTGTACAGCTCGTGCGTGAGGTCCGTCGGCAGGTAGGCATGGAGGACGGCGGGGTGGTTGTGCTCGGTCACCCAAACAATCCCGCCCTGGGAGCCGTTCGCGGAGACCGAGGGCGTGACGCCGGGATAGGGGAAGATCACCGCCGCCTTGGACGCCGCCTGCGGATTGAACTGCCCGCCCGAGAAGGTGAAGGCCTCGAGCGGCCCCTGCGTGTAGTCGCTCCCGCCGTAGAACAGCGTGTCATTGAAGAACACCGGCGTGGAGAAGCACCCCGGCAGCACCTTCCACGTCTGCACCACGTTGTCCTTGGAGGGGTCGTAGTGTCCGAGGTTGTCACGGTCCATGACGTAGATCCTGCCCTCCTTGCCGCACTGCACCGCGAGGTGCGTGGGAGCGGACGGCTGGTCCGGCATGAGCATGACGCCGCCGGAGCCGAGGTCGACGTCGAGCGAGTCGAGGAGGTCCTGGTCGTACGGGGTGAAGTAGTCGGCGATCGTGAACCCGGCGCCGTTCGGGACCACCCTGAGGACGCTGTCGCCAGCGTCAGCGCCTCCTGACGCGAGGTCGAATGGACCGTTGCCGGTCGCGAAGTAGATGCCGCCCGCCGCATCCGCCGCCGGACCGCAGCCGTCCATCCAGATGCTGTCGAAGCTGGCGTTGGGCGAGAGGTTGATCACCGCGACCTGCTGCAGCGTCGCGGCGTCGTAACCCATCAACCAGCCGTGGCTGGGTGGGACGTCGGCGTGCGTGCCGAAACCGAGGTAGACGACGCCGTTGAGCAGCAGGAGGCCCGGCCTCTGCAGGTTGCGCAGCCCGGAGAACCACACCTGGCCCTGATCGGTGCCGTCGCCGACGCCGTTCACGACCGCGCTGATCACGACCGGCCCGCCGAACTTCTCGGCGCCGGTGGCGACGTCGAGGGCGTGGAGCCGGTAGTTGAAGCTCGTCACGTGGCCGTCGTTCTCCTTCGTGTTCGCGCACACGTAGAGCGTCCCGGTCGCCGGGTCGATCACCGGCGTGGACGTGATCCCCATCTCCGGCGAGATGTCGGCCGAACTGACGTCGCTCGGCAGCACCGGGGAGAAGACGACCCCGGGGGGCGCGTCGTCGAGGAAGCTCCGGTGCCAGAATGACGCCGAGTTCGCCCCCGCGCCGTCGTCGGCGTCGAACGCGTACACGCTGTCGTGCTCGGTGGCGACGAACACCACGTTGTGCGTGCCGCGATTCGGGATCGCCACGCCGGTCATCACCAGCGGCTGGGCGTAGACCGCGCCGTCGACCGCGTACGCGAACAGCTTGCCAAAGGTGGCGGCATTCACGTTCGCCGGGGTGAGGACGGTCTCCTCGCCGTTGACACCGCTGCGCAGACGGTCGTTGTGCTGGGTGAGGACGTCCGCGGCCTTGACGGCCGCCGACGCCAGCAGCGCCGCTGCGACCGCGATCGCCGCCGGGACCGCCCGGCGCGCGCGCGGCCCGGCCTCCGCCGCCCCGGCTTTGAACCCAGACAGACTCAGATCACGCATCGACACACCTCCGGGCTCGTCTAGACCTTAGCTCCGCAGGCCCGAGTCCTATTCCCCCGACGCGTTCGCCCATTAACGATATCACTTCGTCCCACCGTGGCTCCCACGTTCCGACGTTCCGCGCCTGCTCAGGTTGACCGCGCGCCGCGCTCGCGGCGTCGTGCAATCCCGGAGCCGACACGGTAGGCTGTGCCGTGCAGCGGGGCGGGGCGCGCCGCCCCGGGAGGCCGCGATGTCCGAACGGATGATCCGGCAGTTCATGGAGATGGTCCGCATCGACTCGGAGTCGGGCAACGAGGCGCGGATGATGGCCTACCTGCTCACCGCGGTCGAGGAGGCGGGCGGCCACGCGCGGCTCGACGACTACGGCAACCTGATCGCGAACTTCCCCGAACGCGGATGCAGCGGCAAGCCGGCGGTGCTCCTCTCGTGCCACGCCGACACGGTCAAGCCCGGCGTCGGCATCGAGCCGGTGCTGCGCGACGGCATGATCCGTTCCAACGGCAGCACGATCCTCGGCGCCGACGACAAGGCGGGGATCGCGGAGGCGCTCGAGGTGCTGCGCACCGCGCCGGTCCGCCCGCCGGTGGAGCTCGCCGTCAGCCGCCAGGAGGAGGTCGGCCTGCTCGGCGTCAAGCGGCTCGACTTCTCCCGCATCACCGCGCGGCGCGGGTTCCTCCTCGACAACGACACGCTCGACACGATCGTCGTCGGCGGTCCCTCCTACTTCGCCATCGACGTCGCGGTCCACGGCCGCGCCTCGCACGCCGGCATGGAGCCCGAAAAGGGGATCAACGCGATCCGCGCCGCCGCGAAGGCGATCGCCGCGCTGCGCCTGGGGCGCCTCGACCACGAGACCACCGCCAACGTCGGCGTGATCACCGGCGGCATGATCCGCAACGGCGTCCCCGCGCTGTGCAGCTTCCTCGCCGAGTGCCGCAGCGCCGACCACGACAAGGCCGCCGCGCTCGCCGCCGAGATGGAGCGCACGATCCGCCGTGAGGTCGAGGCCGCCGGGGCGCGGGTGGAGATCACGACCGAGAACATGTGCCGCGCGGTCAGCATCCCCGACGACGCCTGGCCGGTGGCGATCGCCAAGCAGGCATTCCGCAGCGTCGGCATCGAGGCGAAGACCGTGTTCATCACCGGCTTCACCGACGC
>DATIYW010000090.1:0-5576 GCA_035517415.1 Thermoanaerobaculaceae bacterium
CCTCGACCTGCGGGCCCAGTTCGCCGATCCCGGCGACCAAGGTGCACGCGAGGGCGGACGCGCCGACGAAGAGAAGCTCGCGGCGGCTCGGGCCGGGCGCGTCGGTGCGCGCACCACGCCATGCGTCGGCGAGGCAGGCGAGCGCGATCGCTGCCGCCGGAACCCCCCACGCCGGCCTGAGCCACCCGAGGAGGAACACGAGGTTCGGCGCGACCAGGTAGCCCAGCGTCACGACGAAGAGGGAGTCTCGTGCGACCCGCTGCATAGGGGTTGCGGACGAGGCTAGCACGGCCGGGGCCGACCCGCCGCCGTCGCCGCCCGGCGCGCCGGTTCTCGCTTCGCGGGCCCGCAGGCGCATCGGCGGCACGCGCGTGTGCGACACTGCGACGAGGGCGCGAAAGCGCGGCCGGGGACCGGGAGGCGGGCATGACGGAGGGCGTCGAGCGCGGCGGGCCGCGGATCCGGTCCCTCGAGGGCGGGGACATCGCGTACTGCGTCGGCGAGACGGCGCGCGAGGGGTGGAGCAGCACCCCGGACGACTTCGCCGTCCATCTCGCGCACGATCCGCAAGGCTGCTTCGCCGCCGTCGTCGGCGGCGCGCCGGTCGGCATGATCACCACCACCGCCTACCGCGCGACGGGCTGGATCGGAAACCTGATCGTGGCGCCGGGCCAGCGCGGCAAGGGGATCGGCACCGCGCTGATGCGCCGGGCGATCGACGTGCTCGAAGCGCGCGGACTGCGCACGCTCCGCCTCGAGGCCGACCCGATGGGAATCGCCATCTATCGCGGCCTCGGCTTCCGCGACGAGTTCGACTCGCCGCGCTTTCGCCTCGACGCCGCCCCCGACGGCGGCCCGGACCCCGCCGCACCGCTCGGCGCGGCCGACCTCGACGCCGTGGCGCGCTTCGACGCGGTGCGGTTCGGGGACGGCCGCCGGCCGCTGCTCGCCCTGCTGCTGGACCGCGCGAGCGCGGCGTGGCGCGTCCCGGCGCGGGGCCGCCTCGCGGGGTACCTGATGCTGCTGGCCGGCGCGTCGGGCCTGCGCATCGGCCCCTGGGTGGCGGACCGTCCGGAGGCCGCGCGCGACCTTCTCCATTCCGCTCTGCGGCGCGCCGCCGGCCGGACGGTGACGCTGGCGGTGCCGGGAGGGAACCCGGGTGCGCCCGGGCTGCTCGCCGACGCCGGGTTCCGGCTCACGCCCTCGAGCCTCCGGATGATGCGCGGGGCGGGCGAGGGGACGGGTCGGCCCGAGAGCGTCTGGGCGCTGGCGAACGGCGCCGTGGGCTGAGGCCTCCGCTCGATGCGGACGGACGCCGGGAGCCGCCGCGCCGCGGAGCGCCTGCCCCTCCCCGCCCGTGCGGCCGCGGGCGCCGGACTTTTCCGCGGCCCGATGGCGTTCGCCAGCCGGGAGACACCAATGCCAGACCGGACGAAGTTCGTTCTCGACGAGCGCGAGATGCCGACGAGCTGGTACAACGTCCAGCCGGACCTGCCGCAGCCGCTGGCGCCGCCGCTCGGGCCCGACGACCAGCCGATCGGCCCCGAGGCGCTCGCGCCGCTCTTCCCGATGGAGCTGATCAAGCAGGAGATGAGCCAGGAGCGCTTCGTCCAGATCCCGGCCGAGGTGCAGGAGATCTACAAGACCTACCGCCCCAGCCCGCTGATCCGCGCGCGCCAGCTCGAGCGCACGCTCGACCTGCCCGCCGGCGTGCGGATCTTCTACAAGTACGAGGGCGTCTCGCCGGGCGGCTCGCACAAGCCCAACACCGCGATCCCGCAGGCGTTCTACAACAAGCAGGAGGGCGTGCGCCGCCTCGCCACCGAGACCGGTGCCGGGCAGTGGGGGTCGGCGCTGTCGATCGCCTGCGCGTTCTTCGGCATGGAGTGCACGGTCTACATGGTCAAGGTGTCGTACGACCAGAAGCCGTACCGCCGCATGCTGATGGAGAGCTACGGCGCCTCGGTGATCGCGTCGCCGTCGAGCAGGACCAACGCCGGCCGCGCCGTGCTCCATCGCCACCCCGACAGCCTCGGCAGCCTCGGCATCGCGATCTCCGAGGCGGTCGAGGACGCCGCCACCCACGACGACACCCACTACTCGCTCGGCAGCGTCCTCAACCACGTCATCCTCCACCAGACCGTGATCGGCCAGGAGGCGATCAAGCAGATGGAGATGGCGGGCGCCGAGCCCGACGTGGTGATCGGCTGCGTCGGCGGCGGCTCGAACTTCGCCGGCCTGGCGCTGCCGTACTTCCACCGACGCAAGCAGGGTCGCTCGAAGGCGCGCCTGGTCGCGGTCGAACCCAAGGCCTGCCCGACGCTCACTGCGGGGGAGTACCGTTACGACTTCGGCGACGAGGCGAAGATGACGCCCAGGATCCTGATGTACACGCTCGGCCACGACTTCGTGCCGGCGGGGATCCACGCCGGCGGCTTGCGCTACCACGGCGACTCGCCGATCGTGTCGCTGCTGGTCAAGACCGGCGACATCGAGGCCAGGGCGGTGCACCAGCGCGCCTGCTTCGAGGCGGCGGAGGCGTTCGCCCGCGCCGAGGGGATCCTGCCCGCGCCGGAGTCGTCGCACGCGATCCGCGTCGCGATCGACGAGGCGCTGGCCGCGCGGCAGGCCGGGGAGGCGAGGACGGTGCTGTTCGGCCTCTCCGGTCACGGCCACTTCGACCTCGCCGCCTACGAGGCCTACAACAAGGGCCTGCTGCGCGACTACGACTTCGCCGCCGGGACGTTCGCCGAGGCCGGTTAGGGGCGTCCCCAGCGCTCCGCCCGGTCGGCGGCGGCGCCGTTCCGAGAACCCGGGCCCGCCCGTTGCGTAGAGTGAAGGGTGAAGATCGAGCGCCTCCCCCTCTCGACCGTTCTCGTCGCTGTTTCACTCCTTCCCCGCATCTCACTCGGCCAGCCCGAGCCGCCGTCGCCGATCGAGGTCCACCGCGCCGCCGCGCCGATCCTCCTCGACGGCGACCTCGGCGACGCCGGGTGGGAGGGCGCGGCGCGGATCGAGCGCTTCTACGAGAGCTCGCCCGGCGACAACGTCGAGCCCAAGGTCCGCACCGTCGCGCTGCTCGCCTACGACGACCGCTACTTCTACATCGGCCTGATCTGCGACGACCCCGACCCGAAGGCGATCCGTGCCCCGTTCGTCGACCGCGACAACATCATCGGCACCGACGACAACGTCGCGGTGTTCCTCGACACCCGCGGCGACCGCCGCGCGGCGATGGAGTTCCGCGTCAACCCGCGCGGGCAGCAGACCGACGGCATCTACGACGACGGCAGCGGCAACGAGGACCTCTCGCCCGATTTCTTCTACGACACCGCGGCGAAGATCACGCCGCGCGGCTGGCAGGCGGAGATGCGGATCCCGTTCTCCACCCTCCGCTACGACCGCAGCAAGCCGGTGCACTGGGGCATCACGGTATGGAGGAACTACCCGCGCGACTACCGCTACGCGATCTACAGCGAGCCGATCCCGCGGATGACGAACTGCATGGTCTGCCACGCGCTGCCGCTCACCGGCCTCGACGACTTGCCGGCCGGCGGCCACCTCGTCGTCGCCCCGTACGGCACGCTGACCGAGACCGGCGAGCCGCGCGGCGGCCCCGGCACGCCGCTGCGCAACAAGCCGATCGGCGGCAACGGCGGGATCGACGCGAAGTGGATGCCGTCCGCCAGCTCCGTCCTGGACGGCACGATCAACCCGGACTTCTCGCAGGTCGAGTCGGACGTCGGGCAGATCGCGATCAACAAGCAGTTCGCCATCTTCTACCCCGAGAAGCGGCCGTTCTTCCTCGAGGGGACCGACCTGTTCCAGACCCCGATCCAGGCCGTCTACACCCGCACGATCACCTCGCCGCGCTGGGGCGCGCGCGCCACCGGCAAGATCGACTCGACGGCCTACACCGTGCTCGTCACGGAGGACCGCGGCGGCGGCAGCGTCGTCATCCCCGGCCCGACCGCGTCGACCTTCGCCGCGCAGGACTTCGGCTCGATCGCGGCGATCGGCAGGCTGCGGCACGACTTCGGCGCCTCTTTCGGCGGTCTCCTGGTCACCGACCGCGAGAACGACCCCGCCTCGGGCGGCGGGCACAACCGCGTCCTCGGCCCCGACTTCGTCTGGAGCCTCGGCGAGCACGACCGCGTCACCGGCCAGTTCCTCTACTCGGATTCCACGACGCCCGACCGGCCCGACCTCGACCCGAGCTGGGACGGGCGGCACCTCGCCGCGCACGCGGCGTACATCCAGGTGCGGCACAACGGCTACCGCTGGCTCGCCTACGCCCAGCACCAGGAGTTCGGCGACGGCTTCCGCGCCGACGACGGGTTCGTCCCCCAGGTCGGCTACCACTTCGACAAGGCGGTGCTCGGCTACAGCTCCTACAACGTCGGTCCGTTCTCGCAGCTGCTCACCGGGCCGTTCTGCGTCTACACCACGCTGCCGGACGGCGGCGTGGTCCAGCGGATGTGCGGGCTGTTCGTCAACCCCTCCGGGATCCTCAACCTAACGGGCGAGGTCGACCTCGTGCCCGCGGAGCGCGACCGGGTCGACGGGACGGTGGTGGACTCGAACTTCACGCTCTACTACAACCTGTCGATCGACCCGGGGCGGGTGTTCTCGCGCGTCACGCTCAACGGGTTCCTCGGCGACCAGCCCGACGTCGCCAACGGGCGGCCGGGCAGCGGCGGCGACGTCGACGTGACCGGGACGATCAAGCCGACCGACCACCTCGCGCTCGACTTCAACGCCGAGCGCCAGTGGCTCGACGTGCGGCAGGGAGCGCTGGCGGGCCGTCTCTTCACCGCCGACATCGCGCGGCTGAAGGCGACCTACAACATCGACGCGCGGACGTTCCTGCGCCTGATCGGCCAGTACTACACCGCGGAGCGCAACCCGGCGCTGTACACGAACGCGGTCACCGAGCGCGACCGCAGCTTCACCGGCTCCGCGCTGTTCGCGTACCGCCTCAACTGGCAGACCGTGCTGTTCGTCGGCTACGGCGACAGCCGCGCGCTCGACGAGTCGAACCGCCTCGCGCTCGCGAGCCGGCAGTTCTTCGTCAAGGCCAGCTACGCGTTCCAGCAGTGACGGCTCGGCGCGCGACCGGAGTCCGGCCTTCCGGGTGACACTGCGGATCGAGACACAGTCGGCCCGCCCAGGAGGCCGCCCGGGGCGGTAGTATTCGCCGCGGAACGATGCGCGCCGCGACCCGCCCCCTGCGCGTCCTGCTCGCCGCCGCCGCGCTGGCGGCCTGGGGAGCCGCGGTCCGCGGGCAGGAGCCGCGGCCGGTCACGCTCGACGCCGGCTCGTTCAACGACCCCGACGGCGTCCAGTTCACGTTCGCGTGGAGGTTCCACCCGGGCGACGACCCGGGGTGGGCGAGCCCGGCGTGCGACGACGCCGGCTGGCCGCCGGTCGACCCGGCGCTGCTCCGGGACGGCCTGCCCCGCGGCGGCTGGCCGGGCGAGGGGTGGTTCCGCCGCCACCTCGTGGTGCCCCGCGAGCTCTGGGGGGTGCCGCTCGCGGCTCGGCTCACCGCCGCGGGAGTGGCGGAGCTCTACCTC
>DATIYW010000091.1:0-2189 GCA_035517415.1 Thermoanaerobaculaceae bacterium
CCCACGCCCGGTTCGTCGACTCCACCAGCTTCCAACCCATCACCTTGCCGTCGCGGTCGACGTACGCGGTCCACTGGCTGAACTGCCAGCCCAGGTACGAGTAGCGGAGACGCCCTCGCGGCTCCGTCACGGTTGATACCCACCGCACGACGCTCCCGGCCGCCCGCGGCGATCCGACACCCGAAGCCGGACCCGAGCCGGCGCAGGCGAGGGAGGGAAGCACGATCGTCGCTTGGCCGAGTTCGCCCACCACGTCGGCGAGCGGGATCTCGGAGCCCGGCGCCAGCTCGGTGCTGGCGACCATCCCCAGCACCATGCCGCCGCGATCGACGTCCAGCGTCCAGCTCTGGAGGACGAGCACCCCGAGATGCTCCCCGCCCGGACCCCGCCGCGTGACGTCCCAGTCGTAGACCGAGCACGGGGACTCGGGCGGAATGGCATATCCGTGACGCGTCGCGAACAGGGCGAGCGTGCGGTCGCAGTCGCCGACCGACGCGACGCGCGTCGGCGGCCCGAACTCCCGCACCGCCGACGACACGTCGAGGCCGGTCCAGTGCGTGATCTGCGTGCTGACGCACGAGGGGCCGAGGAGTGCCGCCGCGACGAGCGCTGCCGGACCTGGTCGACGCATGTTCGCCTCCCTTGGCCGCGGCCCGCAGCAAGGCGCGTGCCACGAACGAACCGCTGTTGCAAATGGGCGTTCTCAGTATCCGTCCGGATTTCGTGACCGGTCGTCACTCCGCGAGGCCGGCGCACGGAAGGCGGCGGCGACGGGCCGGGCCGCTACTGCGGCGTGACCTTCGCCGGTGCGGCGGTCGGCGCCGGGAGCGCGGGCGCCGCCGGGGTGGCGAGAGGCGGCGGCGCAGCGCCCGGCGCCGCCGGGCACACCTGGTCGCGGATCTTCGCGAGCACCGAGTCCTTCGGGATCGGCGCGAACCTCGGGTCCTTCGCGTCCTGGTAGCCGATCACCTTGTGGAAGGGGTCGTAGGAGACGGTGCGCAGCGCGGCCGAGGTGTCGGCGGCGCAGTCGATGATCGTCCAGATCTCGTTCGAAAGGTGGGTCGCCGGGTACTTGTTCCGCAGCCAGAACCCGACCTGCGAGCCCCTGCGCGTGAGGCGCTTGGGGTTGAACAGCGAGTGGTACTCGCCGGTCTTGCCGACCCACACCCAGTCCGACGCGGCCGCGCGTGCGGGCGCCGGGCCGGCGAGCGCCGGCAGCACGAGCGCGGCCAGCAGCCAACGTCCTGCCGACCCGATCCGTCTCGACGTCTCGCGCCTCTCCCCGCCCATCGCCCACCTCCCGGCCCGCGGATGGGCGCCATGGTAGCGTGCGCGCGCTCCGCGTCAAACACCGCGCCCCGCCGGCGCATGGTGCCGGCCGCAACCGCCATCGCGCTCGCCCGATGCCGCGCCACACCCGCTCCGCGCCGCGCGCCCGGCCGCGGGGTTCCGGCCTTCCTCTCCGCCGAACCTACTCCCAGACGGGGCCGCTCGAGTCGAGATCGGCCAGCCGCGGCAAGGCCGCGTCTCGCGTCTCCGGTTGACAGCCCCCGGTGACCGCCGTAGCCTCGCCGCAACACGCATCGTCGAGCCGGTGGGACATGGGGACGTCGCGGGATCGCAGCGAGGGCGGAGCGGGAGGGCGGATGGCGAGCGGCAGGATCGGCGTGGAGATCGCGAACCTCGACGTGATGTGCAACGGCATGACCGGGCGCTCGGACGTCGGCAATCGCTTCCTCTTCCAGTGGGCGCACCCTCTCCGGCAGGACGACAACCCCTTCACCTCGTTCGCCGTCGCCTCGCTCGACGGCCCGGTCCCGGCCCCCGACCTGGGCGCGGCCGTGCCCGGCAGCGAGCTGTTCGAAGGGCAGCGGTACAAGCGCCTGCCGGGCGAGGCGCTGACGCTCGAGGTCCACCACTCCCTCGACATGCACCGCGACTTCCTCCAGAAGGCGCTCGGCATGCTGATCGAGGACCTCGCGGGCCTGGCCGTCGGCGGCGTCTCGGTCGGGCCGATCAGCCTCGGCCGGCTGCTCGACGCGCGCGCCGCGCTCAAGCTCTCCGAGGACGTCTACTCGCTGCCGATCGGGCACCACTCGCTCGCGATCGGCCCGGCGACGCTCGGCGCGGGCGGCGCGGCGTTCGCGTTCGCGACCAGCGCTCCCGCCGACGTCTTCGCGTTCGGTCGG
>DATIYW010000092.1:0-10205 GCA_035517415.1 Thermoanaerobaculaceae bacterium
CGCGCCGCAGCACCGAGACGCCGTCCTGCGGGCCGCGGTCGTCCTCGTCGAGCGCCGTGCGCTCCGACACGTACGCCACCACCGAGCGCACCACCCCGAGCGCGCTCCCCCGCCTCGCGCGCAGTCGCTCGAGCGCGGGCGGGAGCGCGAAGCCGCGCGGGACCTCGAGCGCGGCGGGGTCGCCGCACCCCTCCGTCCGCTCGAGCGGGAACGCCGGCGAGCCGGGGAGCGCGCGCACCGCCTCGCTCACGGTCACCGTCAGGCCGCCGTTGGCGCGCTCCAGCTCGACCCAGAGGCCGGAGCGCTGCCCGGCCTCGACGCGCGCGGCGACCGCGGCGGGCAGGAAGTAGCGCGCCTCGTCCGCGCCCGCGGCGGGGGCGAGCGCGAGCGCCGCGACGAGCGCGACGCGAGCGCGCATCAGCGTTCCCCGGCCGCGCTGCGGCGGTGGAGGAAACCGTCGAGGATGCCGTTGACGAACTGGCTCGAGCGCTCGCTGCCGAATCGCTTGGCGATCTCCACCGCCTCGTCGATCACCACCAGCGGCGGGGTGTCGGGCTCGAACTCCAGCTCGTAGACAGCGAGGCGGAGGATGTTGCGGTCGACCGCCGCCATCCGCTCCAGGCGCCAGTGGTCGGTCTGGTCGACCAGGCGCCGGTCGAGCTCCTCGAGGCGCGCGATCACGCCGCGCACGAGGCTGGTGGCGAACTCGCGCGTCGACGGCGGCGCGGATTGCAGCTCCTCGAAGCTGGCGAAGATCCCCTCGAGATCGGTGCCGGCCAGCTCGTACTGGTAGAGCATCTGGAGCGCGAGTTCGCGCCCGCGCCGACGGACTCCCACCCGCTACTCCCCCAGGCGGCGGTACAGCTGCACCATCTCGATCGACGCCTGCGCCGCCTGCCAGCCCTTGTTGCCGGCCTTGGACCCGGAGCGCTCGAGCGCCTGCTCGACGGTGTCGGTGGTGAGCACGCCGAACGAGACCGGGATCCCGCTCGATATGCCGACGTGCGCGAGGCCCTTCGCAGTCTCGGCGGCGATGTAGTCGAAGTGCGGCGTCGCGCCCCGGATCAGCACGCCGAGCCCGATCACCGCGTCGACCTTGCCCGAGACGGCGAGCCGCTCGGCCACCAGCGGCACCTCCCAGGCGCCCGGGACCTTCACGATCGTGAGGTCCTCGTCGCGGGCGCCATGCCGCGCGAGGCAGTCGAGCGCGCCCTCGAGCAAGCGGCCCGTGAGCAGCTCGTTGAAGCGGCTGACGACGAGCCCGAAGCGGAACCCCTTGGCGTCGAGCATCCCCTCGTATGTGCGTGGCATGGCCCTCTCCGTCCGCTCATTGTAAGCCAGTCGCACGATCGCCGCCCGGCGTCCGACTCCGGTCTCCGGGGCCGGAGTGAGGGCCCGCACGTCACCCCACTTGCAACCGGGAACGGGAGGTGCTAGGTTGCCCTTGTGAAGGCCTTCACTTTGGGGGCAGCTCGGTGGGTGCAGGCCGCTAGTTGAAAACAGAACTTCCCCGGTGGGGCGCCCCGCAGGGTACCGCCGTTGGATCTCCCCCCCAAGCCATCCGACACTCGGTCCCCACCGCCCCGCCGGGGGGTTTTTCTCTTCGCCCGTTTCGATCCCGTTCCAATCGACCGCTTCCAACGCGCTCGACGAGGCTGCAGAACCTCTCGAAGCAGGCTAGAATCCAGGCGCGCGCCCCGGTCGCGGGCGCGGTTCGGGAACTACGCCGGTCGCCGTGAATCCGCGCCGTCACCAGGAGGTCTGGCCATGAAGCGAGTCCTTTCCGGAAACGAGGCGATCGCCCGCGGCGCCTGGGAAGCGGGCGTCCACCTCGCGGCCGCCTATCCGGGAACCCCCTCGACCGAGATCCTCGAGGAGCTGTCGCGCTTCCCCCACGTCTACTGCGAGTGGTCGACGAACGAGAAGGTGGCGGTCGACGTCGCGGTCGGCGCGGCGTACGCCGGCCGGCGCGCGCTCGCGGCGATGAAGCACGTCGGGCTGAACGTCGCCGCCGACTCGTTCTTCTACGCCTCGTTCACCGGCGCCGAGGCCGGCCTCGTGCTCGTCTCGGCGGACGACCCGGCGATGCACTCCTCGCAGAACGAGCAGGACAACCGGCGCTTCGCCCAGTTCGCCCGCGTGCCCTGCCTGGAGCCGGCGGATTCGCAGGAGTGCAAGGACTTCACGATCGCCGCGTTCGACCTCTCGGAGCGCTTCGACGCGCCGGTGATGCTGCGCACGACGACGCGCACCAACCACTCGTCGGGGCCGGTCGAGCTCGGCGAGCGGGCCGACCGCGCGCCGCGGCGCGACAAGTTCCCCCGCGACACCGCCAAGTACGTGATGATCCCGGCCAACGCGCGCAAGCGCCACCCGCTGGTCGAGCAGCGCGCGCGCGACGTCGCGGCGTGGGCGGAGAAGTCGCCGCTCAACCGCATCGAGTGGCGCGACCGCGCCGTCGGCGTGATCACCGCCGGCGTCGCCTACCAGTACGCCCGCGAGGTGATGCCGGCCGCGTCGGTGCTCAAGCTCGGCCTCGTCTACCCGATCCCCGAGCAGCTCGTGCGCGCCTTCGTGGCCGGCGTGAGCCGACTGATCGTGCTCGAGGAGCTCGATCCGGTGATCGAGGAGCAGGTGCGCATGCTGGGGATCGCGTGCGAGGGCAAGTCGATCTTCCCGCTCTGCGGCGAGCTCGACCCGTCGGTCGTCCGCCAGGCCGCCGCCGCCGCCGGGCTCGCCGTCGACCACGCCCCGGTCGAGGTCGCCGCGCTGCCCAAGCCGGAGCTGCCGGCGCGCCCGCCGGTGCTGTGCGCCGGCTGCCCGCACCGCGGCGTGTTCCAGCTCCTCTCGAAGAAGAAGGTGCCCGTCACCGGCGACATCGGCTGCTACACGCTCGGCCTGCTGCCGCCGCTGTCGGCGATCCACACCTGCGGCTGCATGGGCGCCGGGATCGGCGTGGCGCACGGCGCGGCGCGCGCCGGGATCGGCGAGCGCATGGTCGCGGTGATCGGCGACTCGACGTTCTACCACACCGGGCTGCCGGCGCTCGCCAACGTCGCCTACAACCAGGCCAACGTGCTCGTCGTCATCCTCGACAACCGCACCACCGCGATGACCGGCCACCAGGCCAACCCCGGGACCGGGATCACGCTCGGCCACCAGGACACCCGCGTGATCGAGCTCGAGCCGCTTGTCCGCGCCCTCGGCATCGAGCACGTCGCGACCGTCGACTCCTACGACGTGGACGGCCTCGAGAAGGCCTACAAGGAGCTGATGTCGCACGACCAGCCGGCAGTGCTGGTGGCGCGGCGCGAGTGCGCGCTGCTGCCGGAGATCCGCAAGCAGTGGGTGCCGCTCGAGGTGGTCGAGGAGAAGTGCACCGGGTGCGGCATCTGCTTCCGCATCGGCTGCCCGGCGATCCTCAAGAGCGAGGAGCTGGACGCGAAGTCGGGCAAGCCGCTGGCGCTCATCGACCCCGACCAGTGCACCGGCTGCGAGGTGTGCTCGCAGCTCTGCCCGCACGACGCGATCCCGACCCGCGACCAGATGCGCCTCGCCGAGGAGCGCCAGCCGGCGAGCTGCTCGACGCCGGTCTCCGGAGGGAATTGAGCGATGGCCAGCCCGAAGGCGTACTCGTTCGTGCTCGTCGGCGTCGGCGGCCAGGGCACGCTGCTCGCCAGCAACATCCTCGCCGAGGTCGGCCTCGCCGCCGGCTTCGACGTCAAGAAGTCCGAGGTCCACGGCATGGCGCAGCGCGGCGGGAGCGTGCTCTCCCACGTGCGATGGGACGCCGAACGCGTCTACTCGCCGATCGTCGGCATGGGCGAGGCCGACCTCCTGCTCTCGTTCGAGAAGATGGAGGCGCTGCGCTTCGCCGAGTTCCTCAAGCCCGGCGGGACGGCGATCGTCAACGACATGGCAGTGGTACCGATCACGGTGTCGTCGGGCTCCGCCGTCTACCCCGGCGACGAGCACCTCCGGCGCGTGTTCGAGGCACTGCGCGCCGAGCTGGTGATGGTGCCGGGCGAGCGGCTCGCGCAGGAGGCGGGCAACGTCAAGGCGGCGAACGTCGTCCTGCTCGGCGCGATCTCGCGGCTGCTGCCGCTGCCCGAGGCGACGTGGTGGGAGTGCCTCTCGCAGCGCGTGCCGAAGAAGTACCTCGACCTCAACCGCGTCGCCTTCGCGTCCGGCCGCGCGGCGGTGGCGCCGACGCCCGCCGCCACCCCGGCGTAGGCGGGAGGGCGCGGGCGCCGCGGTGGAGGCGCGGACGATGCGACACCTCGCCACGGCCGCCTCGATCGCGCTCGCGGTCGGTGCCTCCGCCGCCGCCGCGCTCGAGCTTCCCGGCGAGCGGTCGCACTGGGTGGCGCTGCGGACCGAGCACTTCGAGCTGATCTCCGACGGCGTCGCGGGCAAGGTGCGCGAGGTCGCCGCGGACCTCGAGCGGATGGTGGCGGCGACCGGCGCGGCGATGGGGGTCCCGGCCCGGCTCGAGCCGCCGACCAAGGTCGTCATCTTCGGCTCCGCCGGCACGTTCGACGACTACTGCGCCGCGCTGCTCGGGCGCCCGTGCGCGAGTATCGCGGGCCTGTTCGAGCCGGGCGTGCACGCGAGCTACCTGCTGTTCGCGGTGCGGCGGTTCGAGGACGCCCGCCACATCGCCTACCACGAGCTTGCCCACGCCCTGGCGCGGACCAGCTCGCCCTCCCTCCCGCTCTGGCTCGACGAGGGCGGCGCGGAGTTCTTCGGCTCGTTCTCGGTCTCGGGCGGCGACGTCCGCATCGGCCGGCCCGACGCGCAGCACCTCCAGACGCTGGAGCAGATGGGCCTGATGCCGACGGCCAGGCTGCTCGCCGTCGGGCACGACTCGCCGGAGTACACCTCGCCTTCGCTGCAGCCGCAGTTCTACGCCCAGTCGTGGCTGATGGTGCACTACCTCCTGGTCGGCTCGCCCACGGGCCGCAGCCAGCTCGCCGCCTACCTCGCCCGGCGCCGCCAGGGCGAAGCCGAGGAGACTGCGTTCTCGGGTGCGTTCGGCCTCTCCTGCGAGGCGTTCACCAGGGACCTCAACAGCTACCGGCAACGCGCCGTGATGTCGGCGCTGCGCCTCCCGGTGACCGCATTGCCCGCGACCGTGTCCGGCGAGCCGCGGCCGCTGCCGCGGAGCGAAGCGCTGGTCGAGCTCGCGAGCCTGTTCCTCGAGTGCCCGACCTGCGGGCCGAGCGAGGGGCGCGCCTTCGCCGAGGAGGCGCACCGCGCGGACCCGTCCTCGGCCCGCGCCACCGCGGTCCTCGCCCGGGCGGCGGCCAAGCAAGGCCGGAACGACGAGGCCGCCGCGCTGTTCGTCTCCGCGACCGCCGCGAAGCCGGTGGATCCCGAGGCCGCGCTGCACCGCGGCGAGTTCCTCATTCACCTCGGGGGCGAGCAGTGGCGCGACTCGGGGGCTCCGCCGCTCCAGCTCGCGGCTCAGGCGCGGGACCTGTTCCGGCTGTGCCTGGATGCGCGGGCGGACTCGGTCGCCGCCCTCGTCGGCCTCGGGAGCAGCTACCTGCTCGGCGCGGCCGACGACGTCACGCCGGGAATCGAGGCGCTCGAGAAGGCGCTCGCGCTGGCGCCGAGCCGCTCCGACGCGGCGGCCACGCTCGCCCAGCTCTGCGTCAAGGCCGGCAGGCCGGCGCGCGGCTACGAGGTCGTCGCCCGCTACCTCGTCGACTCGCCCGACCCGCGGGTACGCGCCCAGCTGCCCGAGCTGCTCGCGCACATGGAGGCGGGCGGCGCGGTGGCGGCCGCGTCGGGCCACGACCTCGACGCGGCGGCGGCGGCGCTCGAGCGGGCGCTGGCGCGGTCGAAGGACGAAGCGTTTCGCGAGCAGATCCGGTCGCAGCTCTCGCACATCCGCGAGATCGCAGCCACCAACGCCGCGGTGGCGGCCTACAACGCGGCCGTCGCCGACTTCAACGCCGGCCGGCGCGACGAGGCGCTGGCCGCGCTGCAGCGGCTGATCCCGACGATCCCGAACGCAGACCTGCGGGCGGAGGCGGAGCGGCTGCGCGACCGCATCGTGGCGGAGGCGAAGGCAACGCCGGACGGTGCGGCGCCGAAGGCCGGGGGAACGGTGACGCGCGTCGCGCCGGACCCGAACTCGGAGCGGGCGCGTGCGGTACGCCGGGAGGAGGAGCGCCAGCGCGAGGCCGACCGCTACAACCAGGCCGCGGCGCTCGCCAGCCGCGGCGAGATCCTGGCGGCGCTCGCGATCGCCGAGGACCTCGCCGCCAACGCCAAGACCCCTGAGGTCAGGGCCGCGGCGGCCGGCCTGCGGGACCGCCTCCGCGCCCGTCTCGCCGGGCGCGGCTAAGGCGGCGCGCCCGCGCTATCTGGCCGCAGCCGGCTTGACGCGGGTCAGCATGAACGTCATCGCGGAGACCTTGCCGCCCTCGTCGTAGCTCCACTCCTCGTTGTGGTGGTCGGCGTCGACGAACGTGACGGCCAGCCGCTTCATGTAACCGTCGCCGGGTCGGATGTTGGTGCCGTCCTTGAAGTCGAAGACGATCCGCGAGGGATCGCCGCCCGGCTGCGCCAGCAGGCGCGGCTGGTTGTGCGCCGAGCAGTAGTGCGTGGCGAGCAGGTCGTTCTTGTCCATGGCGAACATCGTCACCATCTCGTGCGGCGTGCCGGCGTCGATCACGTGCATCATCGCCGAGCCGTCGCCGGTCGGGCGCACCGAGACGTGGGTCGGGACCCTCTTCCCCGCCTCCATGCCGTAGCCGTCCCACTCGCCCGCCAGCGACTTGACCTTCTCCCACTGCGGCGTGCTGGCGACGCTGGAGACGTGCATGTCGTGCTCCTCCGCGACGACGGACGCGCCGGCGAGCACGAGGGAGCCGGTCAGGACGAGGGCGAGCCTGGTCATGGTCTTGGCCTCCGACGCGCGATCATGGAGCGAGCGAGACCAGGTGTCAACAGCGCCGATCGACCGGCGCTCCACACTCGAGACGCCACGACGCCGCCGGGTCCGGGACAGCGGCCGCAGACGCGGGCGCCCGGGTCGCCCCGGGCGCCTTCGGGTTGTTGCTGCTGTTGTCCAGGACCCCGGTCCCCGGGCCCCGGACCCCCGCCTCAGTCGCTTCCCAGCTCGTCGTGATGGATCGCCTTGGAGGCGACGTCCTCGAGCATCTTGGTGGTGACCGACTTCGGCCGCTCGATCGGGTAGCCGAGGGCGCGGTCCCAGGTGATGTTCGCGAGCACGCCGATGGCGCGCCCGACGCCGAACAGCACGGTGTAGAAGTCCCACTCCTTGAGCCCGTAGTACCACTGGATCACGCCCGACTGCGCGTCGACGTTGGGCCACGGGTTCTTGGTCTTGCCGTGCTCGGTCAGCACGCCCGGCGCGACCTTGTAGATCATGTTGACGAGCTTGAACAGCGGGTCGTGCGGCAGGTGCTTCTGGCAGAACTCCATCTGCGCCACGTAGCGCGGGTCGGTCTTGCGCAGCACCGCGTGGCCGTACCCCGGGATCACCTGCCCGGCCTTGAGCGTGTCCCACAGCGCCTGCTTGACGTTCTCCTCGGTCGGCTCGGCGCCGCCCAATTTCTCCTGGAACTTCATGATCCAGCGCAGCACCTCCTGGTTGGCGAGGCCGTGGAGCGGACCGGCGAGGCCGTCGATGCCGGCGGAGAGCGCGTAGTAGGCGTCGGAGAGCGCCGAGGCGACGAGGTGGGTGGTGTGCGCCGAGACGTTGCCGGACTCGTGGTCGGAGTGGAGGATGAAGTACATCCGCGCGACGTCGTCGTACGGCTTGGCGAACCCCATCTGGTGCGCGAAGTTGCCGCCGAAGTCGAGCTTCGGGTCCGCGGCGATCTGCGCATCGCCCTTGTACTTCAGACGGTAGATCAGCGCCGCGATCGAGGGCAGCTTGGCGAGCAGGCTGGTGGCGTCGTCGTAGGTCGCGTCCCAGTACTCGTCCTTCTTCATCCCCTGGTTGTAGCGCTTGACGAACGTCGACTCCCGCTCCATCGCCAGGATCGCGGTGGAGAACATCACCATCGGGTGGGCGTCGCGCGGCATCGCGCGCAGCACCGTGCCGACGTACGCGGGCACCTCGCGGTGCGCCTGGAACTCGCGCACGACGTCGAGCGTCTCCTCGTTGGTCGGCACGTCGCCGGTGAGGAGGAACCACCAGAACGCCTCGACGTACGGGTAGCCGCTCCCCGGCACCTTGGGCAGCGCCGCGAACGTCTCCGGGATGGTCTTGCCGCGGAACCGGATCCCTTCCATCGGGTCGAGGTACGAGATGTCGGTGACGAGCATGCGCACGCCGCGCCCGCCGCCGATCGCCTGGCCGATCGTGACCTCGCCGATCTTCACCTCGGCGTGCTCCTTGAGCAGCTTCTGGGTGCGCGGACGCTGTTCCTGGACCTTGGCGCTGAGCCTCTCCTTCAGTTTTGCCATCGTTCTCCCCCGTTCTGGCGCGCCGCTCGGTGCGGCGTCGATCCACGTCACGTCACCGGGCGACACGCCCCACCATAAGCAACCGCGGGCCCGGCGTTCCCCATCCCCAACCTGCAACGTGCGGCCTGGAATCCTGCGACCACACCGCTCGCTGCGCCCCGCCACCGTGATGCTGCGCCAATCATAGCCGAATTCCCGCGGACCCGGTGTCAACCCGGCGCGGACCGCCGGCGCCTCACGCCAGCGGCGCGAGCAGCGCGCGCTCGTACTCCTCGGGTGTCGCGAAGCTCGCGAACCGGCCCCCGGACGACAGCAGCGTGTCGGGCGCCACGCGAGCGCCGGTCGCGGCGACGATGACGCGGATCAGCTCGCGGAACGCCTCGATCGGGGTCTGCCCCACTCCGCCCACCAGCGCGCGCGGGTCGAAGCCCGAGCTCAACAGGCGAACGACCTTCCGCCGCTCGCCGGGGACCGGACGCAGCACCAGGTCGAGCACGAGGTACGGCCGCTGGGCGCCGGTGATCGCGCCGACCGCGACCGTGCCGACCTGGGCAAACGGCAGGATCTCCGGGCCGCCGGCGTTGCCGACCAGCAACAGGCCGTCCGCCTGCAGGCGCTGCGGCGTGCAGCTCTCGACCTCGAAGCCCGGCGCGCACCCGTCCGGCGCCGGTGCTGCGGGCGCGGCGGCGACGGTCGCGGGCGGCACCGGCCGGATCGCAGCGGCGGCCGCGGCCTGCGGTCCTGCCGCGCTCGCCGCGGCGCCAACCGGCGCTCCGAGGCGCCGTGCCGCCTTCTCCGCCAGCACGCCCGCGGTCGGGTCGGCCGCCAGGTCGCGGTAGATCTCCGCCGCGGCGGCCGGGAGCTGCGCCTCGATCACGCTCGCAAGACGCCAGCGCAGCGCCGCCGGGCCTCCGGTGCCAGCCGCCTGGACCAGCTCGCGCCAGTGGTCGAGCGCGAGCGTGCCCTCGCCGCGGCGCAGCTCGTCCTCGATTACCCGCACGACGTGCTCGGCGCCGCCCCGCGCGTCGCTCGCGTGGACGTAGGTCTGCCACATGCCGAGGTGGGCGTCCGGGTTGCGTGGCTCGGCCGCCAGCACCCGCGCGAACCCCTCGCGCGCCGCCGCGACCTCGCCGCGAGAGAGCGCTTCCATCGCCGGGTCGAGCTCGGCGTGCTGGCTGACCGAGATCTCCTTCTCGATCGCCGGCGCGACGTACCTCTCCTCGACCTTGAGCTGCCGGATCGCGAGCGCCGCGGCGCAGCCGAACCCGAACCCGCCGACGTGGGCCCAGTACGCCACCCCGGACTGGCTCGACAGCCCGGCGAAAAACAGGTTCTGCAGCAGCCACAGCGGCAGCACCACCCACGCCGGCACCGTGACCGTGCCCCACCTCACGAGCAGGAACAGCCACAGCACGTAGAAGAACCGCACCCGCGTCCGGGCGAAGCGAATCAGGAACGCGCCCATGATGCCGGCGATCGCGCCCGACGCGCCCACCAGCGGCGAGGTCGAGTGCGGGAACATCGCGATGTGGAAGCCGGCCGCGAACAGGCCCGACGCGAGGTAGAGCGCGGCGAACAGCGGGCGTCCGAACGCGTCCTCGATGAACGGCCCGGCGAGGTAGAAGATCAGCAGGTTGCCGAGCAGGTGCATCCATCCCGAGTGCATGAACATGCTGGTGATGAAGGCGACCGGGGTCGGGTGGGCCGGCACCAGGCCGAGGCGCATGATCGGGTGCTCCGCGGCCGTGTCGTGGATC
>DATIYW010000093.1:0-45205 GCA_035517415.1 Thermoanaerobaculaceae bacterium
CCGTCCGGCCTCCGCGCAATCCCTTGACACGGCTCGCTGGCCGCCTCATCATGGCGGTGGACAAAAGTGGAGCGAAGTGGACCGCCGTGGCCCACGTCCCGCGCGAGCGGGTTGCGGAGAGGAGCAATGGAGACGTTTCGCGGGAGCTACCAGGCAACCGTCGACGACAAGGGCCGCCTGAAGCTCCCTGCCCGCTTGAAGGCCCAGCTCGAGGAGTGGTTCGGGAACCAGGTGTTCGTCACCTCGCTCGGGCCGCTCGAGCTGCGCGTCTACCCGCTGTCGGTGTGGGAGGAGCTCGAGAGCCGCTTCCTCGCCCGGCCGTCGATGGACCCGCTCGTGCAGCGCCTGCTCGAGCACGCGAACTACGGCCAGGAGGACGAGGTCGACGCCCAAGGCCGGGTCCTGATCCCGGCCTTGCTGCGGGGCGTGCTGCAGGTCAACGGCGAGGTCGTGGTGTCGGGGCGCGGGCGGTTCCTCGCCGTGGTCGCCCGTGACCGGGCCCAGTCCGAGCTCGCCACCGCCTTCACCGCCGAGGAGCTCGCCGCGCTCGCCGCCCTGGAGCAGTGATGCCAGATGGCAGGCGCAGCTCACCGCCCGGTCCTGGTGCGCCAGGTGCTCGAAGCGCTCCTCCCGGCGCCCGGGGGCGTCATCGTCGACGCCACCGTGGGGCTGGGCGGCCACGCTCGGGCGCTGCTCGAGCGCGAGCCGAGCGCCCGCCTGATCGGCCTCGACGTCGATCCCGACGCGCTGCGCCGTGCGCGCGAGGCGCTCGCCCCGTTCGCCGCACGCGTCGAGCTGGTGGAGGCGTCGTACCGGCAGCTCGACGAGGTGCTGCGGCGCCTGGGGATCGACGCGGTCGCGGCGGCGCTGTTCGACCTCGGCGTCTCCTCGCTTCAGCTCGACACCCCGGAGCGCGGCTTCTCGTTCCGCCACGACGGGCCGCTCGACATGCGCTTCTCGGGCCGGGGCAGCTCGGCCGCGGAGCTGATCGCCGAAGCGGGCGAGGAAGAGCTGGCGCGGATCGTGCGTGACTACGGCGAGGAGCCGCGCGCCCGCCGCGTCGCGAAGGCGATCGTCCGCGCCCGCGCGAGCGCGCCGCTGCGCACCACCGGCGAGCTCCACCGCGTGGTGCTCGCCGCGCTCGGCCACCGCCGCGACCGGATCGACCCCGCCACCCGTACGTTCCAGGCGCTGCGGATCGCGGTCAACGAGGAGCTGGACGGGATCCCGACCGCGGTCGAGCGTGCGGCGCGGGCACTGCGCCCCGGCGGCCGCCTCGCGGTGATCGCCTTCCATTCGATCGAGGACCGGCTGGTGAAGCGGACGCTGAGGCGTCTGTCCGGGCGCTGCGTCTGCCCGCCCGGGAGCTTCGCCTGCCAGTGCAACCCCGAGCGGCTGCTCGAGGTGCTCACCCCGCGCCCGCTCGGGCCGGACGCCGACGAGACCGCCACCAACCCGCGCGCGCGCTCCGCGCGCCTGCGGGTGGCGGAGAGGAAGCCGGGATGAGGGTGGGCGGCTACCAGCCGCGCAACTCCTGGCTGCACCGCCAGCTCGACCGCCGCTGGCGGCGCTGGCTGATCGGCAGCGTCGCCGGCGCCGCGCTGGTGAGCGCGGTGATGGCGGGGTTCGTCGCGCCGCGCCAGGCGACGCTGCGGATGCGCTACGAGATCGCGCGACTGAGCGCGGACGTCAGGCGGCTGGAGGACGAGCACCGCCGGCTCCTGCTCGAGCGCGAGGCGCTCACCTCGCCGACCGCCCTCGCCGGCGAGCTCGACTCGCTCGGCCTCGCGACCGTCCCCCGCGAGCGCGTGCTCTACCTCGGCCCGAGCGGACAGCTCGCCTCGTTCGGCGCCAAGCCGGCGGCCGCGACGCGGCCCGCGCACCCGGTACGGAAGCCACGCTGATGGTGAACGCCGCCCGCCTGCGACTGCTCGGGCGCGCCCTCGCGGTGTGGGCGGCCGTGGTGGTGGTGCGCCTCGGCCAGGTGCAGCTGCTGCAGCACGCGAGCTGGGAGGCGGAGTCCGCGCGCCAGCAGGAGAAGACGGTCGAGGTCGAGGAGCCGCGCGGCGACATCGTCAGCCGCGACGGCCACGTCCTCGCCGGCTCGCTCGAGCGGGCGGTGATCTACGCCAACCCGAGCCGGGTGCCGCGCCGGGAGTGGAAGGACGTCGCCGCCGGGCTCGCGCCGGTGACCGGCATGACCGCGGGCGAGATCCTCGCCAAGTTCGCCGAGAAGGACGGGTTCTTCTACCTCGCCAAGGACCTCGACCGCTCGGCGGCGGCGGCGGTCGAGCGCCTGCGCGAGCGCGGCGTCGGCTGGCTGCCGACCGAGCGGCGCGTCTACCCTCAGCACGGCCTGGCCGGCGCCACGGTCGGCTTCATCGACTCGAGCGGCACCGGACAGGCCGGCCTCGAGGCGTCGTTCGACCGCACCCTGCGCGGCGTGCCGAGCGTCTACCGGATGCTGCGCGACGGCCGCATCTCGCCCACCCCGCTCGACCTGCGCCTGGAGACGCCCGGGCGTCCCGGCCAGTCGCTCGTGCTCACGCTCGACTCCCGCATCCAGGAGGTGGCCGAGGAGGAGCTCGCGCGCACGCTCGCGGAGGTCGGCGGCAAGGGCGCGGCGGCGGTGGTGATGGACGTCGCGAGCGGCGAGCTGCTCGCCCTTGCCTCGCTGCCGAGCTACGACCCCGGCCACCTCGACGAGGGGCTCGCCGACGGCCGCCACAACCACGCGATCGAGGACGCGCTCGAGCCCGGCTCCACGTTCAAGCCGTTCATCGTCGCCGCCGCGCTCACCGCCGGCGTCCTGTCGCCGTTCGAGATGGTCGACTGCTCCGGCGGCGGCGTGCAGGTCGCCAACGTCTTCTTCCACGACCACGCCCGCTTCGGCATGCTGCCGATCCGCGAGGTGCTCGCCAAGTCGTCCAACACCGGTGCGATCCGCGTCGCGCTCCGCCTCACCCCGGCCCAGCTCGACGCCACCATCCGCGCCTTCGGCTTCGGCCAGCCGACCCGGGTGGAGCTGCCGGCGGAGACGCGCGGGATCTACCACTCGCCGCAGTACTGGTCGGCGGTCTCGCGCGCCGGCCTCGCGCTCGGCCAGGAGATCAGCGTCACGCCGATCCAGCTCGCCCAGGCGTACGCGGCGCTCGCCAACGGCGGCCGCCTCGTCCGCCCCTCGCTGGTGCTCGAGACGCGCGACCGCGACGGGCGCGTGGTCACGCCGAGCCGCGCCCAGGCGCCGGTCCAGGTGCTCGCCCCCGACGCCGCTCACGCCATCGCCAGCATGCTCGAGGCGGTGGTCGAGGACGGCACCGGCAAGAGCGCCGACGTCCCCGGCTTCCGCGTCGCCGGCAAGACCGGGACCGCGCAGCGCGCGTTCGCCGGCGGCTACGGCACCGGCCGGCACGTCGCCTGGTTCGCCGGGTTCCTGGCCACGAGCTCGCCGCGGCTGGCGATCGTGGTGTGCATCAACGAGCCGCACAGCAACTATTGGGCCGCGGAGGTCGCGGCGCCGGCGTTCGGCCGCATCGCCAACCGCCTCGTGACGCTGCTCGGGATGGCGCCGAGCGAGTGGGGCCGGACGTGACGCTCGCCGAGCTCGCGAGCCGCTGCGGCGCCGAGCTGCGCGGGCCGGCGAGTGCGGTCGCGACCGGGATCACGCATCGGTCCGGCGCGGCGGCGCCCGGCCTCGTCTTCGCCGCGCTGCCCGGCCAGCGCCGGCACGGCATCGAGTTCGCCGCCGAGGCGCGCGAGCGCGGCGCGGTCGCGGTGCTGTCCGACCGCGACCCGGGCCCGGGCGTCGCCTGGCTGGCGACCGCGGCGCCGCGGCGCGCCGCCGCACTCGCCGCCTGGGCGCTCGCCGGCGACCCGCAGCGCCGCCTCACGATGGTCGGCATCACCGGCACCAACGGCAAGAGCACGGTGGCCGACCTGGTCGGCCGCATCGCCGCCGCCGCCGGCGAGCGGCCCGGCGTCTTCGGCACCCTCGCCTACACGCTGCCGCAGCGCAGCGAGAAGGCGGCGCGGACGACGCCCGAGGCGACCGACCTCGCCCCGCTGCTCGCCGAGCTGGTCGCCGGCGGCGGCACCGCCGCGGTGATGGAGGTCTCCTCACACGCGATCGCGCTCGAGCGCGTCGCCGGCCTCGAGTTCGACGTCGCGGTGTGGACCAACCTCACCCGCGACCACCTCGACTTCCACCGCGACCTCGAGGATTACTTCGCGGTCAAGGCGAGCCTGGCGGGGATGCTGCGCGAGAAGCCGCCGGGCCGGCGCGTGATCGGCGCCGACGACCCGTTCATGGCCCGCCTCCTTGCCGAGCCGCGGGCCGGCGACCTCAGCTTCGGCCTCGGCCCCGGCTGCCTGGTGACGGCGAGCGACGTCGCCGCGGACTTCCAGGGCACCAGCTTCGTCCTTCGCCTCCCCACCGGCGAGCGCGCGCTGCGCTTGCCGCTGGTCGGCCAGCACAACCTGCGCAACGCGCTCGCCGCGGCCGCAGCCGCCTGTGCGCTGGGCTGGCCGGAGGACGCGATCGCAGGCGGCCTCGAGGGCGCCGCGCCGCTGCCCGGCCGGCTCGAGCCGGTCGACGCCGGCGCCGCGTTCCCCGTCTTCGTCGACTACGCCCACACCCCGGACGCGCTCGAGCAGGTGCTGCGGGCGCTGCGCCAGGTCGAGGACCGGCGCATCGTGGTCGTGTTCGGCTGCGGCGGCGACCGCGACCACGGCAAGCGCGCGCCCATGGGCGAGATCGTCGGCCGCCTCGCCGACGTGCCGATCGTCACCTCCGACAACCCGCGCAGCGAGGACCCGCTCGCGATCGTCGCCGCGGTGCTCGAGGGCGTGCGCGCCTCCGGCAACACCCGGGCGCTGGCGATCCCCGATCGGCGCGAGGCGATCGCCGCCGCGCTCTCGCTCGCCGACGAGCGCTGCCTGCTGCTGATCGCCGGCAAGGGGCACGAGACCGAGCAGCTGTTCGCCGACCACGCCGTGCCGTTCGACGACCGCCAGGTGGTGCGCGAGCTCGCGCGCCGGAGGAAGCCGTGATCGCGGCGACCGTCCGCGAGCTCGCCGCCCGCCTCGAGGCGCGCCACCTCGGCGACGGCGCACGCCAGGTCGCCGGTGTGGCGATCGACTCGCGCCAGGTCCGCGCCGGCAACCTGTTCGTCGCCCTGCCCGGGGCGCGCGTCGACGGCCACGACTTCGTCGCGGCAGCAGCCGCCGCGGGAGCCGCGGCCGCGCTGGTGACGCATGCGGTGCCGGTCGAGCTGCCGCAGATCGTCGTGCCGGACGCGCTGCGCGGCCTGCAGCGGCTCGCCGCCGGGGAGCGCGCGGAGGCGCCCTACCGCCTCGCCGCCGTCACCGGCTCGATCGGCAAGACCACCACCAAGGAGTTCCTCGCCGCGCTCCTCGCCACCACCTTCGGGGTCGGCCTCACCGCCGGGAACCGCAACTCCGAGAGCGGCTTCCCGGTCGAGCTGTGCAACCAACCGGCCGGCATCGAGTGGATGGTCGCCGAGCTCGGCATGAGCCACGCGGGCGAGCTCGACCGCCTCGGCGCGCTGGCGCGGCCGGACGCCCTGCTCTACACCGTGATCGCGCCGGTCCACCTCGAGTTCTTCCCCGACATCGAGGCGATCGCCGAGGCCAAGGCGGAGCTGATCCCACACCTGCGCCGCGACGGCCTGCTCGTGCTCAACGCCGCCGACGCCCGCGTCGCCGCGCTCGCCGCGCGCTTCCCCGGCGACGTGGTGCGCTACGGCGCGCCGCGCGCCGCCGACCTGTGGATCGACGGGTGGCACCCCGCCGGCCTCCTCGGCGCGCGCTTCACCCTCGCCGGCCGCCTCGGTCCGGTCGAGGTCGACTGGCGCCTCGCCGGCCGCCACCAGGCCGACAACCTGCTCGCCGCCGCGACGCTCGCGCTCGCCGTCGGCGTGCCCGCGGCCGCGGTCGGGCCGGCCGCCGCCGCGATGAGGCCAGCGCCGCGGCGGGGCGAGATCCACGCGCTGCCGGGCGGGATCACGGTGGTGGACGACAGCTACAACTCCTCGCCGGAGGCGGCCAGGGCGCTGCTCGAGCTGCTCGCGGGCACACCCGGGCGGCGGGTGGCGGTGCTCGGCGAGATGCTCGAGCTCGGCCCGACCGCCGCGGCGCTGCACCGCGAGGTCGGCCGGCGCGCCGCCGCGGCCGCCGACCTCCTGGTCGCGGTCGGCGGGCCTCCCGCCGCCGAGCTCGCGAACGCGGCCGTCGGCACCGAGGCGCACCACGTGCCCGACGCGGCGGCGGCGCTCGAGCTGCTCCGTCCGCGCCTGCGCCCCGGCGACGTCGTGCTGGTCAAGGGCTCGCGCGGCATCCACCTCGACGCGGTGGTGGACGCCCTCTGCGCGGGGGTGGCGTGATGCTGTACTGGCTGCTCTACGAGCTCCACACCACGTTCACGCCGCTGAACGTCTTCCGATACATCACGTTCCGCGCCGCGCTCGCGATCCTGACCGCGCTCGTGATCGGCGTCGCCTCGGGACCGGCGATGATCCGCGCGCTGCGCCGCCACCAGATCGGCCAGGCGATCCGCGAGGAGGGGCCGAGCTCGCACCGCGCCAAGGCGGGCACGCCGACGATGGGCGGCCTGCTGATCCTGGCGGCGATCACGCTGCCGGTCGCGCTCTGGGGCGACCTCGGCGAGCCGTGGGTGTGGGTGGTGACGCTGACCACGCTCGCGTTTGGCGCGATCGGCTTCGCCGACGACCTGCTCAAGGTCCGCCGCGGCAAGAACCAGGGGCTGTTCGCGTGGCAGAAGTTCGGCCTCCAGGCGCTCGCCGGCCTCGGTGTGGGGGTGGTGATCCGCGGCATTGCCGGCAGCGCGCCGCCGGCGGGCGAGCTGGTCGCGCCGTTCTTCAAGAACATCCACGCCGACCTCGGCCTGCTCTACGTGCCGTTCGTCGCCCTCGTCCTGGTCGGCTCCTCGAACGCGGTGAACCTCACCGACGGCCTCGACGGCCTCGCCATCGGCTCGGTGCTGTTCGCCTCCGGGACCTACGCGATCTTCACCTACCTCGCGGGCAACACGAGGACCGCGAAGTACCTGCAGATCCCCTACGTCGCCGGCGCCGGCGAGGTGACGGTGTTCTGCGCGGCGATGGTCGGCGCGTGCCTCGCCTTCCTCTGGTTCAACAGCCACCCGGCCGAGGTGTTCATGGGCGACGTCGGCTCGCTCGCGCTCGGCGCGGCGATCGGCTGCACCGCGGTGATCGCCAAACAGGAGCTGGTGCTGGTGATCGTCGGCGGGCTGTTCGTCGCCGAGGCGGCGTCGGTGATCCTCCAGGTGACGAGCTTCAAGGCGCGCGGCAAGCGCATCTTCCGCATGGCGCCGCTCCACCACCACTTCGAGCTGTCGGGCTGGGCCGAAACCAAGGTCGTGGTCCGCTTCTGGATCGTCGCCGTGGTGTTCGCCCTGATGGGCCTGGCGACGTTGAAGCTGCGATGAGAGCGACCGCCCCCTCCCACGCGCTGGTGGTCGGCCTGGGCGCCTCCGGGGTGGGCGCGGCGCGCCTGCTGCGGCGCGACGGCTGGCGCGTCACCGTCACCGACCGCGCCAAGGAGTCGGAGCTCAGGGCCCGCCTGGCCGAGCTGCCCACCGGCGTGCTGCGCTCGCTCGGCGGCCACAACCCGAGCCTGCTCGCGGGCACCTCGCTCGTGGTGGTGTCGCCGGGCGTGCCGTGGAACCTGCCGCTGCTGGCAGAGGCGCGGCGCGCCGGGATCGAGGTGATCGCCGAGGTCGAGCTCGCCGCCCGCGCGATGCGCGAGGTGCCGATCGTCGGCGTGACCGGTTCCAACGGCAAGACGACGGTGACCGCCCTGCTCGGGGAGATCGTCCGCACCGCCGGCTGGCGGGTCGGCGTGGGCGGCAACATCGGCACCGCGGCGACGGCGCTCGCCGCCACGGGCGGGTGGGACGCGGTGGTGCTCGAGCTCTCCTCGTTCCAGCTCGAGGGCTGCGTCACGCTCGCGCCGCGCGTGGCGGTGCTGCTCAACCTCTCCGCCGACCACCTCGACCGGCACCCGACGATGGCCGAGTACCTCGCCAGCAAGGCGCGGGTCTTCGCCGCCCAGCGCGCCGACGACTGGGCCGTGCTCAACGCCGACGACCCGGCGGTCGCCGGCCTCGCAGTGGTGGCGCGCGCGGCGCGCTTCTCGCTCGCCGACCGCGGCGCCGAGGCGCACCTCGCCGGCGGCGACCTGGTCCTCGACGGAACGCCGCTGCTTCCCCGCGCCGAACTGCCGCTGCTCGGCGACCACAACGTCGCCAACGCGCTCGCCGCCGCGCTCGCCGCCGACCGGCTCGGCGTCGGCCGCGACGCGATCGCGGCCGCGCTGCGCGCCTTCCGCAGCCTCCCCCACCGCCACCAGGTGGTCGCCGAGGCGAACGGCGTGCGCTTCGTCGACGACTCCAAGGGCACCAACATCGGCGCGACCGCGGCCGGCCTCGCCGGCTACCCGCCGGGCAGCATCCACCTCATCCTCGGCGGGCTCGGCAAGGGCCAGGACTTCGCCGAGCTGCGCCCCGCCGTGACCGGCCGGGTGGCGCGCGCATACCTGATCGGCGCCGCCGCCGAGGCGATCGCGAAGGCGCTCGCCGGCGCCGTCCCGATCGAGCGCTGCGGCACGCTCGAGGCCGCGGTCGGCCGCGCCGCGGCGAACGCGGCGAGCGGCGAGGTGGTGCTGCTCTCGCCCGCCTGCGCGTCGTTCGACCAGTTCCGCGACTACGCCCACCGCGGCGACGAGTTCGCCCGCCTCGCGCGGGCGACCGCCGGGGGTGCATGATGCCGCGCGCGCTCCAGGTCGACCGCCCGATGCTCGGCGCCACCGTCCTCACCGCGGCGAT
The DNA here is from genome assembly GCA_035517415.1 of Thermoanaerobaculaceae bacterium. Classification (GTDB taxonomy): domain Bacteria; phylum Acidobacteriota; class Thermoanaerobaculia; order Thermoanaerobaculales; family Thermoanaerobaculaceae; genus DATIYW01. Next base: position 8,885 of record DATIYW010000093.1, read on the forward strand.
CGGCGTGGTGATGGTCGCGTCGGCGTCGTTCCACCTCGCGCGCTACGACTTCGCGCTCCGCCAGCTCGTTGCGATCGTGCTCGGGATGGCCGGCATGCTGGCCGCGATGTTCGCGCCGCTCGACCGCATCCTCAAGCCGAAGCCCGCGCTGGTGCTGCTCGGCCTGAGCTGGCTCGGGCTCGGCCTCGCCTACCTCCAGGCGCCCAACGCCGGGACCCACCGCTGGCTGCAGCTCCCGGTCGCCTCGGTGCAGCCGTCGGCGATCGCCAAGGTGACGCTCCCGCTCGCGCTCGCCGCCCTGCTCGCCCGCCGCCCGGCCAGCCGCGGAGAGCGCAGGCGCATCGAGCGCACCGCCCTCGCCCTCGTCGGCGTCACGACGTTGCTGGTGCTGCTCGAGCCCGATCTCGGCTCTGCCGTCCTGCTGCTTGCCGGCTCGGTCGCGGTCCTCCTCCTCGCCGACGTGCCGCTGCGCCCGCTCGCCGGTCTCGCCGCCGCCGGGGCGGTGGTGTTCGTGATCGCGATCGCACTCAAGCCGTACCGGATCGAGCGGCTGCGCACGTTCTTCGGCGACACCAGCTACCAGGTGCAGCAGTCGCTGATCGCGATCGGCAGCGGTGGCCTGCTCGGGCGCGGGCCGGGCGGCAGCCTGCAGAAGCTGTTCTACCTGCCGCAGCCGCACAACGACTTCATCTTCGCCGTGATCGGCGAGGAATTCGGCATCGTCGGCACCGTCGTCACTCTGGCCCTGCTCGGAGTGATCGTCGCGCGCGCGCTCGCCGCCTCCCGCAACGCGAACTCGCCCGCCGCCGGGCTGCTCGCCGGCGGCCTCGCCGTCACCCTCGCGGTCCAGTCGCTGCTCAACGTCTCGGTCTGCCTCAAGCTGCTGCCGGCGAAGGGGCTCCCCCTGCCGCTGCTGTCGGCGGGCGGCTCCGACGTCGTGCTCACGCTGGTGGCGATCGGCCTGCTCCTCAACGTCGCGAAGGAGGGCTCGTGACGCGCGTCGTGATCGCCGGCGGCGGCACCGGAGGCCATCTCTTCCCCGGCCTCGCGGTCGCCGCGGAGCTGCGCCGCGGCGGGGCGGACCTCGCCTGGCTCGGGGCGCGGCGCGGCCTCGAGGCGACGCGCGTCCCCGCCGCCGGGATCCCGGTCCGCCTGCTCGCGGTGACCGGCGCGGTCGGGCGGTCGCCCGCGGCGCGCGTGAGCGCGGCGCTGCGCGTCGCGCCGGCGGTGCTGCAGGCAGTCGCGTTCCTCCTCCGCCGCCAAGCGCAGGCGGTGCTCTCGGTCGGCGGCTACGCCTCGGTGCCGGGGGCGCTCGCCGCCTGCCTGCTCGGCGTGCCGCTGGTGCTGCAGGAGCAGAACGCGCTGCCCGGCGTCGCCAACCGCGCCCTCGCCCCGTGGGCGGCGACGATCGCGTGCGGCTTCGCCGCGGCCGCCGCGCGCTTCCCCTCGCTCGCCGCGACCTGGACCGGGAACCCGGTGCGCGCCGAGTTCTTCGCCGTCCCCGCGCCGCCGCTCGAGCCGCTCGGCGTGCTGGTGATGGGTGGCAGCCAGGGCTCTGCGTTCCTCAACCAGACGATGCCGCAGGCGTTCGCCGCGCTGGGCGCCCGCGCACGCCTACCGCGCATCCTCCACCAGGCCGGGCCGCGCTGGGAGAGCGAGGTGCGGCGCCGCTACGCCGACGCCGGCGTCGACGCCGAGGTGGTCGGATTCATCGAGCGGCCGGCCGAGGCGCTCGCCGCCGCCGCGCTGGTGGTCGCGCGCGCCGGGGCGCTCACGGTTGCCGAGCTCGCCGCCGCGCGCCGCGCCGCGCTGCTGGTGCCGTTCGCCGCCGCCGCCCACGGCCACCAGCTGCACAACGCCGCGGAGCTCGCGGCGACCGGCGCGGCCGAGGTGATCGAGGAGCCGGCCGCCACCCCGGCGGGTCTCGCCGCGGCGCTCGAGCGCTGGCTCGCCGAGCCGGAGCGGCTCGCCGCGCGCGGGCAGGCGGGGGCACGGATCGCGCGCGCCGACGCGGCGGCGACGGTCGCGGCGATCGTCACCCGGGCGGCGGGAGGCGCGGCATGAACCTCGGCCACGTGCGCCACCTCCACTTCGTCGGCGTCGGCGGCGTCGGCATGTGCGGCCTCGCCGAGCTGCTCCACGGCGAGGGCTTCACCGTGTCGGGCTGCGACCTCGCGGCGAGCGAGAGCACCGCGCGCCTCGAGCGCCTCGGTATCCGCGTCGACCGCGGCCACGGCGCCGGCCACCTCGACGGCGTCCAGGTGCTGGTCGTCTCCTCCGCGGTCCACGCCGACAACCCGGAAGTGGCGGCGGCGCGCGAGCGCGGCGTGCAGGTGATCCGCCGCGCCGAGATGCTGGGCGAGATCTCCCGGCTGAAGTGGAGCGTGGCGGTGGCCGGCACCCACGGCAAGACCACCACCACCTCGCTCACCGGCTTCATCCTCACCCGCGCCGGGCTCGACCCCACCGTCGCGGTCGGCGGGCGCATGCACTTCCTCGGCGCTCACGCCCGCCTCGGCCGCTCCGAGTACCTGGTGTGCGAGGCGGACGAGTTCGACCGCTCGTTCCTCGCCCTCTACCCGGCGCTCGCGCTCGTCACCACCGTCGACGCCGAGCACCTCGACACCTACGGCACGGTCGAGGCGATGGAGGACGCGTTCGTCGCCTTCGCCAACAAGGTGCCGTTCTACGGCGCCGCGGTGGTCGGGCTCGACGACCCGGGGGTGCGCCGCCTGCTGCCGCGCTTCACGCGCCGCCTCGTCACCTACGGCCTCTCGCCGCAGGCCGACGTGCACGCGCGGGCGCCGCGCTACGCGCCCGCAGGGGCGAGCTGCCGCGTGGTCGCGCGCGGAGCGGAGCTCGGCGAGCTGACCGTGCCGCTGCCGGGCCGGCACATGCTCGCCAACGCGCTCGCCGCCACCGCCGCCGCGCTCGAGGTCGGGGTGGACTTCGCCGAGATCGCCGCCGCGATCGCCGCGTTCACCGGCGTCGCGCGGCGCTTCGAGCGCAAGGGCGAGCGCGAGGGCGTGGTGCTGGTCGACGACTACGCCCACCACCCGACCGAGGTGGCGGCTACGCTCCAGGCGGCGCGCCAGCGCTTCCCCGAGGCGCGCCTGGTGGTGGTGTTCCAGCCGCACCTGTTCTCGCGCACGCGCGACTTCGCCCGCGGCTTCGGCGAGGCGCTGCTCGGCGCCGACGTCGTGCTCGTGCCGCCGATCTACCCGTCGCGGGAGGACCCGATCCCGGGCGTGACGCACGAGCTGGTGGTGGCGGCGGCGCGCGCCTCCGGCCACCGCCGCGTGATCGCCTGCGAGTCGTTCCCCGATGCGCTCGCCAAGCTCGCCGCCGAGCTGCGCGTCGGCGACGTGCTCCTCACCCTGGGCGCAGGCGACGTGGTCAAGCTCGGCGAGGCGTGGCTCGCGGGAGGCGGCCGGTGAGCGGCCCGGTCCGCCATCGCCGCATCTGGCGCCGCCTGGCGCGACGCGCGGCGCAGGTCGCGCTCGTGCTCGCCCTGCCGGCGACGCTCGCGCTCGCGCTTCAGGTGCGGCAGCTGCGGGTGGTGGGGGCGCACCGCTTCCCGGCCCGCGACGTCGAGACCGCGCTGCGCTCGGCGCTCGGCACGCCGACGATCGCCGCACGCGCCGAGCAGCTGCGCGGAATCGCGCGGGCGGTGCCGTGGGTTGCCGACGCCTCGGTGCGCGTCTCGCTCGACGGCGTCGTCACCTGCACGCTGACGGAACGGACGCCCGTGGCGGTCGGCCTCGACGGCGGCGAGCGGCGGCTGCTCGACGCCGAGGGGCGCGTGCTGGGCGCGGCCGAGGCCGGGGCGGGGCTGCTCGAGCTGGACGGCTTCGGCGCCGTGCCCGAGGAGCGCGCCGCGGTGCTGGCGGCGGTGGCGGCGCTGGAGAGCCGCTGGGGCGGCCGGCTGGAGCGGATCGAGCGCGTTGGCCCGGCCGACGTGGCGCTCCACTTCAAGGGCTCGACGACGGCTGTGCTCGCCGATCCCGCGGCGCCGGAGAACCTCGACGCGGCGCAGCGCGTGCTGCGGGCATGGGCGGCGTCGGGCCGGCCGGCGCCGGTGCGGATCGACGTGCGGGTGGCGGCTCGCGCCGCGGTGCTGGCCGCGCCGCAGCCGGCCGCGGAAGCGGGGTCGTGATGGCGCCGCAGCCTCGCATCCTCGCCGCCCTGGACGTCGGCAACCACCGCGTCCTCGCCCTCCTCGCGGAGCTCGACGAGCGCAGCGAGCTCGTCATCCGCGGCGTCGGCCTGGCGCCGTCGAACGGCCTCCGCGCCGGGCAGGTGGTGCAGCTGAAGCCGGTGGTCGCGGCGATCAAGGCGGCGGTCGAGGAGGCGGAGCTGATGGCGAAGCTGCCGGTCGAGCGCGTGATCGCCTCGGCCGCCGGGACGTTCATCTCCGGCCGCCTGACGCGCGCCGCGATCTCGCTCGGCAGTCGCGAGCGCGAGGTCACGATGACCGACCTCGAGACGCTCCACGAGGCGGTGCGCCGCCAGGCGTTGCCCACCGGCCACACCGTGCTCAACGTCGTCTCGCCCAGCTACTCGCTGGACGATCAGGACGGCATCCTCGACCCGCAGGCGATGGTCGGGCGCCGCCTCGCGATCGACGCCTACGTCCTCGCCTGCCAGGAGAGCCCGGTGCGCACGCTCGAGAAGGCGATCAACGAGGCCGGGCTCGAGGTCGAGGAGTTCCGCTTCGCGCCGGTCGCCGCCGCCGACGCGACGCTCACCGCCGACGAGCGCCGCCTCGGCGCGGTGCTGCTCGACATCGGCTACGGCACCACCGGCTACGCCGCCTACTCCGGCGAGCGGCTCCTCGCCTCCGGCTGCTTCCCGATCGGCAGCAACAAGATCAACGACGACCTCGTGCACCGCTTCCAGACCACGACGGCGGGCGCGGAGGTGGCGAAGCGGCAGGCGGGGACGATGCTGCTCGCCGACGTCGGCGAGGAGGAGACGATCTCCGCGCCGACCATCGACGGTCGCGGCAGCCACGTGATCTCGCGCCGCGAGTTGTGCAAGACGATCCGGCTGCGGATGCAGGAGACGTTCGAGCTGATCGCCGCCGAGGTGTGGCGGCAGATCCCGCAGGACGCGCCCTGCACCGGCGTCGTGCTGTGCGGCGGCGGCGCGCACCTGGACGGGTTGGCGGCGCTCGCCGAGGAGGTGTTCGTCAAGCGCGCGCGGCTCGGCGAGCTCGAGGGAGTGGCGGACGCCACCCACCTGCTCGCGAGCTCCGAGCTGCCGTCGCGCTCGCCGGCGGTGGCGGTGGGCCTGCTCGCCCACGCCCGCAGCCTGCTTCTCCCCTCGAGCGTGCCGGTGGTGCGCGAGCGCAGGCGGCGCGAGGGGCTGCTCTCGAGATGGACACGAAAAGTGTTGGCGAAAAGGGAGGTGGAGCGTGATCACGTTTGATGACTCGAAGGGGAGGACGGCCCCCGCGATCACCATCGCCGACGAGTCGGCGCCGGCGATGATCAAGGTCGTGGGCGTCGGCGGCGGCGGCTGCAATGCGGTCAACCGCATGATCGCCGCCGGCATCAAGGGGGTGGAGTTCATCGCCGTCAACACCGACGGCCAGGCGCTGCGCGCCAGCCTCGCCGGCGTGCGGCTCCAGCTCATCACCGCCAACGGCCGCGGCAAGGCGCTCGGCGCCGGCTGCGACCCCGAGGCCGCGCACAAGGCGGCGCTCGACCGCACCGACGAGCTGATCGAGTGCCTGGAGGGCGCCGACATGGTGTTCATCGCCGCCGGCATGGGCGGCGGCACCGGCACCGGCGCGGCGCCGGTGGTCGGCAGCCTGGCGCGCGAGGCCGGCGCCCTCACCGTGGCGGTGGTGACCAAGCCGTTCACGTTCGAGGGCTCGCGCAAGGCGCGCATCGCCGACAAGGGGATCGAGGAGCTGCGCAAGTGCGTCGACACGCTGATCACGGTGCCGAACTCGCGCCTGCTCCAGATGGTCGGGCCGCAGGTGTCGGTCGAGCAGGCGTTCCAATTGGCCGACGAGGCGCTGCGCCACGGCGTCCAGGGGATCTCCGACATCATCAACGAGACCGGCGTGATCAACCGGGACTTCGCCGACGTCGAGACGGTGATGCGCGGCGGCGGCATGGCGCTGATGGGGATCGGCACCGGCCACGGCGAGCACCGCGCGATCGAGGCGGCGCAGCAGGCGTTCTCCTCGCCGCTGCTCGAGGAGACCTCGCTCGAGGGGGCGCAGCGCGTGCTCGTCAACTTCGTCGGCGGCACCGACACGACGATCTCCGAGATCAACGACGCCGCCGAGTACATCGCCAAGCGCTGCTCGCCCGACTGCCTGTTCCTGTTCGGCTACGGCCAGCGCGAGGAGCTCGCCGACGCCATCCAGGTGACGGTGGTCGCGACCGGGTTCGGCGCCAGCGGCGAGGAGCGTCCGGCGCGCGCCGCGGCCGAGCGCGTCGCGGCGAAGGAGCCGCCCCGGGCCGAGAAGCCGTCCGATCCGCTCAACCCGTTCCTCCCCGCGAACCTGCCCACCGACTACGGCGTCAACGTGAACAGCTTCTCCGAGTTCGACACGCCGACCTACCTGCGGCGGCAGATGGACTGAGCCGCGCCGACACGGCCTTGCCGACCCCGGAGCGCCACCCACCTCCCGGCGCTCCGGGGTCTCGTCGTCTCGAGGATTTCATCTGTGGGCGCGGGATGAACCAGGCGCGTCCGCCAAGGTCACTTCTTCTTGAACAGGGCGTCGAAGGCGGCGCGGGGGTCGTTGAAGCGCGGGCCGCCCGGCGAGGTGGTGACCGGCGGCAACTCGCCGCCGAACTCCTGCACCGTGTTGGGCGTGAACAGCTCGCAGGTGTTGCGCTTGGACTTCGCCGCGATGCGCTGCAGCACCGGCTTGCGGCATTCGTTCGGGCGCGAGGTGTCGAAGTTGACGCAGTTGGAGCAGGTGTGCAGGTCGTTGCCGCAGCTCGCGCACACGGCGTCGGCGGCGAGCACACCCGAGACCTGCTGCTTGCTGCCGCAGACCCGGCAGCGGAAGACGGTCGCGGTCGGGGCTCCGAGCCCGCGCCCGCGCGGGCCCTCGGGCCGCTCCCGCGGTCCCTCCGGCGCCGGACGCCGCTCCTCCCTCCGCTCCTCCTCCTGATAGCCGTGCTGCTTGTACTTGCGGTCGGACATGCTCACCTCGTTGTCAGCGATCGGGTCGACTTGGCGGTCTGGATCCCTGTCAAGCATACCCCCGATTGCAAGAGATTGGGAATCGATACCGACAAGCGGTCACCACTCGACGACGTCGAGCAGGCTCGAGTGGTCGTCGGTCCACAGCGGCGCCGGCGCGTTCGCGGGCAGCGGCCGGCTCGCCGCCGCCACCTCGGGCACTCTCAGGAACGCCCGGTCGCGCGTCAGCAGCGCCCACAGGCTGTGCCACTGCGCGCCGTCCGCCGAGCGCGCGCCCTCGACCTCCACGGCTGCGAGCCCGAACTCCGCCGCCAGCCGGCGCACCACGCCCTCGAGGTCGACGTTGCGGTTGGAGATGTTGACCGCGAGGATGCCGTGCTCCGGGTCGAGGCGCGCGAGGTAGGTGGCGAACGCCTCGCGCGTGAGCAGGTGGAGCGGCACCGCCGCGCCCGAGAACGCGTCCATCGCGAGCACGTCGAAGCGCGGCGCGCTCGGATCGCGCAGCTCGCGCTCGAGCGAGACGCGCCCGTCGCCCGGCACGATCTCGACCCGCGCGCGGGCGTCCTCCAGGTAGGTGAAGACGCGCTCCCGGCCGCTCGCGAGGCGGATCACCGCCGGGCTGATCTCGTAGAAGCGCACCAGGTCGCCGCTCGCGCCGTAGGCCGCCAGCGTGCCGATGCCGAGGCCGACCACGCCGATCCGCAGCGGGCGCCGCTCCGCCGGCGCACCGGCACGGCAGGAATGGAAGCGGAGCGCGAGGCCGATGCCGCTGCGCTCCCCGAAGTAGGCGGTGGGCAGCGCGCGGAGCGCCGGGTCGGTGAGCTGGAAGCCGTGCACGATCCGCCCGTGCCGCAGGTAGAGCGCGGGCCCGAGCGCGTCGTCGCCGGCGTCGCGGTCGACGCTCACCACGCCGAAGAAGTCGCGCGATGAAACGAGCGAGGCGGCCTGCGCGCCGCGCACGTGGGCGCGCAGCACGAGCGAGAGGAGCGAGAGCGCGACGGCGAGACAGGCGACGCCGGCGAGCGGCCGCGACCGGCCCTCGCCGATCCGGCGCATCCGCCGCCCGAGCAGGAAGAGGAAGGCGAGCGCGCCGGCGATCGGGGCGGCGTAGCTCGCCACCGAGGGGGCGAGCGGCCCCGTGCCGCCGCCCGTCGCAGCGCCGGCCGACCAGAACAGCCCCGCGGTCCCACCCGCAGCGGCGAGCAGCGCGGCGAGTGCCGGCCACGTTCGCCCCTCGCGTAGCCACGACGTCCGGTCGGCGAGGAGCGCGAGCACGGCGAGGGCGCAGCAGGCGGCGAGGCCGGCGTGCAGCTCCCAGTAGCCGGCGAAGACGAGCGGCGCGACCACCGCGACGAGGACGCCGCCGAGCGCCCCGCCGCCCGCCACCACGAGGTAGTACGCGGTGAGGTGGCGCGGCGCCGGCGCGAGCCGCGCGAGCTCGCCGTGGCACGACATGCAGCACGCCGCCAGCACCGCGGCCCAGCCCGCCACCTGGAGCGGGACCGCGACGTCGACGCCGCGGTAGAGGAGCACGCAGGCGAGCGCGGCGGCGCCGAGGAGCAGCGGCTGGAACACGCCGCGGCGGTAGGCGCGCTCGTGCTGGAAGCAGAGCACGAAGGTCGCGAGGTAGACCGCGAGCGGCAGCACCCAGAGCAGGGGGACGACCGCGATCTCCTGGCAGATCTGGTTCGTCACCGCGAGCAGCACCACGACCGCGGCGCACGGCAGCGCGAGCCAGAGCGCGATGTCCGCGAGCCGCGGCCGGCGCGCGCCCCCGTCGAGCTCCGGCGGCGCCTCGACCGCCGCGGCCGGCGCCGGGCGCGCCTGCCGCTGCGCGACCCGGCCGCAGGCGACCGCGAACGCCGCGAACCCTGCGCCCCAGAGCGCGGCGACGCTCCCCAGGCGCAGCCGCGGCTCGACCACGAGCGGGAAGCTCAATAGGCCGAGGAGCGAGCCGAGGTTGGAGAGCGCGTAGAGCCGGTACGGCGAGCGGCCGGGGTGGATCCGCGCCGCCCAGCGCTGGACGAGTGGGCCGGTCGCGGCGAGCACCACGAACGGGACGCCGACCGCGACCGCGAGCAGGCGCACGATCCCGCTCGCCGGGTCCGCGTCGCCGCCCGGCCGCCACGCCGGCGGCGGCAGAAGCGGCAGGCCCCAGACCGCCCATTGGGACGCGAGCACCGCCACGGCGAGGGCGAGCGCGGCGAGGTGCGCCGCGCGCTGGCGGGCTGGGTCGAGCCGGCCGCCGACCCAGTGCGCCCAGGCGTAGCCGGCGAGCAGCGCGACCTGAAAGAAGAGCATGCAGGTCGTCCACACCGCCGGCGCGCCGCCGTACCACGGCAGGATGTGCTTGCCGATCACCAGCTCGAGCTGGAAGAGCAGGAACGCGCTCGCGAACACCGCGATCGCGGGCGCGAGCGTCGAGTCGCTGTCGGGGTGAGTCGCTGCCAAGGTCGCATCCGGGGCGCCGCGCCGAGGGCCGCGGCGGCGCCGCACGGATCGCCATGATCGCAGACTCGGCGCGGCGAGTCACGCCGCCCGACGGCGCCGCGCCGGCGCCGGGATCACGCCTCGAGCGCGGCGAACATCCCCTCGGCGATCCAGGTCCGGAACCAGCGGAAGACGGTCGCCTCGCGGCGCGAGGCGCGCAGCTCCAGCGCGGCGCGCGCGATCGCCTCGCCGAGCGGCGCGCCGCCGACGAGCGCGGACAGGAGGTCGTACTCGTGGCGCGACAGCTCGAGGCGAAGCACCGAGTAGTCGCGGCGGTAGGCGACCAGCCAGGAGGCGCGGCGGCGTGGCCGCGGCGCCGGCCGGTCGTGCTTGTAGGCCTCGAGGAACGGCATCACCGGGTGGCGCGTCGCGACCACGCGGAGCGCGGCGACCGGCCGCAGGCGCGCGCTCGCCCACGCCGCCTCCGGCACCGCCTTGGCGGCGGCCTCCGTGAGCACCGGGGTCTCCTCCGCGTCGAACACCTGGGTGATCGCCAGCTCGGCGCGGGCGAGGTCGTGGAGGAACGCCGCGTCGGGCCGGTCGGGGTGGTCGAGGAAGAACTGCGGCAGGTGGTCGCCGAGGCGGTTGAGCGTGTAGCTGCGCGAGGGATGCGCCTGGACGTAGTCGGCGACGAGCTGCTCGAACCCCTCCTCGCCGAGGACGTGGCGGATCGCGGGGTAGTCGCTCTCGAGCGCCTCGACCATGCGCAGCATGTACATGCCGTGGTAGATGTCGACCCGCTCCGCGGGCGTGAGCGAGTGCGACGGCTTGACCAGCTCGGCCAGGCGTTCCGGGGCGACCTCGGCGGACGCCTCCGGCGAGGCGATCGCCTCGTCGACGTCGCCGGGGTGCACGATCACCGCCTGCATCCAGCGCTGCACCGCCTCGAGGCGGAACTCGTGCGCGGCCGGCGTCGCCCCCGGCTCGGGCGCCACCTTCAGCGACGAGCGCCGGCGCGCGGCGCGCCGCCGCGCGTCGAGCTTGAGCACGCGGGTCGCGATCGCCGCCTCGGTGCGCGCCTCATGCGGCATCCGAGACCTCCTGGTCGCGCCACGCCTTCGCCTTGAGCACCTCGTCGCGCACCACCTCGAACGGCGGGATGTTGGCGTCCCACTCCAGCAGCGTCGCGCGCAGCCCGACGCGGCGGATGGTGTGCCCGTACAGCTGCCACACCGGGTCGACGACGTGGTCGGAGTGGGTGTCGAGGATGTGCGTGCCCTTGTGGGTGTGGCCGGCGAGGTGGTACTGGCAGACGCGCTCGCCCGGGATCGCATCGATGTAGGCGACCGGGTCGAACGAGTGGTTGAACGCCGAGACGTAGACGTTGTTGACGTCGAGCAGCAGGCCGCAGTCGGCCTCCTCCGCCATGCGCGCGACGAACTCCCACTCCGGCATCGAGTTGGGCGTGAACTCGAGGTAGGTCGACGGGTTCTCCAGCACGAGCGGGCGCTCGAGGTAGTCCTGGATCGTGCGGACGTGCTCGACGGTGTGGCGCAGCGACTCCTCGGTGTACGGCAGCGGCAGCAGGTCGTGGGTGTTGCGGCCGAGCACGCCGGTCCAGCACACGTGGTCGGAGACCCACAGCGCGTTGATCCGCTTCGCCAGCGCCTTGACCTTGGCGAGGTAGTCGAAGTCGACCGGGTCGGTGGAGCCGACCGACATCGACACGCCGTGCATCACCAGCCGGTAGCTCTCCGCGATCTTGTCGAGCACGAACAGCGGGCGGCCGCCGGTGTCGAGGTAGTTCTCGGTGAGGACCTCGAAGAAGCCGATCTCGGGCTTCTGCGACAGGATGTGGCCGTAGTGGCTGGTGCGCAGCCCGATGCCGAGGCCGAGGTCCGGGTAGTTCCAGCGGTTCGATGTCATGGTGCTCCTTCCGGCGGTGAAGGCCGCGGGGATCGACCCGCGGCCTCCACCCCCGCGCGAGTCGACTACGCCGCGGGCTGGACCGGGACGGCGCAGCCGCCCTTGCCCTTGCACGAGTTCTTCCCGGCGCAGCCGTTGTCGCCGGTCTTGCAGCCGCCCATGCCCTTGCACGAGTTCTGGCCCTTGCACGCGTGCTTGGCAGCGGCGGATGCGCAGCCGCCCTTGCCCTTGCACGAGTTCTTGCCCGCGCAGCCGTTGTCGCCGCTCTTGCAGCCGCCCTTGCCCTTGCACGAGTTCATCCCCTTGCAGACGTGGCGGTCCGAGGTCTTGCCGGCGTCGGTGCTCGCCTTCGACGCGCCGGCGCAGCCGCTCTTGCCGCTACACCCGTTGGAGACGACGCGGTCGGTCGGGGTGTTGGCGCGGGCGGGGGCGACCCCCGCGAACCCCGCCATCAGCCCCGCCATCGCCGCGTTGACGAGAACTGCCTGAAGCTTCCGACTCATGACCCTTCTCCTTTCTCTCGGCCGGCCCCCAAGCCGCCGGAACCCACTTTGTCCTCCCCGCTCGCTCCTCGCCGCGACGCCGCCGACGTCCCCCGCTCCCGCCCCGGGGTGTGACGGGCGGCGGAAGTCACGCGGCGGTTGCTCAACGATCCCGGTGTCGCGATCATACCTGATTCAGAGAATCAAACTCAAACTCGCCTCATCCGCCGAATTTGCCGCTCCCCGACCGGAGGTTTCAGCCGGCACGCCGCCTCCCTCCCGCGCGGCGGTCACGGCGCGGGGGCGGCGCCCTTGAGCTTCGACGCGAGCTTCCCGAACACCACCCGGTCGAGGCTGAGCGCGCCCGGGCCGAGCAGCACGAGCCAGACGAGGAAGAGGAGGAACACGAACGACGCGACGTCGGTCGGCGAGGTCTCGCTCGCATTGCCCCACGACGCGAGGAAGCTCGCCCGGTCCGCGGTCATCAACGCGACGGTCATGCTCGCGGACAGGGCGAAGGCGAACAGCCGCGTGAGCAGGCCGACGATCAGGAACGCCCCGCCAACCAGCTCAAGCGTCCCGACCACGCCCGCGTTCACGGCCGGCATCGGGATGCCGAGCGTGCTGAAGTACTCCACGGTGCGGTCGAAGTTGTGGAGCTTGCCCCACCCGGTGTGGAGGAAACCCAGGCCGATCGTGATCCGGGTCGCGAGCGGGGCGATGAAGGCGAGGTGCTCCGTGACCCACAGCCCCGCCCTGACGAAACCGCGGACGAACCCCGGAGCCTCCATCCGACCTCCCCTGCCCGGCGGCTGCCGCCGGGATCGCGACCTGGTCGCGGTCCGATTTTGCCGCTCCGGACGCGGCGGTTACGCCCCGCCCGCGGCGGTCGGCCGCCGCTTCGCTCGCTGTGCTGACGGCTGAAACGACATCGCCTGGAGGCCGATTCCCGCGGGCCGCCCGCGCGCCTGCTCCGCCGAGCGGGCCCTCCCCGACCGGCGCCGGCGCGCGGCTGGGGTAGACTTCCGGCACCGCATCCGATCTCGAACGCGAGGTTGCGCCGGCACGGCTGTAACGCTTGCGGCTGCAGCGGAAAAGGGGGAGACGCGGGTTGGGTGACGCCGGGACGCGAGAGGAGGCCTTGGTCGCCATGATGGTCGCCTACCAGGGCGGAGACGCGTCGGCGTTCGAGGCGCTGTACCGGGAGATGGCGGGAGCCGTCCGGGGCTACCTGCGTTCGCTCGCGCGCGACGCGACGCGCGCGGAGGACCTGCTGCAGGAGACCTTCCTCCAGCTCCACCGCGTGCGCCACACCTTCGACCCCGCGCGGCCGCTCAAGCCGTGGGTCTACGCGATCGCCCACAACGTCTTCCTCATGCAGCGGCGGGCGATGGCGCGGCGGGGTCGGCACGAGGCGGTCGCCGACGACGACCTCCCCGACCTCCCGGTCCCGGCCGAGGTCGAGAGCCTCGCGGACCGCGACCTGGTGCGGCGCGCCCTCGCCCGGCTGCCGGCCGACCGGCGCGAGGCGGTCGTGCTCCACCACGTCCTCGGCTTCTCGTTCAACGAGGTCGGCGCGGTGCAGGGCGTCAGCCCGGGCGCGGCCAAGGTCAGGGCGCACCGCGGCATGGTCGAGCTGCGCGCGACCCTGCGCGGGGAGGCGAGCTAGATGGCGGGCGAACGTCTCGAGCTGCCGGAGGCGCTGCGCCGCGCGGTGGCCGCCGACCTCCGCCCGGTCCGGCCGCTCGCACCGCCGCCGTTGCGGGCGCTCGCCGCCGCCGCGTGGGTGCCGGTCGGACTCGCGCTGGTGCTCGCGCTGCTCGGCTTGCGCTCCGACGCCGCGACGCTCGGCTGGCCGGCCGCCTGCGGCGCGCTCCTGCTCGAGCTCGCCGCGGGCCTGGTCCTGGTCGTGCTCGCGCTCGACGAGGCGATCCCGGCGCGGGCCGCCGGGACCGGTCGCGCGACGGCCGCGATCGCGCTCGCGTTCGCGGCGCTCGCCCTCCAGGCGTGGTTCACGCGCTCGCTGAGCGCCGGCACGGTGGTGGCGAACCCGCTCGTCCAGCTCGGCCCGACCTGCCTGGCGCTGCAGGCACTGGTCGGCCTGCCCGCGCTCGCGATCGTGGCGGCGCTGGTGGTCCGCGCCCGGCCGCTGCGCGCGGTCCGCGCCGGCGCGCTCGCGGGCGCCGGCGCCGGGATGATGGCGGAGGGGATCTACCACCTCCACTGCTCGATCGCCGACCTGCGCCACGTCCTGGTCTGGCACGCCGGCGCGGTGGTCGCGCTGATGCTCGCCGGCATCGGCGGCGGCTTCGCCTGGGAGCGCCTCCAGCTCGCCCGGCTGGCACGCCGCGGGGCGACGGCGCCGCCGGGGCCGGAAGCCTAGGATGGCCGAGCGGCCTGGCGACACGGCGCGGCCGGACGGCGCAGCCGCGAGATCCCGGACGAGATTTCTCCCGCCCAGCCTCCGGCGGCGGGCCGCGATCGGCGCCGTCGGGGGCGCGGCCGGCGGCCTGATCCTCGGCGCGACGCTCTCCCAGGGCTGGGTCATGGCGGGCCTCGGCGTCGTCGTCGGCGCCGGCTTCGCCGCCGCCGTGCGCCCGACGCGCGCGGCGTACCTCGACACCACGGTTTCGGCGGCGGCGCTCGGCGTCCCGGCCTGGGCGCTGTCCTCCGTCATCCTGCTCCCCCTGCTCGCCGGCGACCAGCCGCAGTGGACCGCGGAGGGCATGCGCGGCGTGTTCCCGGCGCTCGCCGGCTGGCTCGTCTACGGCATCGTGATGGGGTTTCTCGTCCAAGCGCTCTCCGACCTCGTCGCCCGGGTGGCCGGGCCGGAGTCGGAGCCGGAGCGGCCACCGCGGCCCGAGCCGACTCGGGTGCTGATCCTGGGCGGCGGCTTCGCCGGCGTCAGCACCGCCGCCGAGCTCGAGCGGCTGTTCGGCCCCGACCCCGCGATCGCCATCACGCTGGTCAGCGACACCAACGCGCTGCTGTTCACGCCGATGCTGGCCGAGGTCGCCGCCAGCAGCCTCGAGGCGACCCACATCTCGACGCCGCTGCGGACCACGCTGCGCCGCACCGCGGTCGTCCGCGGCCGGGTCGCCGCGCTCGACCTCGATCGGCGGGAGGTCGCGATCGCGACCGGGAGCGCGAGCGTGCCCGCCGCGGCGGCGAGCGGGACGGTGACGCTCGGCTACGACCACCTGGTGCTGGCGCTCGGCTCGGTGTCGAACTACTTCGGCGCGGATCGCATCGCGGCGGTGGCGCTCGACTTCAAGGCGCTCGGCGACGCGATCCGGATCCGCAACCACGTGATCGACCTGTTCGAGCGCGCGGAGAGCGAGCGCGACCCGGCGCGCCGGCGCGAGCTGCTCACCTTCGTCGTCGCCGGCGGCGGCTTCGCCGGCGTGGAGCTGGCGGGCGGCCTCAACGACTTCGCCCGCGGCATGCTCGCCTACTACCCGGCGATCGCCGCCTCCGACCTCCAGATCGTCCTCGTCCACTCGCGCGAGCGCATCCTGCCCGAGCTGTCGGAGCGTCTCGCCGGCTACGCGCTGGAGCGGATGCAGGCGCGGGGGGTGACGTTCCGCCTCCGGACCCGGGTCAAGGACGCGCGGCCGGGTGCGGTGCTCCTCGACCCGCCCGACGAGCTGCCGACCCGCACGCTGGTGTGGACCGCCGGCACGGCGCCGAGCCCGCTCGTCCGCCAGTTGCCGGTCGAGTGCGACAAGCGGGGCGCTGTGCTGGTCGACGCGACGTTGGCCGTGCCGGGCCGCCCGGGGGTGTGGGCGCTCGGCGACTGCGCGCTGGTGCCCGATGTCCGGACCGGCAAGACGTGCCCGCCGACCGCGCAGTTCGCCCTCCGCCAGGCGCGCCGGCTCGCCCGCAACATCCGGCGGGCGACGCGCGGCGAGGCCCCGGAGCCGTTCCGCTTCGACGCGCTCGGGGCGCTGTGCGTGATCGGCCACCAGACCGCCTGCGCCGAGATCCGCGGCCTGCGCTTCTCCGGGCTGTTCGCATGGCTGCTCTGGCGCGCCGTCTACCTCGCCAAGCTCCCCGGCCTCGAGCGCAAGGTCCGCGTCCTGGTCGACTGGACGATCGAGCTGTTCTTCCCGCGCGACATCGTGCAGACGCTCGACGTGACCGCGCCGGATCGGAGCCAGCCGTGACGGCGTCCGCCGCGGGGGTGCTCGTCGCGGGCGCGGCGGTCGGGGGCGCTGGCGGCGCGCTCCTCGCCGGCGCCGGCGTGGCGGCGGCCGGCACCGCGATCACCCTCGGCGCGGTCGCCGGGGCGCTCTTCGCGGCCGCCGCGCGCGGCCGCGCGCGCGGGCCGGGCGCGGGCCTGCTCTGGGGCCTCGCCTGGGCGCTGATGCTCTGGCTGGCGGGACCGGCGTCGCTGCTCGCCCGCGGCGGCGAGGGCCTGTGCTCGCTCGACCTCGCGCAGCGCAGCTTCCCCCTCCTCGCCGGTCTGCTCCTCTGCATCGGGGCGCCGCTCGGCGTGACGGTCGGCGCCTTCGCCGCGCCCGCGCCCGACCCGTCCGGGCCGCGCCACAGTCTCGGCCGCGCCGTCGTCGTCGGCGGCGCCGCCGGGCTGGTCGCTGCGCTCCTCTTCGGCCGCCTGGCGGTCGCGCCCGAGCTCCGCCCGGCGTGGGCGGGCGGGGCCGGCATGAGCGTGGTCGCCGCGATGATGCGGATCGTCGTCCCGCCGGCGATCGGGGCGATCTTCGGCATCCTGTTCCAGCGCGACCTGCGCGGCTACGGATCGAGCATGGGCTGGGGACTGGCCTACGGCATGCTGTGGTGGTTCCTCGGGCCGCTGACGCTCGAGCCGCTGCTCGAGGGGCGTGGTGTCGCGTGGTCGCTCGAGGCGGCGCGCCCGCTCTACGGCGCGTTCGTCGCTCACGCGGTGTTCGGCCTTCTGGTCGGCGTCCTGTTCGCGGTCGTCGACCGGCTGTGGGTCGGCTTCTTCTACCTCTCCGATCCGCTCACCCGCCAGACCGAGGGCGCGGGCGCGCGCACCCTGCTCTCGCTCGCCTGGGGCGCGCTCGGGGGCGTCGCGGGGGCGGTCCCGTTCGCCGCGATCATGCTCGCGACCGGGATCTTCCCGTTCGTGTCGCGGCTCGTCGGGTCGTCGTCGCTCGCGGTCGGCTTCCTCGTCCACTTCGCGATCGCGGCGCTCGCCGGCATGGGCTTCGGGGTCCTGTTCGTCCGCGAGGCGCCGCACCTCGGCGCCGGGATCGGCTGGGGGCTGGTCTACGGCCTGGTCTGGTGGCTGCTCGGCCCGCTCACGCTCTTCCCCTACCTGCTCGACGGCGCCTTCGAGTGGACGATCGACAGCGCCGCCGCCGCGATGCCGTCGCTGATCGGCCACCTCGTCTTCGGCGCCGTCACCGCCCTCGTCTACCTCGTGCTCGAACGCCGCCACCTCGAGTGGCTCAAGCTCGACCCGCGCGTGGCGGCGCGCGAGGCGCGGCTGACCCGGCCGGTCGGCACGCCGGCGCCCGCGCTCTGGCTCGTCGTGCTGACGCTCGGGATCGTGCTGCCGATCCTGCTCGGCTGAGCCGCCGCGGACGGCGCCGGCCCGCGGCGGCTCAGCGCGCGCCGCCGCGCCGGACCTCCTCCAGGCAGCGGACGACGAGCGCGGTCCAGCCGGTCTGGTGCGAGGCGCCCAGCCCCTTGCCGGTCTCGCCGTCGAAGTACTCGTGGAAGAGGAGGAGGTCGCACCAGTGCGGGTCGGATGCGAAGCGACGGTCGGCGCCGTGGCAGGGGCGGCGGCCGTCCGCGCCGGGGAGGAAGAGCCGGATCAGGCGGGTCGCGAGCTCGTCCGCGACCTGCTGCAGGTTCATCCGTCGCCCGGAGCCGACCGGGCACTCGACCGTCAGGCCGTCGCCGTAGAAGTGGTGGTAGCGCTCGAGCGCCTCGATCAGCAGGTAGTTGATCGGGAACCACACCGGCCCGCGCCAGTTCGAGTTGCCGCCGAACAGCGCGGAGCGGGACTCCGCGGGCTCGTAGTCGACCCGGTACTGCTCGCTGCCGAGCGCGAACGTGTAGGGGCGGTCGCGGTGCACCCGCGACAGCGAGCGGACGCCGTAGGGCGAGAGGAACTCCTCCTCGTCGAGCATGTAGCGCAGGACGCGCTCGAGGCGCGCGCGCGAGGGGATGGCGAGCAGCCGGTGGCGGTGCTCCGGGTCGTCCTCCGTCTCCATGTAGGCGATGTGCGCCGCGAGGTCGCGGCGGTTGTCGAGGAACCAGCGCAGGCGCTTGGAGAACCCCGGCAGGCGCGCGATCACCTCGTCCTCCAGCACCTCCGCGGTGATGAGCGGGAGCAGGCCGACGCAGGAGCGCACGCGCAGCGGGATCGACTCGCCGCCGACCCGCAGCCGGTCGTAGTAGAAGCCGTCTTGCTCGTCCCATAGTCCGCTCCCGCCGAGCGTGTTGATCGCGTCGGCGATCGCGATGAAGTGCTCGAAGAACTTCGAGGCGACGTCCTCGTACGCCGGCTCCTCGCGCGCGAGCTCGAGCGCGATGCCGAGCATGGTGGTGCAGTAGAACGCCATCCAGGCGGTGCCGTCGGCCTGCTCGAGGTGGCCGCCGGTGGGCAGCGGCCGCGAGCGGTCGAACACGCCGACGTTGTCGAGGCCGAGGAAGCCGCCGCCGAAGAGGTTCTTCCCGGCCACGTCCTTGCGGTTCACCCACCAGGTGAAGTTGAGCAGCAGCTTGGTGAAGACGCGCTCGAGGAAGCTGCGGTCGCGATGCCCGCGCGTCCCGGTCATCTTGTACACGCGCCAGGCGGCCCAGGCATGGACCGGCGGGTTGACGTCGTCGAACGCCCACTCGTAGGCGGGAAGCTGGCCGTTGGGGTGCATGTACCACTCGCGCAGCAGCAGCACCAGCTGGCCCTTGGCGAAGGCGGGGTCGACGCGCGCCAGCGGCAGGGTGTGGAACGCCAGGTCCCACGCCGCGAACCACGGGTACTCCCAGGTGTCGGGCATCGACAGCACGTCGCGGGCGTGGAAGTACGGCCAGTCGGAGTTGCGCCCAGCGCGCCGCTCGGGCGGCGGGGCCGGCTGCGCCGGGTCGCCCTCGAGCCACTCCTTGACGACGAAGTTGTAGAACTGCTTCGACCACAGGAGGCCGGCGTAGGCCTGGCGCGCCACCGCCCGCTCCGTCTCCGCGAGCTCGGCGGGAATCGGGCCGGCGTAGAACTCGTCCGCCTCGCGGGTCCGCGCCGCGAAGGTCGCGTCGAACCCGGCGCCGAGCGGGTCGGCCGGCATCTCCGCGACCGGGGCCAGCCGGAGGCGCAGCGTCGCCTCGCCGCCGGGCGCGAGGCGGAGGCGGTAGCGAGCGGCCGCCTTGGTCCCGCGCCGCGCCGGGTTGACCGCCTCGGCACGGCCGGCGACGACATACTCATGGAACGCATCCTTGACGAACGGCCCCGGGTTGGGGCTGGCGAACAGCCGCTCCGCGTTCGTCTCGTTGTCGGTGAACAGCAGCTCGGGCGTCTCGCCGCCTGGAGCGCGGCCGAGCGCGAGCCCGAGGCGGCCGAGCGAGGCGTGCTCCGCCGCCAGGTCAAGCGGGCCCGACGCCTCGATCGCCGGCCGCGGCGGGTACTCGGCGCCGCCGCGCCCCCAGCTCCAGGTGTTGCGGAACCAGAGCGTCGGCAGCACGTCGAGGCTCGCCGCATCGGGCCCGCGGTTGGTCACCGTGATCCGCGCCAGGACGTCGTCCGGCCCCGCCTTGGCGTACTCGACGAGAACGTCGAAGTAGCGGCCACCGTCGAACACGCCGGTGTCGTCGAGCTCGTACTCCGGCTCGTCGCGGCCGCGCCGCCGGTTCTCCGCGAGCAGCGCAGCGTAGGGGAACTCGGCCTGAGGGTACTTGTAGAGCGCCTTGAGGTACGAGTGGGTGGGCGTGGAGTCGAGGAAGAAGTAACGCTCCTTGACGTCCTCGCCGTGGTTGCCCTCGGGACCGGCGAGGCCGAAGAGGCGCTCCTTGAGGAACGGGTCGCGCCCGTTCCACAGCGCGAGCGCGAGGCAGAGCCGGCACTCGCGGTCGCAGATCCCGAGCAGGCCGTCCTCGCCCCAGCGGTACGCCCGACTGCGCGCGTGGTCGTGGGGGAAGTAGTCCCAGGTCTGGCTCCCGTCCGAGTAGTCCTCCCGCACCGTGCCCCACTGCCGCGCCGCGAGGTAGGGCCCCCAGCGCTTCCAGTTGCGGAGCCGCTGCGCGGCCTCCTCGAGGCGCCGGCTCTCGGCGCAGGGTTTTATTGCGGACGTGGGGTCGGTCATCGCGCCGCTCCGCGGACCGGCCGCCGCGGGCCGCGCGCGCGCGTCGCGCGCGAGGTGCGCACCGGGAAGAGGGCGGCGCGGGCCGGCGCCGCCTCGCCGCCGGCGATCCGCAGCGGCAGGCACACCAGCTCGTAGCGGCCCGGCGCGACGCCGGAGAGGTCGAGTCCCTCGATGATCCAGATCCCCGCCCCGAGCAGCGCGAGGTGGGAGCCGAACGAGCGGTCGGCGTAGCGGTCGATCGAGAGCGCGTCGATCCCCACCACGCGCACGCCCCGCCCTGCCAGGAAACGCGCGCCGTCGGGGGCGAGGGCGACGAACTCCTCGGTGAAGCGGTCGTGCCCCGTCGCGCGATCCGAGTTGCGCGTCCGCAGCAGCACGCGCTCGCCGCGGCGGATCGCGTGGCGGCGCAACTCCTCGGCGCCGACCGCTGTCCGGTCGCGAGCCGCGATCACGCGCGCCGGCCCGATCATCGCGTCGAGCGGCATCTCGTCGAGCGCTCGCCCGCCGGCGATGAAGTGGAGCGGGGCGTCGACGTGGGTGCCGGTGTGGGCGGAGAACGCGATCTGCGAGACGGTGGCGGGGTCGCCCGCGGCGAGCTCGGCGATGCGCTCGACCCGGGGAACCGGGTCGCCGGGCCAGTGCGCCATGCCGTCGCGCACCGGCATCGAAACGTCGATCCACTCTCTTCGCATGCTCGACCCCCGATCCGTCGCGGCGGGGCATGCGCGACCCTGCGATCGCCGCCGCCCGCACCGCACACCGCCACAGCCGTCGCTCACCCGATGGTAATCACGTTCTTGATCCCGGCCGCCTTGCCGAGGAGGGCGTCGGCACTGCGCGAGAGCGGCTGGCGCGCGGTGATCAGCGCGCCGAGGGCGACCGGCCAGCGTTCCTGGAACACCCCGAGATCGGCGATCGCCGACGCGAACGCCGCACGGTCGGCGTTGACTGTCCCGAACACGAGCTGATTCTCGAGCACGAGGTCGCGCATCAACCGGTCGGTGTCCACCTCGATCGGCCCCTTGCGCCCCGGCACGCCGGTGAAGACGAAGACGCCGTTGGTCCCGAGCGCACGGAGCATCTCGAACGCGACCCGCGATGCCCCGGTCGCCTCGTACACCAGATCGATGTTCCCCACCAGGGCGGCGAGGTCGTCGATCGAGTGCTGCTCCGCGGCGACGTATCGGCCGCCGAACGACGCGACCAGTCCCGCCTTGTCGTGGGCGCCGGAGGCGCGCGAGTAGACCGTCGTCGCGAACCCCGCGACGGACAGCGCCATCGCCCCGAGCAATCCGACCGGACCCGCGCCGAGCACGACCGCGTTCCCACGGCGCCGTGCGCCGCCACCCGCCGCCTTCGTCGCCACCCACGGCAAGCGCCGTTGCACCTCCCAGACCTGCGCGATCGCCTTCTCGGCGATGGTCAGCGGTTCGGTGAGGACGCCGACCTCGCGGAGCGCGGACGGCACCAGGTTCATGTACTTCTGATCGTCGACCACCAGCTCGGTCATGAACCCATGGGCCCCGTTGATCCCGCGCTCCGTGAACTCGCCCGTGTAGCAGAAGTCCTGCCGATCGCTCCGGCATGCGAGACACTCCGGGCGGTTGCACGGCCGCCGCACCATCGGGACGACGAGATCGCCCGGCCGGACGCGGTCCACCCCCGCGCCCACCTCGACCACCTCTCCGAGCGACTCGTGGCCCAGCACCAGGTAATCCGAACCCGGCGGCGGCGTGCCGTACTGGAACGAGACGATCTCGCGGTCGGTGCCGCAAATCCCGACCTCGAGCATGCGCAGCTTGACCTGCGTCGGGGAGGCCAGCGTCGGCTCGGGGTGATCGACGAGGCGAACCTCGCGGGAAGCGGGAAAGACGCCGAGTGCTTTCACGTCTGGATCTCCCTATGCCCGGCATGACGAGAGCGTAACCGGCGCGCATTTGCTCGAACGGTGCCGACCGCGGCCCTCTTCCGCGCGGCGCTCGGCGCCAGGCGGCGAACGCCGCCGCCGACGTCCCCGCGCTCGGCCCTCTCGCCTCCCTCCCGATCCGCGTCGATCGTGCCGGAGACTCCGGAGGCCTCTGACTTCCCATTCGCTGCGCTACACTTACACCAGTGACACGGCGACGCGAGGGTGAGCGGCGCGAGCGACGCGGAGGGGAGCAGCGTGCCTCGTCACGCGCCTCCGGCGCCGAACTCGGCGCCGTCTTCCAGGCCCTCCCGGACCTCTACTTCCGGGTCCGACGGGACGGCACGATTCTCGACTGCCATGCCGGTCGGCCGGAGGACCTCTACCTCCCGCCGCAGCACTTCCTCGACCGCCCCCTTCGCGACGTACTCCCGCCCGCGGTCGGCGACCTCCTCCAAGCGGCGGTCGAGACCGCGATCCGCGATCGTGCCCGGGTCGAGGTCGAGTACCCGCTCGCGGTTCCAACCGGCGAGAAGGTCTTCGAGGCCGTGCTGGTCCCGGTCGGGACGGACCAGGTCATCGTCGTGGCGCGCGACGTGACGCGGCGCCACGAGACCGAGCGCCAGCTCAGGCAGGCGCTCGCCTGGCAGGAGGCGATCTTCGAGGGCTCCCGCGACGCCATCTTCATCAGCGACGTCGGCTCGCGCTTCACCGCCGTCAATGCCGCGGCGTGCGAGCTGACTGGCTACTCGCGCGAGGAGCTCCTCGCGATGCGGATTCCCGACCTGCACGAGGGGATCGACCGCCGCGCCTACGAGGAGTTTCACGCCCGAATCCTCGCCGGCGACGCGATCGTCACCGAGGCCAGGGTCCTCCGCAAGGACGCGTCCAAGGTCGACGTCGAGTTCAGCAACCGCCGACTGGTCGTCGGCGGCGTGACGTACATGCACACGTCCGCCCGCGACATCACGGCGCGGGTCGCGGTCGAGGCCGCGCTGCGCGAGTCCGAGGAGCACTTCCGCGAGATCTTCGAGAACGCCGTGATCGGCTTCTACCGCACCACGCCGGACGGGCGGGTGCTGCTCGCCAATCCGGCGATCGTGCGCATGCTCGGCTACGCCTCGTTCGCCGAGCTCGCGGTCCGCAACCTCGAGCAGGAGACCGACTCCGAGTATCCGCGCTCCGCCTTCCGCGAGCGCCTCGAGCGCGAGGGCGTGATCACCGGGCTCGAGGCGACCTGGCGCCGCCGCGACGGCTCGACGCTCCACCTGCGCGAGAGCGCGCGGGTGATCCGCGACGCCGCGGGGGCGCCGCTCTACTACGAGGGCACGGTCGAGGACATCTCCGACCGCAAGCTCGCCGAGGCGGCGCTGCGCGAGAGCGAGGAGCGCTTCCGGCGGCTCTCCGAGGCCGCGTTCGAGGGGATCGCCATCACCCACCAGGGGCGGATCGTCGACGCCAACCGGCGTCTCGCCGAGATGATGGGGTGCCGGCCGCAGGACCTGATCGGCCGCCAGGCGCTCGATTTCGTCGCTACCGAGGCCCGCGAGCTGGTCGCCTCGCGGCTGCGGTCCGACTCGAACGAGAGCTACGAGCATCTGGCGAGGCGCGTCGATGGCTCGACGTTCCCGGCGGAGGTCCACGCCGGCTCGATGCCCTCCGCGGGTCAGACGCTCCGCGTGACGACGATCCTCGACATCACCGAGCGCAAGCGCGCCCAGGAGGACCTCGAGCTGCTCAAGCGCTCCGTCGACCTCGCCTCCGACGCCGCGTTCTGGCACAACGCGGACGGCCGCTTCGTCTACGTCAACGACGCCGCCTGCAGCTCGCTCGGCTACACCCGCGAGGAGCTCCTGCGGATGCGGATCTTCGACGTGAGCCCGCGCGCCGGCGGGGGCCGGCTCGAGGAGATCTGGAGGCAGGCGAAGGCAGAGAAGACGATCCGCCTCGAAACGGTGCATCGCCGCAGGGACGGCAGCACCTTCCCGGTCGAGATCGTCGCCACCTACGTCAAGCTCGGCGCGCGCGAGCACGTCTGCGGCTTCGCCCGCGACATCACCGAGAGGCGGCGGGCGGAGGCGGCGATCCGCGAGCGCGAGCTGCTCTTCCGCACCCTCACCGAGACCACCGGCGTCGGCATCCTGATCGTCCAGGACGGCGTCTACACCTACGCCAACCCCGCCGCCGAGCGGCTCACCGGCTACACCGCCGCCGAGCTCGCCACGACGAGGTTCCTCGACCTGGTCCACCCCGATTCCCGGGAGCTGGTCCGCGAGCGCTCCGCGGCCCGGCTCGCGGGCGCGCAGGACGTGCCGACCCAGTACGAGGTCAAGGGCCTGGTGAAGGGCGGCGCGACCCGCTGGTTCAGCCTCACCTCGGGGATGACCTCGCTCGGAGGCACGCCGGCGCTGGTCGCCACCCTCACAGACGTGACGGAGGAGCGGCGCCTCCGCGAGGTCCAGACCGCGCTCTACCAGATCTCCGAGGCGGCGCAGACGGCCGGCTCGCTCGACGCCCTGTACCGCTCGATCCACGCCATCATCGGACGCTTCATGGAGGCGTGCAACTTCTACATCTCCCTCTACGATCCGAGTCGGAACGAGCTCCGGTTCCCCTACTTCGTCGACGAGGTCGATCCGCCCCCCGAACCGTTCCCGCCGGGGCCGGGCATGACCAGCTACGTCTTCCGCACCGGCCGGCCTCTGCTCGCCACGCCCGAGGTGCTCGCCGACCTCGAGGCGCGCGGCGAGATCGAGCCCCTCGGCGCCCCGTCGCTCGACTGGCTCGGCGTCCCGCTCAAGGCCCAGGACCGCGTCATCGGCGTGCTCGCGGTGCAGAGCTACTCGGGTGCGGTGCGCTACGGCGAGGCGGAGGAGGAGATCCTCACCTACGTCTCGACGCAGGTCGCCCAGGCGATCGAGCGGAAGCGCGCCGAGGAGGCGCTCCGCGAGAGCGAGCAGTTCGCCCGCGCGCTGATCAACGCCACCAGCGACAACGCCATCCTGATCGACGTCGGCGGCAAGGTGCTGGCGGTCAACGCCGAGGTCGCCGAGAGCCTCGGCACGACGCCGGAGGCGCTGGCCGGGGCCGACTTCTTCGCCCAGTTCGAGCCCGCGGTGGGAGCCGTCAGACGGGCCTACGCCGAGGAGGTGGTCCGCACCGGCAAACCGGTGCGTTTCGAGGACCAGCGCCAGGGCCGCTGGTTCGACAGCCGGTTCTACCCGCTCTTCGACGCCAGTGGCGCGGTGTCGCGGGTCGCGATCTTCGCCAGCGACACCACCGATGCCCGCCGCGCTGAGGAGGCGCTGCGCGAGTCACAGAAGATGCACGCGATCGGCCAGCTCGCCGGCGGCGTCGCGCACGACTTCAACAACCTCCTCCAGGCGCTGCTCGGCACCGTGGAGTTGCTTCGCGCCAGCTCGGGCGACGGTTCCAAGCTCTCTGCCCGAGGCCTCGACGAGCTCGAGGCCGACGTCAAGCGCGGCGCCGCGCTCACCCGCCAGCTCCTGCTGTTCGCGCGCCGCGAGGTGGCGAGGCTGGAGCGCCTCGACGTCAACGCCGTGGTGCGCGACACCAGCGCGTTGCTGCGGCGCCTGCTCCCCGAGAACATCCGCATCGACCTCGCGCCCGCCGCGGAGCCGCTGCCGGTGGACGCCGACCGCGGCCAGCTCGAGCAGGTGCTCGTCAACCTGGCGGTCAACGCGGCCGACGCGATGCCGCGCGGCGGCGTGCTCGCGATCCGCACCTCCCGCCGGAGCGAGGATGAGGTCGCGCTCGAGGTCGAGGACACCGGGAGCGGGATCCCCGAGGAGATCCGGGCGCGCATCTTCGAGCCGTTCTTCACCACCAAGGGCAGCGACAAGGGCGTCGGCCTGGGCCTCGCCGTCGTCCACGGCATCGTCTCGCAGCATCACGGCCGCATCGAGGTGACCAGCCGCGTCGGCGCCGGAACCACGTTCCGCGTCATCCTGCCGCGCCACGGCTCCGGGGCACACGCGGCCATCGCACCGGATGCACCGGCCGCCGTCGCGGCGCGCGCCGCCAACGGCGAGCGCGTCCTGCTGGTCGAGGACGAGGGCGAGGCGCGCCAGGTCGTCGCCGAGATCCTCCGGCTGCTCGGCTACGCGGTCGTCGCGGTCGCGAGCGGAGAGGACGCCGCCGCGCTCGTCGACGGCGCCCCGTTCGAGGTCCTGCTCACCGACCTGCTGCTCCCCGGGATGCACGGCGGCGAGCTCGCCAACCGCCTGTGGCGGCGGTGGCCGGGCCTCCGGGTGATCGTGATGTCGGGCTACGCCGAGGACGACACGCTGCGGCGCTGGGTGAGCGAGCGGGCCGTCCGGTTCCTGCAGAAGCCGTTCGGGATGGAGACGCTCGCGCGCGAGATCCGCGACGCCCTGGACGAGCCGGCGACGTAGCCGGACCTCACTCGCCGGCGCGGCTCACCAGCGGTGGAACGCCGGGTGGCCCTCCTGCACCGCGACGAACGTCCCGCGGCACGTCGCCGTGAGCTTGCCCCCGGCCTCCATCTCGCCCTCGACCACCGCACGGTCGGCGCCGGACTCCACCACCCGGGCGCGCAGCCGCACCGGTCCGGTCGACGGGGTCGGCCGCTTGAGCACGACCCGGTACTCGGCGGTGACCGTGCACGGCGGCGCGTCGAGGCCCGCCGCGAGCATCAGGTGGTGGGCTGCGGTCCAGTTGCAGTGGCAGTCGAAGAGCGTGCCGATGATGCCGCCGTTGAGGACGCCGTCGAACGCCTCGTGCAGGCGCGTCGGCGTCCACTCGCACACCACCTCGTGGCCGCGCGCGAAGCTCTTGATGCGCAGGCCGCCCGGGTTCGCCGGCCCGCACCCGAAGCAGCGCGTCGTCGGCGCGTAGCGATCCTGCAGACTCAGCTCGTCTGTCATCGAAACGAGTCTACGTCGCTGCGGCGGTACCTCGCAACCCGGGGTCCGTGGCCCGTGGCCCGCAGAAACAAGATCCAAGCAGGGTCATGGGAGCATGCGTTCAGCGCCGCCGAGAATGGGCCAGATGCAAGGAAGGCGAGGCGGCCGGACCGGATCATAGCCGGAGGCACCATGAGGATCCGAACCGCCGCAGCCTGACGCCGCAGATGGTCCGTTATCGGCGGTGCCTGCTAAGGAAGCGGGATCTTGGTGCCGATGTTGTCGTGGATCCAGTGCGCGTCGAGCCACTCCACCGGATCGACCGACATCCCCTGGAGGAAGATCTCGAGGTGGAGGTGGTCACCGCCGGCGAGGCCGGTCGAGCCGCTGGTGGCGATGATCTGCCCCTTGGTGACGGCGTCGCCCGGCTTGACGGCGATCGACGAGAGGTGGCCGTAGAGGCTGGCGAGACCGTAGCCGTGGTCGAGGATCACGGCGTTGCCGTAGATCACGAGCCAGCCGGCGAAGATCACCTTGCCGGAGTTCGCCGCCGGCACCGGGGCGTGGGTCGTGGAGGCGAGGTCGAGCCCGAGGTGGGTCTGGTGGTCCACGACCTTGCCCTCGTAGGTGTAGGCGCGCTCCTCCGCGAACGACGCCCGCCGCTGCGTGCTCGGCATCTGCAGGAACGGTCCCTGCCAGAGGAACCTCTCGGCCGTCGTCCGGGTCAGCTCGGCGATGCGCGCGAGGGTGGCGCGGCGCTGCTCGCCGTTGATCCGCAGGTACTGGTCGAGGGTGCTGCCGGTGGCCTCGAACCCCGCCGTGTTGGAGGCGATCTCGGGCACAACCTTCTGCAGGAACGCGTCGGTGAGCACGATCGTGTCGTGGCGCGGCGGCGCCTTCTTGAACAGGTCGACGAACGGCAGCTCGGCGCGGTTGCCGGCGTCGTCCTCGGCGAACAGGCGGATCTGGTTGGGGTCGTCGAGCTGCCAGGGGACCGCGAACAGCGCGAACCTGGTTCCCGGCGCGCCGCCCGGGAGCGGGTAGGAGAGCGACACCGCGGTCCCGGCGCGCACGCCGGAGCGCGCGGCGCTCTCGCCGACGTGGAACACCACCGCCCCGGCGCCGCCCTGCCGCAGGTAGTGCTGCTTCGACTCGAGCTGGAGCTGGGGCGGCCGGAAGCGCGCCGCCAGCTTTCGCTCGACCGCCGCCGGCGCCGCCGAGCGCAGCGGGCCGTGCAGCCTCTCTGCGCTGGCGCGGAGCACGACCTCGCCCTCCTTGAGCCAGTCCTGGGCGGTCTTCCCGACCGTCGCCTCGATCGTGGTCGAGGCGGTGAAGCTGCCACGCAGCGGGTTGAACGCGCCGGCCCGGGCGAACTTCCGGGTGCCGAGCACGACCGACCGGTCGCCCTGCACGAGCTCGAGGGTGACGGCGCCGAGGCCGCCCCACGGCTCATTGAACCGTGCCACCACCTTGGTCGCGGCGCCGACCGCGGGGTGGTCGGTGTCGATCGCGATCTCCGGCGCGGGTCCCAGCCGCAGCGCACCCCACGCCAGGAACCCGAGGACGGCGACCGCGAGCAGGAGCAGCACCCAGCGCCCGGCGCCGTGCCGGTCGGACGAGCCGATCAGACCCTTTGCCACGTGTCCCCCAGGCACCCGCGGGGCTGCCGCGGGGCGAGCCGGATTCTAGCTCGCCTTCTTCGGGAACTTCGCGAGCAGGTCGGCGACCGCCTCCCGAGGCGCGGTGAAGGTGAGCATCTTCAGGCGCACGTAGTCGTCGCGGTAGAAGTAGTACCCCTCGAACTTGCCCCAGCGTGAGGAGCGCGCCGAGTCCTTGATCAGGAACCAATCGCGCCCGCCGACGCTGGTGTAGCCGACGAGGTGGATGCCGTGGTCGTCCTCGGTCGCGTGATCGTAGAAGCGCAGCTCGCGCGCGTCCTGGTCGATGTACTCCTGCGGGATGTCGAAGCTCGGCACCACGGCGACGTTCTCGAAGCCGTTGTAGCCCGGCTCGGACACGTCGCCGCCGATCGCCAGCGTGTAGCCGGCCTGCGCGGCGCGCTTGATCGCGGCGTACCACTCGTCGAGCGGGACGTTGTAGTAGCTCGCGTCGTGCCACCAGTTGTCCGGCACCTTGTACTCGCCCTGGGTGTAGAACGGCACCGCGAGCGTCGACATCACCTCGACGTAGTCGTCGAGCTTGAGCCGCACCACCTCGGCGAAGAACTGCTGCGGCGTGTACTCCTTGCCCTGGTACTCGAAGCGCTGCGGCGGCCGCCCCAGCTCGCGGTCGAGGATCGTCCGCGCCATCCCGAGCACCAGCTCCTCGTCCCACACGTCGTGCGAGCGCGCCCACTCGGCGAGGTCCTTGAGCTGGGCGATCAGCCGCGAGTGGTCGTGCCGGCCGTCCTTCGCCAGCACCCCCGGGTAGGCTTCCTCGGGGACGATGCCGTAGACCGGCCAGATGTGCTGGAAGGCGTTCCCCTCCGAGCCCTCGTCGATCAGCGAGTCGCCGCGCTCGCGCACGAAGCGCCGCATCTTCTCGACGTACTCCCAGTACACGGTGTAGATCTCGGAGAGCTTGACCCGGGCGCCGTGCAGCCGGTAGATCTCCGACTCGTAGAACGAGGTGGTCGAGAAGCTCCAGCAGGTCCCGGTCAGGTACTGCGCCACCGGCGGGAAGTGGAACGCGGACTTGAACGCCGCCGGGCCCGCCGGCCGCGCCACGCCGGAGAGGTCGAAGCGCAGCACCTTCTCGTCCTTCTCGGCGGCCTCGCGGGCGGCCCGCTGCCGATCCCGCACCGCCGCGGTCGCCTCGTCCTGCTGCTTGGCGACCTCCTTGTCGTGCGCCTCCATCTCGGTCAGCACCGGGTCGCGGTGGCGCGGCTGGTAGGCGGCGTGGTCGCGCGCCGGCGCCGGGGTGGGCGTCGGGGGCGGAGGCGCCGCGACGGCGGCGGACGTGGCAAGGGCGGCAATGATCGTCAAGAACAGGCGTTGCATGGTCCCTCCTTCGGGGCGCGCGGGGCGGCCAGCGCCGTCATGTCGCGCCGACTGCCGCACGCGCCGTCGACGCGGGTGTTACGGCTCGCCCGCATCGATCACTTCGCGAACATCTGGTCGACCGGCACGACGTGGACCGACCCCGCCGAGACGTGCAGCGGGTAGGCCGCGATCGTCTTGTCCTCCTCGAGCAGCTGCGGCGGCTTCGGTGTCGAGTAGGTGATCGGGCTCGGCGTGTCGGCGGCGAGCGCCGCGGCGAGCTTGTCGGCGTCCTCGCTCACCACCGCGATCACCATCGCCTCGGGCTTGATGTACTTGCGCACCGCCGCGTTGACCTCGTCGCGGGTCACGGTCGGCACGATCTCGCGGAAGTTCGCCAGGTCGCCGGGCGCGGCGACGCCGTAGAAGCGGTCGTCGAGGGCGTAGCCGAGGCGGTCGAACGTGGTCTCCGCGAAGTGGAGCGAGTACTTGACGACGAAGTCGCGGGTGAGCTTGAACTGCTCCTCGCTCAGCCCGTCGGCGGCGAGCTTCTCGACCTCGCGCACCGCCGCCCGCAGCGCGAAGTGCGCCTGGGCGTTCGGCACCGGCCGGACCCACACCTCGAACAGCTGCTGCCGGCGCGACACGCCGGTCGGCGGGAACTCGCGGCGCCCGCCCTCGGGGAAGACCTCGATGTAGGAGTAGTCGCCGTAGTTCATCCCGCGCGCCTCGCGGATCACCTGGTAGAGATGCGAGGCGGAGTTGCGGTGCTCGCCGAGCCACGAGTTCGCGATCCAGAGGGCGTAGAAGTCGCGGCTGCCGCGCCGCACGGCGATCGGCAAGCCGAAGCTGATCGCGGTGGCGGGGCCGGGCTTGGCGACCAGCACGACCTGGCGGCCGGCGATCGCCTTGACCTGCGGCGCCGCGACCGGCGCCGGCTGCCCGGCGGGGAGCTGCGCGAGCGCGCGCTGCATCCGCCCGACCAGCGCCGCGTCGTACCCGCCGCCGAGGGCGAGCACCGCCGCGTCACGGGTGAAGTGGGAGCGGTAGAACGCCTTCACGTCCTCGAGGGTGATCGCCTTCAGCCCTGCCACGGTGCCGACGTTGAGGTGGCCGTAAGGCGTCCCCGCGAACACGGTGTTGTAGAGCGCCGCCTTGCCGAGCTCCTCGTCCGAGGCGTAGCGCAGGGTCTTCTCGATGAAGTCGACGGTGCGCTGCTTGACGCGCGCGAAGTCGGTCTCCGCGAACGCGGGCTGCATCACCGCCTCGAGCAGGAGCGTGGTGTACGCGTCGAGGTTGTCCTTGTGGACGCGGCCGGAGAAGGTCGTGACCTCCTTGTCGACGCGCACGTCGTACTCCGCCGCCATCGGGTAGAGGAGGTCGAGGATCTCCGGGTAGGTGTGCTTGGCGGTGGCGCCCTCCGCCATCAGCGCCCCGGTCAGGTAGGCGAGGCCCTCCTTGCCGGCCGGGTCGTCCTGCGCGCCGACGGTGAAGGCGATGCGGAACGAGACGGTCGGGTCGGCCGCCACCGGCAGCAGCACCGGCGCGTTCGGCAGCTGCGTCGGCTTCGCCGCCTCGCCCTGCGCCCGGGCGTCGCCCGCGCTTGCCAGGAACATCGCCATCATCATCGCTCCCGCCGCCGTCGCCGACGGCCTCGCCTTGGCCGACATTGCGCCTCCCACCACCTTACCCGCGCTCATCGCGCCACCCCCCTGAGCACCGCGACCGTCCGCCGCTCCGGCGTGAGCAGGCGCTTCGCGGCGGCCTGGACGTCCTGCGGCTGGATCGCGTCGACGGTGGCGAACAGCCGGTCCACCGCCTCGATCCCGCCGGTCAGCGCCACGTAGCGGGCGAGGTGCCCGGCGGTGTTGTTCGGCGTGTCCATCGCCATCAGGAAGGAGTAGCGCACGCGCCGCTTGAGCGCGTCGAGCTTGGCCGGGTCGGGCGGCGCCGCCTGGAAGCGCGCGACCGCCGCGCCGATCGCCGCCTGGACCGCCGGGATCTCCTGCTCCTTCGCCACCATCGCGATCACCGCCCAGAGGTTGGGGTCGCGGTTGAAGCCGAAGTCGGCCATCAGCCGCTGCGCGCTGCGCTGCTCGAGGACGAGCTGGCGGTAGGCGTCGCTGGTCTCGCCGAACGCGAGCTCGGCGAGCAGCATCCCGGCCGCGGTGTCCTTGGCGGCGGGGTCGAAGCGCACGCCCTTCCACGCCACGGCGAGGATCGGCAGGGTGCGCCCGTCGTAGGCGATGTCGACGCGGCGCTCCGCCTTCTGCTCCGGCTCCTGCTCCACCGCGGGCGCGACGTAGCCCGGCTTCCAGCCGCCGTACTGCTGCTTGATCAGCTCCATCGTCCGCGCCTGGTCGAAGTCGCCGGCGACCATGACGACCACGTTCTCGGGGCGGTAGAAGCGCTTGAAGAACGACTTCGAGTACTCGTACATGGTCGGCATCGCCGCCACGTCCTTCTCGAAGCCGATCACGGTGTGCTTGTAGGTGTGGACGTCGAACGCCTTGTCCTGGAGCGCCTCGAACAGCACCTCGAACGGACTGGTGCGCCCCTTGCGGTACTCGCCGTAGACCGCGCCCGACTCGGTCTGGAAGTCCGCCTCGGAGTACGACAGGTTCTGGAAGCGGTCCGCCTCGAGCTCGATCACCTTGGGCAGGTCGGCGGTCGCGACGTTGAGGTGGAAGCACGTGTAGTCGTCGGTGGTGTAGGCGTTGGCGTCGGCGCCCATCGCCGTCATCATCTGGTCGTAGACCGCGCCGGGGACCTTCTCGGTGCCGCGGAACATCATGTGCTCGAAGAAGTGGGCAAAGCCGCTGTGGCCCGGCTCCACCTCGTCGCGGCTGCCGGTCCGCACCACCGAGTAGTACGCGACCAGGCCCGGGCTCGGCAGCGGGATGAGGATCACGCTGAGCCCGTTGTCGAGCCGCTGCACCTGGTGCTGATAGGGGAACACGCCCCCCGCGGCCGCGGCGCCGGCGAGCAGCACCGCGGCGAGCGTCAGAATCGGCACCTTCATCTGGGGTTCCTCCCGTGGCGCGCGGCGGCACACCCGCACGCAGTCCGCGATTCTACGCTCGCGAGCGGGCCGAGGATTCAGCCGGCGGCAAGCGGCCGCCCCGGTCAGGCGGCGTCGGCCGTGGCCGCGAGCGGCGCGCCCTCGCGGATGCGGCGCTTGACCAGGGGGAGGAGCGCCAGGCCGGGCACCGCGATCGCGATCGTCGCCGCGAAGTACACCGTGTAGCCGAGGCGCTCGACGCCGATGCCGGTGAACGCCCCGGCGACGTCGCGCGTCAGCGCGAACAGCGCGGAGAGCAGCGCGTACTGCGTCGCGGCGTGCTCCTTGTCGCACTGGTCGGTGAGGAACGAGATGAACGCCGCGGTGCCGAGCCCCTGCCCGAACGACTCGAGCAGCGAGGCGACGTAGATCGCCTCGCGCGGCAGCGGCAGGGCGGCGACCGCGACGTAGCCGAGGTTGACGGCGGACTGCGCGATCCCGAGCCAGAGCAGCGCGCGGAAGATCCCATGGCGCTTGACGAACCAGCCGCCGACCAGCGCGCCGACGATGGTCAGGGCGACGCCGCCGGTGACCGAGACGAGGCCGATCTCGGCGTCGGAGTAGCCGCGGTCGACCCAGAACGGCTTGACCATCCGCCCGAGCGTCGAGTCGCCGAGCTTGTACAGCGGCACGAACAGCAGCACCGGCACCATCTCCCAGCGCAGCAGCCAGCGCAGGATCGGGCCGATCGGGTTGCGCCGCTGGGCGGCGTCGAGGTGGACGCGCGGGCTCGCGAACGCCACCGGCGCGAGGGCGAAGAAGGCGACCCCGAGCACGATCCACAGCGCGTTCCAGCCGACCAGCCCGGCGACCGCGAGCGAGACGCCGCCGCCGAACACGAACGCCACGCGCGCCGCCGAGACGCGCATGCCGTTGATCGGCCCGCGCGTCTCCGGCGTGACGATGTCGACGGTGTAGGCGTCGACCGCGATGTCCTGGGTCGCAGAGGCGGTGGTGAACAGCAGCAGCACCGCCCACATCGCCCACGACGGGTGGGCGGCGTCGAGCGGGACGATCGCCAGCGTCGCCGCGCCGAGCGCCGCGAGCGCGGCGGTGATCCAGTGCTGGCGCGCGCCGAAGCGGTCGACCAGCGGCGCCCACAGCAGCTTCCACGTCCACGGCAGCGAGAGCAGGCTGAGCAGGCCGATCTGCTTGAGCGAGACGCCGTGGCGCCGGAAGTAAACCGGCCAGAGGTCGTACGCCACACCGAACGGCAGCCCCTCGGCGAAGTAGAGGACGGCGATCCAGCCGAGCTTGCGGCGCAGCGACATCGGCGCATTGTAACGGCGCGCCGGCAGCGCCGCGGTCACAGCAGCGGGGGGGCCGCCGCCCGGCGGGCCGCACGGCGCCTCCAAACAAGACTCAGTCTTTGCTACGATGGGGCATCGCCCGACGGACCGATCGTTGCGACGACCTCGCGACGCGTGCGGCGGTCCCCTCGGGCGGACGCTGTCACGGGGGAGCGCGATGCCGCAATACGACGTGGTGGTGATCGGCTGCGGCCCGGCGGGCGAGCGCGCCGCGATCCAGGCGGCGCGCGCCGGCAAGCGGGTGGCGGTGGTGGAGCGGGAGCACGTCGTCGGAGGGACGCGGGTGAACTGGGGCACGATCCCCTCCAAGACGCTGCGGGAGAGCGCGCTGTTCGTCCACTCGCTGACCCGCAACAAGCTCGACGGCATCCGCTGCGAGATCACCGACGAGATCACCGTCCACGACTTCATGTATCGCGAGCGCATGGTGGTGCAGCGCGAGCTGGAGATCATCAACGAGTCGCTCGAGCGCTACCGCATCGAGGTGTTCGAGGGCCAGGCGCGCTTCATCGACGCGCACACCGTGGCGGTGTGCGGGCGCGACGGCGGCGTGCAGACCGCGCTGGCGGGCGACTTCGTGGTGATCGCCACCGGCTCGAGCCCGAACCGACCGGGCGACGTCCCGTTCGACGGCGAGCGGGTGTTCGACTCCAACACCATCCTCCACCTGCCGCACCTGCCGCACACGATGGTGGCGCTCGGCGCCGGCGTGATCGGGGTCGAGTTCGCCAGCATCTTCGCTGCGCTCGGGATCGAGGTCACGCTGGTCGACACGCGCGACCGCCTCCTCCCTTACCTCGACCGCGAGATCGTCAAGATCCTCGAGCGCGAGTTGCGCCGCCTCGGCGTCAAGATCCTCCACGGCGAGCGCTACGCCTCGTTCGAGCGCCTCGCCGGGGCGGCGCCGGCGATCCGCTGCACCACCAAGCGGGGCACGACGCTCGAGGCCGACGTGCTGCTCTACTGCGTCGGCCGCGACGGCAACACCGCCGGCCTCGGCCTCGAGACGCTCGGCCTGGTCGCCAACGACTACGGCCTGCTGAGCGTCAACGAGAACTACCAGACCGCGGTCCCCAACGTCTACGCGGTCGGCGACGTGATCGGCTACCCGGCGCTCGCCAGCACCTCGATGGAGCAGGGGCGGCAGGCGATGCGCCACGCGTTCGGCATCCCCGGGCCGACCGGCAAGACCGTCATGCTGCCGTTCGCGATCTACTCGATCCCGGAGGTGAGCTACATCGGCGAGACCGAGGAGTCGCTCCAGGCCGCCGGCACCGAGTACGTCGCCGGGCGCGGCAACTACGACATGAACCCGCGCGGCCAGATCCTCGGCGACAGCGAGGGGATGCTCAAGCTCCTGTTCGACAAGCAGAGCCTGCGCCTGCTCGGCGCCCACATCGTCGGGTCGAGCGCGAGCGAGCTGATCCACATCGGCCAGGCGTTCCTGCGCGCCGGCGCCACCGCGCCGCAGATCGCCGAGACGCTGTACAACTACCCGTCGCTGTCCGACCTCTACCGCCACGCCGCGCTCAAGGCGATGCTCGCGCTCAGCCGGCACTCTCAGGCCGCGGCGCCGCCCGGGGAGCCGGAAGCCGCCCGCTGAGGGCGGAAATAGCCGCTCCCAGCCCCGGGTTCCGTTGGGCAGAGATCACTGGCGACATCGTTGCGAATGCGGCCGGAGACTACCCTTGCCTTGACGAACTGGTGCAGAATAGGACCCAGGATACGAAAGGGGGGTTTCATGAAGAGAAAGGTGTTGCGGCAACCGGTGTGGCTCCTTGCGATCGTCGCGTTGGCGATACTCCTCGCGCCCAGCATCGCCTCCGCCCAGATGATCCTCAAGGTGAACGACAACACGTTCTTCAGGCTGGGCATGCAGATGCAGGC
>DATIYW010000094.1:0-11046 GCA_035517415.1 Thermoanaerobaculaceae bacterium
TCGACGAGAAGGACATCCGCATCGACCGCTTCTGCTCCTCGGGGCCTGGCGGCCAGGGCGTCAACACGACGTACTCGGCCGTGCGGCTGACCCACTTCCCGACCGGCATCGTGGTGAGCTGCCAGAACGAGCGCTCCCAGATCAAGAACCTCGCGCAGGCGATGAAGGTGTTGAAGGCGCGGCTGTTCGAGCTCGAGCGGCGCAAGAAGGAGGAGGAGCTCGACAAGATCAAGGGCCCGAAGAAGGACATCTCCTGGGGCAACCAGATCCGCTCCTACGTGCTGCAGCCGTACCGGATGGTGAAGGACCTGCGCACCGGTCACGAGGTCGGCGACGCCGACCGCGTGCTCGGCGGTGACCTCGACGGCTTCATCGAGGCGTACCTGAAGCAGCAGGCGCAGGCGGCGCTCGCCGCGGAGTAGGGCGCCGTGCCGCCGACCCGCTCTCGCGAGAAGGGATCGAGCCCGGCGCGACCCGGGCGGGGACGCCGTGCCGGACCCCGGACCCCGGCCCCCGGACCACGTCTCGTCTGGGGCTCGCCGCTGCCGCCGACCCGCTCGGGCGTGGCGGACTACGCGGCCGAGCTGCTGCCGCACCTCTCGGCCGCGGCCGAGGTGACGGTGCTCGAGCCGCCCGACTGGGAGCCGCCGGCGGACGCGCCGTGGCTCGCGGGGGTGGCGCGGGCGCGCTGGGACGCCCCGGCACCGGCCGGTGCTTGTGCGCTGCTTCACATCGGGAACAACCCCTACCACCTGTGGGTCGCGCGCCGGCTGCGCACCTCCGGCGGGATGGTGGTGCTGCACGACTCGGTGCTCCACCACCTACTCGTCGAGGAGGCGGCGGCGGACGGCGCCTGGCCGCGTTTCGCCGGTGAGCTCGAGCGGGCGCACGGCGCGGCCGGGGCCGCGATCGCCGCGGCGCGCGAGTGGGGCTACGCGGGCCCGCTCGACCCGTTCCTGCTCCCGGCGCGCCAGGTGTACCTGAGTCACGCCTCGGCGGTGATCGTGCACAACGAGCGGGCGGCGCGGGACGTGCGCGCGGCCTGCCCCGGCCTGCCGGTGGTGACGGTCCCGCTCGCGGTCGGGGCGCTCCCCGCCGGCGACCGGCGGAGCTGGCGCCGCCGCCTCGGCGTCGAGCGCGACGAACTGCTCGCCGTCCACCTCGGCTTCCTCACCGCCGCCAAGGGCCTCGACACGATCCTGCGGGCGCTCGCCGCCGCCGCCGAGCTCGGCGTCGCGGCGCGCCTGGTCGTGGTCGGCGAGGGCCGCGAGCGCGAGGCGTTCGACGCGCTGGTCGGCGCGGCCGGCCTCGGCGAGCGCGTCCTCGTCTGGGGGTACGCCTCGCCCGGGGACCTCGGCGGGATCCTCGCCGCCGCCGACCTCGGGCTGGTACCGCGCTACCCGACGGCGGGCGAGACCTCAGCGGCGGTGCTGCGCTTCCTCGCCGCCGGGACCCCGGTGGCGGTCGCCGGTTACGGCCAGTTCCTCGAGTTCCCGGAGCAGGCGGCGCTGCGCATCGCGCCCGGCCGGGCGGGGGTGGCGGACCTGGTTCGGGCGATGGCCTGGCTCGGTGGCGACCGCAGCGCCCGGCGGGGTGCGCGCGCGGCGGCGCGGCAGGCGTGGGAGGACGGCGGCCACGAACCGGCGCGGGCCGCCGGCAAGCTGCTCGCGGCGGTCGCGGAGCTGGCGGGCGATGTGGCTTGAGGAGGTCGAGCGGCTGCTCGCCACGCGGCCGGTGCGCCGGCGCGACCCCGATCCGGCGCTGACGCCGGCGGCGGTGCTCGTCCCGCTCTACGTCGCCGCCGGCGAGCTGTGGGTGCTGTTGACACGCCGCGCCGACGACCTGCCCTACCACGCCGGCCAGGTGTCGTTCCCCGGCGGCGCGCGCGAGGAGCACGACGAGGACGAGGTCGCGACCGCGCTGCGCGAGACCGGCGAGGAGCTCGGCATCGACCCCGGCGTGGTGATGGTGCTCGGCCAGCTCGACGACGTGGCGACGCCGACCGGCTTCGTCGTCTCGCCGGTGGTCGGGGCGCTGCCGCACCCGCTCGAGGTCAAGCCCGCGGCCGGCGAGGTCGAGTCGCTGGTGCGGATCCCCCTCTCCACGCTGGCGAACCCGCAGCTCGTCGAGTACCAGGAGCTGACGGTGGGCGAGGAGAAGCTGCTCTCACCCGTCTACCACTACCACGGCCAGCGCGTCTGGGGTGCGACCGCGAGGGTGATCGCCGACCTGGTGTCGCGCCTCACCGGTGCGGAGCTGGAGCCGGCGGAGTGAGCGCGGCGTCGAGGAGCTGCTGCGCCGCGCCGGTCGCCTCCACCTGCGCGAGGGCCTCCTTGGCGCCCGACGGGGCGCCGGGAAGCGACGCGGCGCGGGAGAGCTCGCGCTCTGCGGCGTTCCACTTCCGCTGCGCGTGCAGCGCAACCCCGAGCAGGTAGTGGGCGCGGGCGTCGTCGGGGTTGGCCGCGACGAACTCCGTGAGAGCCGCCTCCGCCTCGGCGGCGCGGCCGGCGTCGAGCAGGCAGCGCGCGCGCAGCAGGGTCGCGACGGGGTCGTCCGACTTCGCGCCGGCGAGCGTCGCAAGCGCATCCTCCACCTTGCCGGTGCGCCGCTGCGCCTCGACCAGCGCGAGCGCGAAGCGCGGGTCGGCGGCGGCCGCCGGGCGCAGCCGCTCGACCGCGGCGGCGGTGTTCCCCGAGCTGAGCAGCGCGACGCCCTCCCAGCCGCTCGCCCACGGGTCGTCGGGCTTGACCTGGAGCGCGCGCTGCAGGTGCTGGAGCGCGAGCGCCGGCTGGCCGTCGGCGAGCGCGATCTCGCCGCGGACGACCCGCGCCTCGAACAGCGTGCCGTTGGCCTGGAGCGCCTTGTCGAGGGCCTCCCGCGCGGCCGCGACGTCGCCCATCTTCGCGCCCAGCAGTCCGAGTGCGGCCCAGGCGCGGTCGTTGCCGGGGTCGAGCTCGACTACCCGGCGGAACGCGTCGCGGGCGCCCGGCAGCCGCCCGCGGCGCTCCTCCACCTCGCCGAGCAGGAGGAGCAGGTCGGGCTTCTCGTTGCCGAGCAATGCGGTCTTGAGCGCGCTGTACGCCTCGTCGAGTTTGCCGCCGTCGAGCAGCGCCTCGCCCAGCACCTCGAGCGCCGGCACGCACGAGGGCTGCGCGGTCAGGACGCCGTGCATCCACGCCTCCGCGTCCCCCGGATGGCCGGTGGCGAGCAGGCGCCGCGCCTCGAGCAGCGCCTCGAGCGGGACCGCCGAGGTGCCCGGCGCCGCCTGCGCCACCGCCCGCAGCGCCGCCACCCGACCGCGCAGCTCGAGCGCCTCGGTGGTGCGTCCGAGCCGGTCGAGAGCCTCCGCCTTGGCGTCGAGGATGTCGGGGAGCGCGCTCGGGGAGG
Source organism: Thermoanaerobaculaceae bacterium (assembly GCA_035517415.1). GTDB lineage: Bacteria > Acidobacteriota > Thermoanaerobaculia > Thermoanaerobaculales > Thermoanaerobaculaceae > DATIYW01. Next base: position 3,388 of record DATIYW010000094.1, read on the forward strand.
CGGCGATCTCGAGGTTGTGGAGGTCGGCGAGGACCGCCTCGACCGCCGGGTTGTCGGCCGCCTGGGCGAGGCGCTGGCGCAGCAGGGTGAGGGTCGGCGCGCCGGCGGGGTTGCGCACGGTGCTCGGCGTGTTGCCGGGGCTGGCTGCGGGCGCGGCCGCCTTCGCCTTGACGCGCGAGAACAGCGCGACGAAGTCGTCGGTGTAGTAGTCGGGGACGAGGTCGAGCTGCGGTGAGTCCTTGAGCGCCGCGGTGAGCGCCTCCTCGGCCTTCGCCCGGTTCTTCATCGCGAAGTAGGTCCACGCGAGGTTGACGCGGATCTCCGCCCGCTTGCCCGGGTCGCCCTCGGCCTCGGCCGCGGTGGCGAAGAGCTTCGCCGCCTTGCGGAACTCACCCTTGCGGTAGGCTTCCTTCGCGGCGGCGACCGGGTCTTGGGCCCACGCGGTGGCGGCGAGCACGAGCATGCCGGCGATGGCGAGGAGTCGTGATCTCATGGCGGGATTCTAACTCCTCCCGCGGCGATCTGAGACTCGACTTTCGCGGCTGCGCGGCGGGCCGCCGCGTCACTGCTTGGCGGCCGGCGCCGCGCCCGGCCGCACCGTCCGCGCGACTGCCTCGCCGGCGGGGACGACGACGGTGTCCTGTGCCGTCGAGCCGTCCGGCCAGGTGACCACCATCTCGTGCTTGCCCGCCTCGACCTTCTTCTCGAAGATCGGCAGCGCGCCGAGCTCCTCGCCGTCGAGCGTCACCTTTGCGCCCTGGACCGCGACGCCGAGGTCGTTGACCACGGACAGCATCCCGTACGGCGGCAGGCGCAGCGTGATGCGCTGCGTCGCGGGCGTCACGTCGACCTCGGTCACCTTCTCGCGGTAGCCGGCGATGCGCTGCCGGATCGTGTGCTTGCCGAGGGTGAGCGACACCCGGGCCGACTGGACCTTGCCGAGCGAGCGTCCGTCGACGTCGACGTCGGAGGGCGGGTCGGCGAACAGCTCGGCGGCGACCGCCGCCGGCGTCGGCACCGCGGTCGGGGCGAGCGTCGGGGCGGGCGAGGGCGGCGCCGCGCTCGGGCGCGGGCCGGCAGTCGGCACGGCGATCGACACGCGCGCCGCGCCGGAGTCGGACTGCGTCAGGTACCACCACGCGGCCGCGCCGCCCCCGACGACCACGACGAGCGCCGCGACGACCGGCAGCACGTGCCGCCTGTGCTTGCTCGGCGGCGCCGGCGCGGCCTCGGTCGGCACGTGGTCGAGCGGACGCACGGCGAGCTGGGTCGCCGCGGTGAGCTTGTTGCCGGGCGAGGACGCGAGCCGGGTCAGCTCCTCGCGCACCATCGCGGTCGTGGTCTCGGCGCGACGTCCGCTGGCCGTGCGCGGCAGCGTGTTGAAGATCTCCTTGAGCTCGCGGCCGTAGTCGGCGACGGTCGCGAAGCGGTCCGCCGGGTCCTTCGCGAGCGTCTTGAGGATCGCCTTCTCGAGGCGCTCCGGGCACGCGGAGTTGCGCTGCGCCGGCGGCACCGGTTCCTGGTTGAGGATCTGGTAGATCACGTTCGACAGGTTCGGTCCGGCGAACGGCCGCGTCCCGGTCACCATCTCGTAGGTCATCACGCCGAGCGAGAAGATGTCGGTGCGAGGGTCGAGCGGCTTGCCGGAGAGCTGCTCCGGCGCGAGGTAGCCGGCGGTGCCGAGGGCGACGCCGGTCTGCGTCAGGTGCGACTCCGCCTGCAGCGACTTGGCGATGCCGAAGTCCATGATCTTGACCGTCCCGTCCTCGAGGACGCGGACGTTGGCGGGCTTGATGTCGCGGTGGATGATGCCCCGGGAGTGGGCGAAGTCGAGGCCGGCGCAGACCTGGAGGAGGATCGCGATCATCCCGTCGAGGCTCATCTTGCGGGAGGAGAGCAGGTCGTCGAGGTCGGTGCCGGAGAGGAACTCCTGGACGAAGTACGGGGTCTCGCCCTCGATCCCGAAGTCGAAGATGAGGGTGATGTTCGGATGTTGCAGGGCGCCCGCGAGCTGCGCCTCGCGGAAGAAGCGCTGGGTCGCCTCGGTGTCGGACGCGTTGCAGGTCTTGAGCGCCACCCAGCGCTGGATGAACGGGTCCCACGCCTTGTACACGATGCCGAACCCGCCCACGCCGATCTGTTCGGCGATCTCGTACTTGCCGATGCGCTTTGCCGTCGTCATCGCTCGCGCGCAGTGTAACCGGTCTTGCCACCCGGCGGGAAGGTGCTAGGCTGCCCGGGTGCGTCCCCCGGCCGCGAGGTGGTGCCTGATCGGCGCGCTGGCGGCGCTGCTTTCCGCCTGCCAGGGTCCGCCGGAGCCGGCCTCGCCGCCGACGCCGGCCGCGGCCGACGAGCAGGCGGAGACCGTCCCCCTCACCGCCCCCGACGTTCGCGACTACCTCGCGGTGCGGAGCAAGGCGCTGCAGCAGATGGAGGACGCCCTCGCCGACGCGGAGGCGCGCGGCGGCGACGTGGTCGGTCGGGTCCAGGAGCTGTCGGTCGCGGAGCACGACGCGGCGCGCTCGCTCGGCGTCGAATGGCGGCGCTTCACCGCGGTGCGCGAGCGGGTCGGCCGGCTCCTCACCGCGCAGCGGCAGCGCCAGGACCAGCGGCTGCTCGCCGCCGAGCTCACCCGCGCGAAGCAGGACCTCGAGTCGCAGCTCCAGGTCGCCCGCGACCCGGCGAGCCGGCAGTTCCTCGAGGCGCAGGTGAAGGCGATCGAGGCGCAGCTCGGGAAGCTCGACGAGCAGCAAGGGGCGGAGCCGTCGCAGGCGGCGGAGATGGCGTTGCTGGAGTCGGAGCGCGCCGAGATCGCGACGCTCCAGGGGCGGCAGGACCGCCTCACGCGGCGGCTGCAGGAGCTGATCCAGCGCGGCTCCTCCGCGCCGGCGACTCCCGCCGCCCCGACGCCGGTCGCCTCGCGGTGAACCGGCACGGTCCGCGGCGGGGGCTCGGCGCGGTCCGCGACGACGGTGAGGGTTGTACACGCCCGGAGGCGAAGACATGGTGGGGTTCCTCCTCGTAGCGCTGCTCGGCGCGGGCGCGGCGTCCACGCCGGCGCCGGCGCAGTCGGCTGCGCCCGCGGCAAATGCGCCCGCCCCCGCGGCCGACGCCTGGGCCGCAATGCGCTTCCTCCTCGGCGACTGGGTGGGCGAGGGGGGCGGCGACCCCGGGTCGGGGAGCGGCTCGTTCTCGTTTCGGTTCGACCTCGGCGAGAAGGTGATCGTGCGGCGCGACCACTCGGAGTACCCGCGCGGCGGGGGCGCGGCGCCGATCGTGCACGACGGCCTGATGGTCGTCTACCCGGAGACGGAAGACGGCGCACTGGCGGCGGTCTACTTCGACAACGAGGGACACGTCATCCGCTACCGAACGCAGCTCGGCGAAGGCGGCCAGAGCGTCGTGTTCCTGAGCGAGGCGGCTCCGTCGTCGCCGCGCTTCCGCCTCGCCTACAGCCGCGTCGACGAGGACACCGTCGAGGTGCGCTTCTCGATCGCCCCTCCGGGCCGGCCGGACGCGTTCGAGCTCTACCTCGGCGGGCGCTGCCGACGCGTTCGCAAGGGCTGAGGCCGCGGGTCGCGGCGTCGCCGGCGGGGCGTTTCGGCTAGAGGATCGATGCCATGCGCGCCGCGTGGGTGAGGAAGAACGAGAGCAGCTCGAGGTTGATCTTGAGGTCGACGTGCTTCAGCTTGACCTCGGGGTGGCCCTTGAGCTGGGCGGGCGCGAAGTTGAGCACCGCCTGGACGCCCGCCTCGACCATCTCGTCGTAGACCCGCTGCGCGGACTGGGTCGGCACGGTGATGACGCCTATGTGCACCTTCCGCTCTTTCACAATGCGGGTCAAATCTGCGACGCTCTCGACCGTCAACCCGCCGGGCACGCGCTTGCCGACCTTGTGCTCGTCGGAGTCGAGGATCGCCACGATGCGGAAGCCGCCGGTGTTGAACCCGGAATAGTGCGACAGCGCGGTGCCGAGGTTGCCGGCGCCGACCACCAGCACGCGACGCTCCTCGTTGAGGCCGAGGATGTTGACGAGATGCTCGCGGAGCTGGGCGACGTTGTAGCCCACGCCGCGGATGCCGAACTCGCCGAAGTAGGCGAGGTCCTTGCGGATCTGGGCGGAGTTGAGGTGGAAGCGGTCGGCGAGCTCCTGGGAGGAGATGGTCGTTCCGCCCTCCTGCTCGAGCTGCTGCAGGCAGCGCAGGTACACCGACAGTCGGTTGATCGTCAGCTCGGAGATGCTCTCGACCGGAATGTACCTTTTGAACGCCATGGGTCACCTCACCAGAGTTCTGGCCGCAGCTTCGGCGGCGGAGAGCAACCAACCCGGCGCCACGCCGAGCGCCACGATGGCGAGGGCGCATGCGCCGACGACGACCTTCACGGGCCACGGTTCGGAGTAGTTCGGGGCTCGCCGGGGCAGCGGCTTCATGTAGAGGAAGTATACCACCCGGGCGTAGAAGAAAACTGAGACGAGGCTGTTGAGCACGCCCACGACGGCGAGCCAGACGAGATGCTGGTTGACGGCCGCGCGGAACACCAGGAACTTCGCCACAAACCCCACCGTCGGCGGGATCCCCGCGAGCGCGAACATCGCCACCGCGAGGCCGAACGAGAGGAACGGCCGCTCCCACCCCTGCCCGGCGAGGTCGTTGATCAGGTGGGGCTCCTCCTCGCTCTCGGAGAACGCGGAGACGACCGCGAAGGCGGCGACGTTCATGAACGTGTAGGCGGCGAGGTAGACGAGGATGCCGGTCACGCCGTCGAAGCCGAACGCCACCACGCCGACGAGGGCGTAGCCCATGTGCGCGATGCCGGAGTAGGCGAGCAGGCGCTTGACGTCGCGCTGCGCGATCGCGACGAGGTTGCCGAGCGTCTGCGAGGCCACCGCCAGGAACGCGAGCAGCGGCAGCCAGCGCGGCGTGATCGCCTGCGGCGCCACCGACGCGACCGCGCGCGCGAGCACCACCAGCATCGCCCCCTTCGGGACGACCGAGAGGAACGCGGTCACGGGCGTGGGCGCGCCCTGGTAAACGTCCGGCGCCCAGGCGTGGAACGGCACGAGCGCGAGCTTGAAGGCGGCGCCCGCGAGCACGAGCGCCATCCCGGCGAGGAGCAGGACGTTGCCCGCCAGCGGGCGGTGGGCGGCGGCCTCGGCGATCGCGCCGAGCGAGAAGGTGCCAGTCGCGCCGTACAGGAGCGCGACGCCGAAGAGCAGGATCGCGGAGGCGAAAGCGCCGACGACCAGGTACTTCCACCCCGACTCGAGCGAGATCCCGTTGTCGCGGTGGAAGGCGTTGAGGACGTAGAGCGAGATCGACAGCAGCTCGAGGCCGACGAACACGACCAGCAGGCTGTCCGCCTTCGCCATCGTCATCGCGCCGACCGCGGCCCACAGCAGCAGGCCGTAGAACTCGCCGAAGCGCGCCTGCGTGCGCGCCAGGTAGGGCTCGGCCACCACCGCGACGAGGAGGAGGGCGGCGAGGACGTAGGGGTCGACGAACCGGCTCAGCGCGTCCATCCTCAGCGCGCCCGACCACACCGCGCCGGGGAGCGGTCCGCTCCAGCGCAGCGCCAGGGCGAGCACGGCGGCGAGCCCGGCGAGCGCGCCGAAGCGCGGCCGCCAGGCGGGCAGGAACGCGTCGGCGAGCACGAGGGCGGCGCCGGCGAGCACGAGCAGCAACTCCGGGTAGATCGTGGCGAGGTCGCTCGCGCCCACGCTCAGCCTCCGATCAACCGGCGGACCGCCGCCTCGGACAGCGAGAGGAACGTCGTCGGGTGTACGCCGATCCAGAACATGAGGAGCGCCAGGGGAGCGAACGCGAGCGCCTCGTGCCAGGCGAGGTCCGCGAGGCTGCGGTTCTCGTCGTGCCGCAGTTCGGTCCAGAACACGCGGTGAACGAGCGAGAGCATGTAGATCGCGCCGAGCACGATCCCGGTCCCGGCGAGGACGACGGCGAGCCCGTGGCCGGCGAACGAGCCGGCGAGGATGAGGAACTCGCCGACGAAGCCGTTCAGGCCGGGCAGGCCGATCGAGGCGAGCGTCGCGACGAGGAAGGCGCCGGTGTAGAGCGGCATCACCTTCGCCAGCCCGCCGAAGTCCTCGATCATGCGGGTGTGGCGCCGGTCGTAGATCACGCCGACGAGCATGAACAGAGCGCCGGTCGAGAGCCCGTGGTTGACCATCTGCAGCAGCGCCCCCTGGGTCGACACCACCGTGCCGGCGAACAGGCCGAGCACGATGAACCCCATGTGCGACACCGACGAGTACGCCACCAGCTTCTTCATGTCCTTCTGCGCCCACGCCACCAGCGCTCCGTAAATCACGCCGATGACGGCGAGCGCGATGAACAGCGGCGTGGCGCGCTGCCAGGCGTCGGGGAAGAGCGGGCGGTTGAAGCGCAGCAAGCCGTAAGTGCCGAGCTTGAGCAGCACGCCGGCGAGGACGATCGAGCCGCCGGTCGGGGCCTCGGTGTGCGCGTCGGGCAGCCAGGTGTGGAGCGGGAAGACCGGCACCTTGATCGCGAAGGCGAGCGCGAAGGCGGCGAACAGGAGCGTCTGCGGGCTGTGCCAGAACCCGTGCCCGGTCGGGATCGCGACCTTGAGCATGTCGGCGTAGTCGAACGACCACACGCCGGTCTGCGCGTGCTGGAGCGAGGACAGGTAGATGATGCCGACCAGCATCAGCAGCGAGCCGGCGAGGGTGAAGAGCACGAACTTGACGGCGGCGTACACCCGGCGCTGCCCGCCCCAGACGCCGATGATGAAGTACATCGGCACCAGCATCAGCTCCCAGAACACGTAGAAGAGGAACAGGTCGGTGGCGAGGAACGCGCCCAGCACACCGGTCTCGAGCAGCAGCATCGAGACGACGTAGCCCTTCACCTTCTCGTGGATCGAGTGCCACGACGAGATGAACACGAGCGGCTGGAGGAGCGTCGTCAGCAGCACGAGCAGGAGCGAGATGCCGTCGAGGCCGAGCCGGTACGCGATCCCGATGCTGGGCAGCCACGGCCGCGCCTCGACGAGCTGGAACCCCGGCGCCGCGGGGTCGAAGCTCGCCCACGCCGCGAGCGCGAAGCCGAGCGTGAGGAGCGAGGCGAGCAGGCCGATCCAGCGCTGGGCACGCTCCGCGCCGCGCGGAGTCAGCAGCAGCAGGACGGCGACCACCCCCGGCGTCAGGACGATGGCGGAGAGGAGGGAGTTGGTCGGCATCGTCGGCCCCTAGAGCAGCAGCCAGAGCGCGGCCCCGACCGCGCCGGCGAGCACGAAGAGCGCGTAGTTGCGCACGTTCCCGGTCTGGAGGAAGCGGAGCAGGTCGCCGGTGATCTCGGTGAAGAACGCCGACGCGTTGAGCGTGCCGTCGATCGCGACCGTGTCGATGCCCTTCCAGGAGAAGTGCGCGACCCTCGTCATGGGCTTCACGATGGTCGCGTCGTACGCCTCGTCGACCCAGTACTTGTTGGCGACGGCGGCGTAGAGGCCGGGGAAGCTCTCGGCCAGGCGCTGCGGCCGCAGCCCCGCCTCGGGGCCGAAGTAGAACCGCCGCGCGAGCAGGATCCCGCCCACCGCCACCGCCACCGACAGCGCGATCAGCCCCCACTCGATCCCCAGCCCCGGCGCGTGCTCCACCTCGAGGGTCGGCGCCACCGGGTGGAG
>DATIYW010000095.1:0-8873 GCA_035517415.1 Thermoanaerobaculaceae bacterium
CGCGATGGTGGCGGCGACGGCCGTGGCTGGTACGGCGCTACTTGGCCGCGGGAGGTGCAGCGGGCGGAGCCGCCAGCACCACCTGCGCCCACAGCTTGATCGGCTTCGGCATCTCCCCGCCCTCGCCCCAGCTGCCGCGCCCGCCGCCGCCGTGCCGCCCGCCGCCAAACCCGCCGCGGCCGCCGAACCCGCCCCCGCCGCCGTACCCGCCGCCACCGGGTCCGTAGCCACCGCCACCACCGCCGCGGCCCTCGCCCTCCGAACCGTCGCCGCCGGCACCCGGCGTCGGACGCTGTCGCCGCGGCCGCTCGGTCTCGAACCCGACGGCGACGGTCGCGCCGGGCGCGGCCTCGACCGCGAGCGGGTGGTCCTCGCTCGGCTTGAGCGGGAAGGCGAGCTCGATCACGGTCACGCCGGAGTCGTCGCCGAGCGCGGCGCGCACCGGGTCGGCGTTGAGCCGCGGGACGCGGAAGCGGTCCTCGTCGGTGGGGCCGATCAGCTCGACGTCGTCGGCGTTGAGCGCCGGAGCGGGCGGGCTCGACCCGCCCTCCGGCGTGGGCGCGGGCGCCGCGCCGCCGCCGCGCTGGCGCCGGAAGCCGCCGCCGATCGGGAACCGCGCGCCGTAGCCGCGCGAGTCCTTCCCGGCGCCGTTGACCCAGATCGTCAGTCCGGTGTGCGCGATCTGCGCCTTCACCTTCGGGTCGGAGGTCTTGAGGCAGACGTAGAGGTAGCTGCCGTCGTTCTGCACGCCGAGCAGGATCGGCAGGTCCGACAGCGGCTCGAGGTGGCCGGCCCACTGGTCGGCGGTGCCGTCGACCTTCACCGGCGCGCCCGCCCACGCGCTCTTGACCACGAGGTCCTTGCCGAAGGCGGCCGCCGGCAGCAGCGCCAGCACGGCCGCACCGCAACTCCACCGCCATCGCCGGCTCATCGACGCCCCCTTTCGCGCTCCCCGCCCCCCGCATCCGGGCGCACCGTCCCCTGCTTCCAGACGAACCCGGCGACGGGGCGTTGACAGGTGCGCGCCGGCCGGCCCTAGCGCTGAGCGCCGGACGCGGCGGGGCTCGCCGGCGCCGGGGTACTCGCCGGCCCGGGGCGCGCGACGCGTGACGTGACCTCCCGCCGCGCGGGCAGGTCCGCGTCGCGCCAGCCACCGCCGAGCGCCTTGACGAGGTTTACGCTCGCCGCCATCCGGCGCGTGAGGAGGTCCACCTCGGTGCGCTGGTTGGCGAGCGCGATCGTCTCCGCGGTGACCACCTCGAGGTAGGTCGTGATCCCTGCCTGGTAGCGGTTCTTGGCCAGCTCCAGCGAGCGGTCGGCGGCGCCGACCGCCTCCGCCTGCTGCCCCGCCTCCTCGGCGAGGATGCGCAGCGCCGCGAGGTTGTCCTCGACGTCCGCGAACGCCGTCAGCGCGCTCTGCCGGTACGCCGCCACCGCCGCGTCGTACCCCGCCCACGCCTGCTCGCTCAGCGCCCGCCGCCGGCCGCCGTCGAACAGCGTCTCGAGCAGCGCCGGGCCGAGCGACCAGAAGCGGTTCGGCAGCGAGAAGAAGCTCGACAGCTTCGTGCTCTGGTAGCCGCCGCTTGCCGCCAGCGTGAAGGCCGGGAAGTACGCCGCCCTCGCGACGCCGATCTGCGCGTTGGCCGCGGCGACGAGCCGCTCCTGGGCGGCAACGTCGGGCCGGCGCTCGAGCAGCTCCGAGGGCAGACCGGCCGGCACCTGCGGCGGCGCGACGCGAATCGGCTCGACCGGGAGCGAGAAGTCGGCGGGCGGCTTGCCGACCAGCACGGCGATCGCGTGCTCGAGCTGGGCGCGGGCGATCGCCAGGTCGGTCGCCTGGGCGCGCGTGGTGTCGAGCTGGGTCTGCGCCTGCGCGACGTCGACGCCGGAGACGATCCCCTGCTTGTAGCGGTTCTCGGTGAGCTGGAGCGCGGTCTGGTAGCCGGCCACGGTCGAGTCGAGGAGCTGGCGCTGCGCGTCGAGGCCGTGGAGCGAGAAGTAGTCGACCGCGAGCTCCGCCTGGATCGCGAGGCGTACGCCGGCGAGCTGCGCCGCGCTCGCCTGGGCGGCGGCCACGCCGGCCTCGACGTTGCGCCGCACGCCGCCGAACACGTCCGCCTCCCAGGTCAGCTCGAGCGGCACCGAATAGGTGGTGACGGTCGGCTGGGCGCCGCCGGTCGGCGCGGTGGCCGACTTGACCACGCCGCTCGAGCGTGTCGCCGACGGGGCGAGCGCGATGTCGGGGAAGAGGCTCGCCCGCGCCACCCGCGCCAGCGCCCGCGCGCCGCGGTACTGCGCCTCCGCCTGGGCGATGGTCTGGTTGGAGACCGCCACCTGCGCCTCGAGCGCGTCGAGGCCGGGGTCGCCGAACACCTCCCACCACGTGCCGCGCTCGGCCTCGTCGCTCGGCTGCGCGGCCTTCCACGCACCCGGCGCGGCGGCCGGCGACGCGGCCAGCTCCTTGTATTTCTCCGGCGTGTCGACCGCCGGCTTCCGGTAGTTGGGACCGACGGCGCACGCCGCCGACAGCAGCGCCGCCGCAAGGAGAACTCCGCGAGAGGCCATCACGCGCCCTCCACGGCGGGCACGGCGCCGCGCGCGAGCGAGCGGCGCAGGCGCGCCCACCGGAGCCGGAATCGGTCGAGGTAGAGGTAGACCACCGGCGTGGTGAACAGCGTCAGCATCTGGGAGAAGATCAGCCCGCCGACGATCGCGATGCCGAGCGGCCGGCGCAGCTCGGAGCCGGTCCCGCCGCCGATCGCGAGCGGCAGCCCGCCGAGCAGCGCCGCCATCGTCGTCATGGTGATCGGCCGGAAGCGCAGCAGGCACGCCGAGAAGATCGCCTGCTCCGGCGTCTTCCCCTCGCGGCGCTCGGCCTCGATGGCGAAGTCGATCATCAGGATCGCGTTCTTCTTCACGATCCCGATCAGCAGGATGATGCCGATCAGCGCGATCACCGACAGCTCGGTGCGGAACGCGAGCAGCGCGAGGAGCGCGCCGACCCCCGCCGACGGCAGCGTCGAGAGAATCGTCACCGGGTGGATCAGGCTCTCGTACAGCACGCCGAGCACGATGTAGACCGCGAGCAGCGCCGCCACGATTAGGATCGGCTCGCTCGCCAGCGACGCCTGGAACGCCTGCGCCGTCCCCTGGAAGCTGCCGCGGATCGACGCCGGCAGGCGCATCTCGTTCTCGGCGCGCTTGATCGCGTCGACCGCGGTGCCCAGCGAGACGCCGAGCGGGAGGTTGAACGAGAGCGTAACCGAGGGGAACTGCCCCTGGTGGTTGACCTGCAGCGGCGCGGTGTTCGGCTCGTAGCGGGTGAACGCCGCCAGCGGCACCATCCGCCCGTCGCTCGCCGGCAGGTTGATGTACTTCAGCCCCTCGGGGTTCTGCCAGAACTGCGGCGCCACCTCCATGATCACGTGGTACTGGTTCAGTTCGGTGTACATGGTCGAGACCTGCCGCTGGCCGAACGCGTCGTAGAGCGTGTTGTCGATCGCCTGGGGCGTGATGCCGAGCCGCGAGGCGGTGGCGCGGTCGATCGTGAGCGCCGCCTGCAGGCCCTTGTTCTGCTGGTCGCTGTTGACGTCGGCGAGCACCCGCAGCTTGCGCAGCTGCTCGAGAACGCGCGGCGCCCAGGCGAACAGCTCGCGCGAGTCGTCGCCCTGGAGCGTGTACTGGTACTGCGTCGCCGAGGGCCGGCCGCCGACGCGGATGTCCTGCACCGGCTGGAGGTAGAGCGTGGCGCCGGGGACGTGCCCGAGCTTGCCGCGCAGCCGCGCGATCACCTGGTCCGCGCTCACGTCGCGCTCGCTGCGCGGCTTGAGCGAGATGAACATCCGCCCGGTGTTGACGGTGCCGCCGAGGAAACCGTTCGCGCTCGCGACCGCGGGGTCCTTCATCACGGTCCCGACGAACTCGCCGAGCTTGGCCTGCATCGCCTGGAACGAGGTGTCCTGGTCGGCGACGATCTGCCCGGTCAGGCGCCCGGTGTCCTGCTGCGGGAAGAACCCCTTCGGCACCTTGGCGTAGAGCACGATCGTCGCCGCCATCGTCGCCAGCGTCACCGTCATCGTCAGCGGCTGGTGGCGGAGCACCCAGGCGAGCGACTTCTCGTAGCGGCCGATGATCCAGGCGAAGGCGCGCTCGCTCGCGAGGTAGAGCCGCCCCCGCTTCTCCTCGGCGTGCGCCCGCAGGAGGTGCGCGCACATCATCGGCGTCGCGGTGAGCGAGATGACGAGCGACACGCCGATCGCCACCGACAGCGTCACCGCGAACTCGCGGAAAAGCCGGCCGACGATCCCGCCCATCAGCAGGATCGGAATGAAGACGGCGACGAGGGAGATGCTGATCGACATGACGGTGAAGCCGATCTCCTTGGCGCCGACGAGCGCCGCCTCCATCGGTTTGAGCCCCGCCTCGAGGTGGCGCGTGATGTTCTCGATCACGACGATCGCGTCGTCGACGACGAACCCGGTGGCGACGGTGAGCGCCATCAGCGAGAGGTTGTCGATGCTGTAGCCGAGGAGGTACATCACGCCGAACGTCCCGATCAACGAGATCGGCACCGCGACGCTCGGGATGAACGTCGAGCGCACGCTGCGGAGGAAGACGAACACGACGAGGATCACCAGCGAGATCGCGATCGTAAGCGTGATCTCCACGTCGCGCACGGAGGCGCGGATGGTCTGGGTGGCGTCGATCAGCGTGTTGAGCTTGATCGTCGGCGGGATCGACGCCTGGAGCTGCGGCAGCAGCGCGCGCACGCCGTCCACCGTCTCGATGATGTTCGCGCCGGGCTGGCGGAAGACGATGATGATGATCGCCGGCTTGCCGTTCGACAGCCCCATGGTGCGGATGTCCTCGACCGAGTCGGTGACGTCGGCGATGTCGGCGAGCCGCACCGCCGCGCCGTTGCGGTAGGCGACCACCAGCGGCTGGTACTCCGCCGCCTTGAGCAGCTGGTCGCTGGTCGAGAGCGACCAGACGCGGCGGATGGTCGCGATCTCGCCCTTGGGCCGGTTCGCGTTCGCGAGCGAGAGCGAGTTGCGCACGTCCTCGAGCGCCAGCCCGGTGTTGTTGAGCGCGGTCGGATTGAGCTCGACGCGCACGGCGGGGAGCGCGCCGCCGCCGACGAACACCTGACCGACCCCCTTCACCTGGGCGAGCTTCTGCTGCAGCACCGTCGAGGCGATGTCGTACATCCGCGGGCGGCCGATGTAGTCCGAGGTCAGCGACAGCAGCATGATCGGCGCGTCCGCCGGGTTGACCTTGCGGTACCAGGGGTTGTTCGGCAGGTTGGCGGGGAGCTGCCCGCGCGCGGCGTTGATCGCGGCCTGGACGTCGCGCGCCGCGGCGTCGATGTTGCGGTTGAGGTCGAACTGCAGCGTGATGCTGGTCGAGCCCAGCCCGCTCGTCGAGGTCATCTCGGTGACCGCGGCGATGCGCCCGAACTGGCGCTCGAGCGGCGTCGCGACCGAGGACGCCATCGTCTCCGGGCTGGCCCCCGGCAGGCCGGCGTTGACGCTGATGGTCGGGAACTCGACCTGCGGCAACGGCGACACGGGGAGGAAGCGGTAGCCGATCGCGCCCGCGAGCGCGATTGCAATCGTGATCAGCGTCGTCGCCACCGGCCGGTGGATGAACGGCGCGGAGAACGAGGAGAACTTCAACCGCGCTCCCCGGCCGACGCCGGCACTGCGGCTTCCCTGCCTCGCCGCTCGATGCGGTGCGCGAGGCGGTCGAACGCGAGGTAGATCACCGGCGTGGTGTAGAGCGTCAGCATCTGGCTGAAGATCAGCCCGCCGACGATCGTGATGCCGAGCGGCCGGCGCAGCTCCGAGCCGATCCCCGAGCCGAGCGCGAGCGGCACGCCGGCGAGCAGCGCCGCCATCGTCGTCATCAGGATCGGGCGGAAACGCAGCAGTGCCGCCTGGTAGATCGCGTCGGTCGGCGCCTTGCCCTCCTTGCGCTGCGCGTCGAGGGCGAAGTCGATCATCATGATCGCGTTCTTCTCGACGATGCCGATCAGCAGGATGATGCCGATCAGCGCGATGATCGAGAAGTCGGTGCGGCAGATCATGAGCGAGAGCAGCGCGCCGACCCCGGCGGACGGCAGCGTGGAGAGGATCGTCACCGGGTGGATGTAGCTCTCGTAGAGCACGCCGAGGAGGATGTAGACGGTCACGATCGCGGCGAGGATGAGGAACGGCGTGTTGACGAGCGACGCGCGGAACGCCTGCGCCGTGCCCTGGAACGCGGTCTGGATGCTGGCCGGCAGCCCGACGTCGGCGCCCGCCAGCTCGATCGCCTTCACCGCCTCGCCGAGCGAGGCGCGCGGCGCGAGGTTGAACGACACCGTCACGACCGGGAACTGCCCCTGGTGGTTGACCGCGAGCGGCGCGTTTGCGGTCCGGATGTCGGCGAACGCGCCGAGCGGCACCGAGCCGCCCTGCGCCGAGCGGAGGAACACGTTGCGCAGGTCCTGCGGGCGCTGCTGGAAGTCGGGCTGCGACTCGAGCACCACCCGGTACTGGTTCAGCTCGGTGAACATGGTCGAGATCTGCCGCTGCCCGAACGAGTCGTAGAGCGCGTTGTCGAGGTCCATCGGCGTGATGCCGAGGCGCGACGCGGTGGTGCGGTCGAGGACGAGGTGCGCCTCGAGGCCGGCGTTCTGCTGGTCGCTCGCGACGTCGCGCAGCTCCGGCAGCTGCTGCAGGCGGGCGACGAAGCGCGGCGCCCAGTCGGCCAGCTCCGCCCCGCTCGGGTCCTCGAGGCTGTACTGGAACTGGGTGCGGCTGACGCGGTCCTCGACGGTGAGGTCCTGGACCGGCTGCATGAACAGCGTCGTGCCCTCGACCTGCGCCAGCTCCGGCTGGAGGCGGCGGATGACCTCGGTCGCGCTCGCGTTGCGCTCCTCGAGCGGCTTGAGGTTGATCTGGATGCGCCCGCTGTTGAGCGTCGTGTTCGTGCCGTCGATGCCGATGAACGACGACAGGCTCGCCACCGCCGGGTCCTTGAGGATGACCCGGGCGAGCGCCTGCTGGCGCTCCGCCATCGCCGGGAACGACACGCTCTGCGACGCCTCGGAGATCCCCAGCACCACGCCGGTGTCCTGCACCGGGAAGAACCCCTTCGGGATCACGACGTAGAGCAGGATCGTCGAGACCAGCGTCGCGAGCGCGACCACCAGCGTCGCGCGCTGGTGCTTGAGCACCCACGACAGCGTGCGGCCGTAGAACTCGATCACCGCGTCGAAGGCGCGCTGCGAGGTGCGGTAGAACCGGGTGTGCTCCTCCTCCTTCTTGAGGTGCAGCAGCCGGGCGGACATCATCGGCGTGAGCGTCAGCGACACCGCGGCGGAGATCAGGATCGTCACCGAGAGCGTGACCGCGAACTCGCGGAACAGGCGGCCGACCACGTCGCCCATGAACAGCAGCGGGATCAGCACCGCGATCAGCGAGACGGTCAGCGAGAGGATGGTGAAGCCGATCTGCGCCGAGCCCTTGAGCGCCGCCTCGAGCGGCGGCACGCCCTCCTCGATGTAGCGCGAGACGTTCTCGATCATCACGATCGCGTCGTCGACGACGAACCCGGTCGAGATCGTGAGCGCCATCAGCGTGAGGTTGTTGAGGCTGTAGCCGAGCAGGTACATCGCGCCGAAGGTGCCGACCAGCGAGAGCGGCACTGCGACGCTCGGGATCACGGTGCCGGCCGCGGTGCGCAGGAAGAGGAAGATCACCATCACGACCAGGCCGATCGTGAGCATCAGCTCGAACTCGACGTCGTGGACCGAGGCGCGGATGGTGACCGTGCGGTCGGTGAGGATCGAGACCTTGACCGCGGCGGGGAGCGAGGCGCGCAGCTGCGGCAGCAGCGACTTGACCCGGTCCACGACCGCGATGATGTTCGCGCCGGGCTGGCGCTGGATGTTGAGGATGACCGCCGGCGTCTCGTTCATCCACGCCGCCTGCTTGAGGTTCTCGGCGCTGTCGATGACGCTGGCGACGTCGCCGAGGCGCACCGGCGCGTTGTTGCGGTAGGCGATCACGAGCGGCTTGTACTGGTCGCTCGAGAGCAGCTGGTCGTTGGCCCAGATCGAGTACGACTGGCTCTTGCCGTCGAACGCGCCCTTCGCCTGGTTGACGTTGGCGAGGCTGATCGCGGTGCGCACGTCCTCCATCGTCAGGCCGTAGGCGGAAAGCGCGGTCGGGTTGACCTGCACCCGGACCGCCGGCTTCTGGCCGCCCGAGATGCTGACCAGGCCGACGCCGGGGAGCTGCGAGATCTTCTGCGCGAAGCGCGTGTCGGCGAGGTCCTCGACCTGGGCGAGCGGCAGCGTCCCGGAGGTCAGCGCGAGCGTCAGGATGGGCGCGTCCGCGGGGTTGGTCTTGCTGTAGATCGGCGGGTTCGGCAGGTCGCGCGGGAGGTACGTGCCGGAGGCGTTGATCGCCGCCTGGACCTCCTGCTCGGCCACGTCGATGTTGAGGTCGAGGACGAACTGGAGCGTGATGACCGAGCTCCCCGCCGAGCTCGACGACGTCATCTGGTTGAGCCCCGGCATCTGCCCGAACTGCTTCTCGAGGGGGGCGGTCACCGAGGAGGCCATCACGTCGGGGCTGGCGCCGGGGTAGAAGGTGAAGACCTGGATCGTCGGGTAGTCCACCTGCGGCAGCGCGGAGACCGGAAGCTCCTTGAATCCGATGGCTCCCGTGATCAGGATGCCGACCATGAGAAGCGACGTGGCGATCGGCCGGAGAATAAAAGGGCGCGATGGGCTCATGCGGCCGGCTTCCGGAGAGTTCCGGAGGCTCCCTGCGTGGCCGCGTTGCCCGGAGCGGCCGCGCCGGCCGCCGGCGAGCTCACTGCCA
>DATIYW010000096.1:0-6256 GCA_035517415.1 Thermoanaerobaculaceae bacterium
ATGAACAACACGACGGGCAACGTGACCTCGACCAACGGCGGCACCGGCCTCACGGCCTCGGCGTCGCTGACCGTGGCGCCGCCGATCCCGGTCGCCGGGCTGTGGGGATTGCTCGCGATCGTCGTGCTGCTCGCCGTCGCCGCGGTGCTGCTGCTGCGCCGCTCGAGCCTGTAGCAGGATGACACCGAACGCCCGTGGCGCGGGGAAGCGCCCGCGTCACGGGCTGGGTTCCCCTGCCGATGCCGACCAAGGCGGGCCGTGACCGAGGCGCTCCGACCCCGGCCTTGCCGATGAAAGGCCAGGCCGGCTACGCGACCCTCACCCAGCGCACCAGCTCGGCGAGGCTCGGGCGCTTGCCATACGAGAGGATGCCGACGCGGAAGATCTTCGCGGTCATCCAGAACATCGCCCAGATCGTGCCGAGCGCGAGCGCGACCGAGAGTGCGAGCTGCCACGCCGGCGGCTCCGAGACGATCACGCGCATGAACATCGTGATCGGCGTGAACACCGGCACCAGCGAGAGCACGGTCGCGAGCGTCGACTCGGGGTTCTGCAGGATCGGGAACGCGAGCATCCACGGGATCATCGCCACCATCATCAGCGGCCCGAGCACCTGCTGCGCCTCCTTCTCCGAGTTCGAGATCGCGCCGCCGATCGCGTAGATGCAGACGTAGATGAGGTAGCCGAGCAGGTAGAAGACGAAGAACCACGGCAGCACGCCGAGGTTGAAGTAGGAGAAGACGTTCACCCCCGCGAGCATCGCCGCGCCGCCGGTGTACAGCGCCATCAACCCGCCCATCGTCATCCACACGCCGACCTGGGTGAGCCCGACCGCGGCGAGGCCGAGGATCTTGCCGGAGAGGAGCTGCATCGACGGCATCGAGGAGATGAGGATCTCGACCACCCGCTCGGTCTTCTCCTGCACGATGCCGCGCATCACCTCCTGGCCGTAGATCAGGTTGGGGAAGATCAGCAACGCGGCGAAGACGAAGCCGACGAGGAACGAGAGCTCCCCGCCCTTCTTCTCCTCGCCGGTCTTGGTGATCTTCACGCCCTCCAGGCGGAGCCGCTGGAGCAGGCGGTCGGCGTCGGCGGCGTCGATGCCGCGCGCCGCGAGCCGTCCGCGCGAGACGGCGTGGTTGACGATGCCGCCGAGGCGCTCCTGGGCGATCAGGTCGGTGGCGGAGCGCGAGTAGTAGAGCAGCTTCGCGTCGGGGTTGGAGAACGCGTCCGCCGGCACCACCAGCACCCCGTCGAGCTTGGCCGCGTGGCCGCCGTCTTTGCCGATCAGCCGGTCGAGGTACGGCTGCGCCGCCGCCTTCGTGTCGCCGGGCGCGGCGACGTAGTCGATCTTCATCTCGAACGCCCGCTTCGCCGCCTCGGCCGCGTTGGCGCCGGGCTTCGGCTTCTCCCCGGAGCCGAAGAACTCCTCGGTCGGGTCCTCGCCTTCCACCTTCGCGAACGCAGACCCCAACCGCGCCGTGCCGTCGATCACCGCGACGCGCTTGCCCTCCATCCCCTTCATCGCCAGCATCGCCGGGATCACCATCACCGCCGCCATCAGGAACGGCAGAAGCAGCGTCATGATGATGAACGACTTCTTGCGCACCACCTCGAGGTACTCGCGCTTGAACACGGCCAGTATCTTGCTCATCGCACCGCCTCCACCACCCGCGGCGCCTCGACCGCGGCGAGCGTCCCCGCTCCGACCTGGTCGATGAAGATCTCCTCGAGCGACGGCGCCGCGACCTCGAAGCGCGACAGGCGCAGGCGCGGCACCGCCGCGGCCAGCACCCGCTGCGTGTCGGCGCCCGGTGCCAGGCGCAGCTCGGCGACGTTGGTGTCGACCTGCGCCTGCGCCACCTCGGGGAGACCGGCGAGGAAGCCGCCGTCGCCCTCGAACGTCAGGTGTACGGTGTTCTTGCCGAACGACGCGCGCACCTCCTCGAGCTCCCCGCCGAGCACCGCCCGGCCCTGGTGGATCAGGACGATCTCGTCGACCAGCTTCTCCGCCTCCGCCATCATGTGGGTGGAGAGCAGGATCGTGCGCCCCTCCGCCTTCAGCTCCTTGAGGATCGAGCGCACCAGCACGGCGTTGACCGGATCGAGCCCCGAGGTCGGCTCGTCGAGGATGAGCAGCTCCGGCTGGTGGAGCAGGGCGCCGATCAGCTGCACCTTCTGCTGGTTGCCCTTCGACAGCGCCTCCAGCTTGGCGGCCTTCTTGTCGGCGAGCTCGAAGCGCTCGAGCCAGCGCTCGGCGCGCGGGCGCGCCTCCGCCGGCCGGCAGCCCTTGATCTCGGCGAGGAACAGCAGCTGGTCGATCACCTTCATCTTGCGGTAGAGGCCGCGCTCCTCCGGCAGGTAGCCGACGCGGTCGCGCGCCGCCGCCGCGTCGCCGGCGCCGAACAGCTCGATCGCGCCCGCGTCGGGGAGGAAGATCCCGTTGATCATGCGCAGCGTCGTGGTCTTGCCCGCGCCGTTGCGGCCGAGCAGCCCGGCGATCGTGCCGCGCCGCACCGCGAACGAGAGCTCGTCGACCGCCCGCACCGGGCCGAACGATTTGCTCACGCCCTCCACCTTCAGCAGGATCTCGTCGCTCACGCGCGCCCTCCCCGGAGGAACGGAACTCCTACGGTGCGGATGGTAGCCGGGTTTCGCGCCGGCGCGAGGCGCAGCCGGAGCCGATGCGCGACGGGCTCCTAGGCGCGGGCGGCGGCGCGCGCCGGAGCGGCGCGGAGCATGCCGTGGCGCAGGATGTCGGCGATCTCGCCGATCACCACCTGGCTGTCCTTGCCGAAGTGGTCCGGCACGCCGAACAGGATCTCGACCGCGAAGTAGTTGAGGAAGAACCGCGTCGCGAACATCACCGCGGACACGGCGGAGATCCCCGGGCGCAGCCGCGCCTCGATCGCCTTCGCGCCCTTGTGCGTCGCCATGAAGTTCGCGTAGCGCTGCGCCATCTCGGCGTAGAACTTGCGGATGTGGCTGCCCTCGAACTCGACGACGTCGACGTAGATCAGCGCGACGTAGCGCCGGTAGACGCGCACCAGCTCGCGCGAGGCCTGGCCGACCTCCTCGAGGTTCTCCGGGAACGTCCCGGTCGCGAGCGCGCGGTTGAACGGCAGCTTGGGGTCGTCGATCGCCGCCCAGTACTCGTTGAGCAGGGTGCGGAAGATCGACTCCTTGTCCGGGAAGTGGTGGTAGACGTTGCCGGTCGACAGCTTCGCCGCGGTCGCGATGTCGCGCACGCTGGTGGCGCGGTAGCCCCGGCTCGAGAACAGCCGGAGGGCGTTCCTGAGGATCTGCTCGCGGCTGCGTTGGGACTTCGCGGCTTGCTTCATCGTCACCTACCAACTGTTCGGTTTTATCTTAGCCATCCCGCCCTGCGCCGTCAAGCCTTCCGGGGTGCGTTGCGGCCCGGCGCCGCGCCGCTGCGTCGCCGACGACAAGGGGGTCGGGAGCGACCCGACCCCTGCCGAACGTCTCCACTTCTCTTCCCTGTTCCGCGTCCCCTGCGCGCCGCCTCAGCGCGCGTACTCCACGGCGCGGGTCTCGCGGATCACCGTCACCTTGATCTGGCCGGGGTAGGTCAGCTCGGCCTCGATCTTCTTGGCGATGTCGCGCGAGAGCCAGACCGCGTCGTCGTCGGAGAGCTTCTCGGACTCGACGATGATGCGCAGCTCGCGGCCGGCCTGGATCGCGAACGCCTTCTGCACGCCCTTGAACTCGCTCGCGATCCCCTCGAGCTTCTCGAGCCGCTTGAGGTAGCTCTCGAGGATCTCGCGCCGGGCGCCGGGGCGCGCCGCGGAGAGCGCGTCCGCCGCGGTCACCAGCACCGCCTCGACCGTGCGCGGGTCGACGTCGCCGTGGTGGCACTCCATCGCGTGGATGACTTCCTCGGACTCGCCGTACTTGCGCAGCAGGTCGCGGCCGATGGTGAGGTGCGTCCCCTCCATCTCGCGGTCGATCGCCTTGCCGATGTCGTGCACCAGCCCGGCGCGCTTGGCGACGCGCACGTTGACGCCGAGCTCGGTCGCCATGTGCCCGGCGAGGTGCGCGACCTCCTTCGAGTGGGCGAGGACGTTCTGGCCGTAGGAGGTGCGGTACTGCAGCCGGCCCAGCATGCGCAGGATCTCGGGGTGGAAGTCGGGTTGGCCGAGCTCGATCGCGGCCGCCTCGCCGTCGCGGAACACCTTCTCCTCGAGCTCGGTCCGGACCTTGCCGACGACCTCCTCGATCCGCCCCGGGTGGATGCGGCCATCGAGCATCAGCCGCTCGAGCGCCAGGCGCGCCACCTCGCGGCGGACCGGGTCGAAGCAGGACAGCAGCACCGCGCCCGGTGTGTCGTCGACGATCAGGTCGACGCCAGTCGCGGTCTCGAGCGCGCGGATGTTGCGCCCCTCGCGGCCGATGATCCGCCCCTTCATCTCGTCGTTGGGGAGGTCGACGACCGAGACCGTGCTCTCGACCACGTGGTCGGCGGCGACCCGCTGGATCGCGAGCGAGATGATGCGGCGCGCCCGGTTGTTCGCCTCCTGGTTCGCCTCGTCCTCGAGGCGGCGGACGATCTTCGCCGCGTCGATGCGCGCCTCGTTCTCCATCGCGCGCACCAGCTCCGTCTTCGCCTGCTCCGAGGTCAGACCGGCGATGCGCTCCATCTGCGCGCGCTGCTCCGCCGCGGCGGCCGCGAGCGAGTCCTCCTGCAGCGCCACCGCGGTCTCGCGCTCATCGAGCTGCCGTTCGCGCTCCTCCGCGGCGTTTGCCTTGCCGTCCAGCTCGCTCGCGCGCTCGCCGAGCGCGGCCTCGCGCTGGTCCTGCCGCCGCTCCGCGGCAAGCAGCTCCTGGCGGTACTCGTGGGTGTCGTGCTCGAACTCGGCGCGGGCGGCGAGCAGCTTCTCGCGCGCCTCGACCCCGGCGTCGTGGAGGCGCTGCTCGGCTTCCTGCTGGGCGGCGGCGAGGACCCGCCGCACTTCCTGCTCGGCGGCGGCGGTGGCGGCCGCGATTCGGCCTTTCGCCCGCCGTCCGATGGTGGAGATCACGATCAGTACGGCGACCGCCGCGACGGCGGCGGCGGCCGCTGCAATCAGTAGGCCGGTGATCACAGGCCCCCCTTTCAACGAGCCTGCGGCACGCGTCCTTGCGAGCGGTGGAGGGCGGAACTAGGCCCCCGCAGTCGGCCGTGTGAGCAAACCTATTTGAACCTGCTTACCACAGGTAGGGGACCTGCCCACCCACCGTCACTCGCCACGAGGCTGCTCGGGGAGGCGGGACTCGGTACCCATCAAATAGGTGTTGGTTCAAGAATAGTTTCGCTCATCACCAACCGCGCAGGGGCCTCCTTGCTATACATCCCGCTGCCCTCCTTTGGAGGGAGTTAGTACCTCGTCCAACTTGGAGATCAGCCCTTCCACCCGTTGTCGCACTCGCTCGGTTCGTGTCCCAGGTTCGGTTTCTTGCTCCCGAAAGAGCTCGTCCGCGATGTTGAGCGCTGTCAGCACCGCCAGCTTTGCCGTGTCCACGTGGGGAGACACCTCCGCCAGTTCGCGCATCCGCCGGTCCACGAAGCGGGCGAGCTCTTCCACTCGCTCGCTCGCCTCCGTGGCGCGCAGCTCGAAGCGCCTGCCGAAGATCTCCACCGTGGTCTGGCTGCTCACGGTCAGCGCCCCTCTCCTGACTCGGAGTATACACCGGGCGTCAAACCGCCCAACCCCACGCGGACTAGCGGTTTCGGGCGGTCTCGCGGTCCCCGGCGGAGGGCTCTTCCGCACCGGCGCCGTCGACCCGCATCTGCACCCGGCCCTCGAGGCGGGCGCCCTCGACGACGTGGAGCGCGGGGGTGGTGATGTCGCCCTTGACCAGCCCGCTGGCGAGCAGCTCGACCAGCTCGGTGGCGACCACGTTGCCGGTCACGCTGCCGGCGATGCGCACGACGCTGGCGTGGACCTCCGCTTCGACGGTCGCGCCGGCGACGATCTCGAGCGCGGCCTGGAGCTCGACGCTGCCGTGGAGCGCGCCCTCGACGCGGACCGCGCGGCCGCCGGTGAGCCGGCCCTCGACGCGCGTCTCGCGGGCGATCACCGTGGCGCCCGCGGCGGGCCGCGGGTCGAGCTGCGAGCCGGCGACGTCCTTCGCCACGGGAGCCTCCCACCGCGAGGGAGTGGAGCGGGCAACGGGATTTGAACCCGCGACTTGCAGCTTGGGAAGCTGCCACTCTACCAGCTGAGTTATGCCCGCTCGTGCGCCTCGTCAGGCGCCG
>DATIYW010000097.1:0-27656 GCA_035517415.1 Thermoanaerobaculaceae bacterium
ACAGCTCGCCGGCTCTGACGTAGAGGGGGACGAGCACGGCCGCGCGGACCAGCTCCGCCGCAGCGCCGCGCCGCCGCACCGGCCGCGCGCTGAGCAGCCGTTCGACCTCCTCAAACCACATCGCTGTCGAGCTCTTCCAGCACCGTGAGCAGCCGCGAGGCCGCGCGCTCCGGGTCGTGCTCGCCACGCTCCCAGGCCCGCCGCGCGGCCGCCCTCGAGCGCCGCCGCGCCTCACGATCGACCGCGAGCAGCGCCATCAGACGCACGAGATCGGCCACCCCGGCGCGCCCGGGCTCGATGCGGGGCGCAGCGTCGGCTGGGAGCTCGAGGAACTGCCCGAAGCCCGAGATCGCGACTGGTGTCCCCGAGGCCAGGAAACGCAGCGCCGCCGCCGACGTCTCGCCGGCGGTCGGGTAGCGCGGCACCAGCCCAACGTCCGCCGCGTGGAGGATTCCGCCGAGGTCGGCCCTGTCGGCCCATCCCCATACCGTCACGCGGTCCTCGAGCCCCGCCGATCGCAGCGTGCGCACGAACGAGGCGCCTTCCTCCCCCTCGCCCACCACCACCAGACGAGCGGAGAGGTTGAGTTCGCCCAGCGCCACGAGAGCCCGCAGCACCGTGTCGAGCCCCTTCGCCGGCGTGAGGAACCCGAGGTGCGCGACCACGAGGTCGTCGTCGCCTGCTCCCAACCGGCGTCGCCAGTCACGCCGGTTGCCTTTGGGCAGCGAAGCCACCGCGAGCGGCACCTGGCGCACCGGCATCCCCGGACACGCCGCGACGACATCTGCCGCCGCCCTGTGGTTGTGCACGAGCACCGCGCTCGCACGCTTCAGATAGACCGCGCGCGCCGGGAACAGGAACGGGTCGGTACGTGCGGCGTACCCCCAGCGCCGCGCCGCCGCCAGCGCCGCGCCCGCCGGGCCGTGCGCCTCGGTCATCTCGGCGCCGAAGCGCTGCCAGTCGCCGTCCTCCGCAGCTTCCTCGACGAGGAGGTGGTGAAGCACGGAGTCGTGGAGCACGACGACCCCGCCGTGCCGTCGCAGCCGGCGCGCGATCCAGAGGTGATATGGGTTGTTGCCGAGATGGAGGAGCGCGATCGCGCCCTGCGGCGTCGCCGCGTCCCACGCGAGCCGGCAGAGGCCGTCGAGCCAACCGGCACGCTCCGGCGGCTGCCAGTCCGGCGGCTGGAGCAGCGCCACGTCCGCCGTCCGTGCCAGGTGCGGCAACATCTCACTCGCGTAGTCGGCGACGCCCGAGCGCGTCGGCGGAAGGGGCGAGCCCCAGAGGAGCCGGGGCGGCGCATCGCCGCTCCGCGCGCCGCGGCGCGCCTGCTGTGCCCGAACGGATGAGCGGTTTGACGACACCCGCCCTCACTCCGTCGCGGCGGCGTGCGCCTGTTGCTTCAGGTACGCCTCGATAAAGCCGTCGAGGTCGCCGCCGAGCACGCGGTCGGCGTCGCCGACCTCGTGACCGGTGCGCAGGTCCTTCACCATCCGGTAGGGCTGCAGCACGTACGAGCGGATCTGGTTGCCCCAGGAGATGTCCTTCTTCGGCCCCTTGATCTTCTCGAGCTCCTCCTCCTTCTTGCGCCGCTCGAGCTCGAACAGGCGGGCCTTCAACACCTTCATCGCCTGCGCCAGGTTCTTGATCTGGGAGCGCTCGTTCTGGCAGCTGACCACGATCCCGGTCGGGAAGTGGGTCAGGCGCACCGCCGAGTAGGTGGTGTTGACACCCTGGCCGCCCGGTCCGGAGGAGCAGAAGCGGTCGATGCGGACGTCCTTCTCGTCGATCGTAACATCGACCTCCTCGTCGACCTCGGGGTAGATGTGAACCGACGCGAACGAGGTGTGGCGCCGCCCCTGGGCGTCAAACGGCGAGATGCGGACGAGGCGGTGGATGCCGCTCTCGGCCTTGAGGTAGCCGTAGGCGTACTCGCCCTTGACCAGCACGGTCGCGGACTTGATCCCCGCCTCTTCGGCGTCCTGGACGTCGAGGACGTCGGAGGCGAAGCCGCGCCGCTCGCACCATTTCAGGTACATGCGCAGCAGCATCTGCGCCCAGTCCGCCGACTCAGTGCCGCCCGCCCCCGGGTGCACCTCGAGGAAGGCGTTGCTGGCGTCGTACTCGCCGGTCATCTTGGTCTCGAGCGCGATGCGCTCGAGCTTGGGCTCGATCTTCGCCAGCAAGGCGACCAGCTCGTCCTCGCCGCTGGGGTCCTCGCGAACCAGCTCGAGCATCACCTCGACCTCCTCGGCGGAGGACGCGAGGAAGCGGTCGGAGGCGAGCTTCGCCTCGAGGCTGCGCTGCTGCCGCATCACCTCCTTGGCGTGGCCCTGGTTGTTCCAGAAGTCGGAGCGCTGCGTCTCCTGGGCGAGCTTGTCGAGCTCGGCCGTCAGGCGACGGGCGTCAAAGGTACCCCCGGACGCTCTCGAGCGCCGTGTGGAGCTGCTGCGCGCGGGCGATCGTGTCATCGAGCACTGCCGTACACCCCCGGGTTCAGGCGCTGCGGCCGCCGGGTCGCGACTGAACTCGATCTCGCCGGCCGATGGCGCAGATGATAGCACCGAGGGCGAGCGCGACGATGCCGCCGCGGACGGTCCCGCCGAAGCGCGCGAACGGCGTCAGCGCCGAGATCGGCCGCACCTCGCCGGTGATCACGCCCTGGCGGCCGAAGTCGAGCCGTGCCAGCACCCGCCCGAGCGGGTCGACGATCGCGGAGATCCCGGTGTTCGCCGCCCGTACCAGGTAACGCCGGTTCTCGGCGGCGCGCAGGATCGCGAGCGCGAGGTGCTGGCGCGGAGCGGCGGAGTCGCCGTACCAGCCGTCGTTGGTGATGGTGGCGAGCACCGCCGCTCCCCGCCGCACCTCGGCGGCGAACAGCGACGGGTAGGCGACCTCGTAACAGACCGCGATGCCGGTCGGGCCGGCCGGCCCGGTCAGCGGCTCCGGGGCCGTCCCGGGCGTGAACGACCCGACCTCGCGCACCAGCGCCTTGAGCGCGGCGATCCGCCCCGCCAGCGGCACGTACTCGCCGAACGGCACGAGATGGATCTTGTCGTAGCGGCCCGGCTGGAGGCCGCCGGGAGACACCGAGTAGACCGAGTTGAAGTACTCGTCCTCGCTCGCCCCGAAGCCGATCGCGCCGACGGTCAGCCACGCGTGCGCGTCGCGCGCGAGCGCCTCGACCGCGGCGCGGAACTCGCGATCGCGCTCGAGCGTGCGCGGCACCGCGCTCTCCGGCCAGACCACCCACGCCGCGCCCGCGCCGGCGGCCTCGCGCGTGAGCCGCCAGACGCGGCGCTCGATCTCGGCCTCGTTGGCCTCGTCCCAGCGCATCTCGAGCGGCACGTCGGGCTGGATCGCCGCGACCTTGACCGCGGGGCCGCCCCACGGCTCGGGGCTCGCGAACAGCCGCAGGCTCGGGATCGACAGCACGACCCACGCAGACGCCGTGGCCACCAGCCAGACGACGCCTGCGCGCCGCGATTCCCGGCGAAGCAGCGCGTCGAGCGCGCTCCCGAGCAGGTAGGCGAGCAGCGACAGGCCGATCGCGCCGACGAGCGGGGCGGGCGCGAGCAGCACCGGCAGCGGCGTCAGCACCGCCGCAGCCGGGTTCCAGGGGAAGATCCACGGCGGGAAGCGCTGCACCTCCTCGAACGCCGCCAGCGCGAGCGGCAGTGCCCAGATCCTCCACCGCGGCGGGACGCGCGAGATGCCCACCCCGACGAGGCCCCAGCCGAGGCCGAGGATCGCCGCCATCAGGACTAGGCCGAGGATCGCCAGCGGCAGGAACAGGTGGCCGTAGCGGTGCAGCACGATCACCACCCAGGCGACGCCGACCACCCACTCCGCGAAACCGGCCGCCCAACCGATCCGGAACGCCCGCCAGCCGTGGCTGCCGCCGAGCGCGCGGCGCAGCAACCCGGGCACGACGAGCACGAGCGGGATCAGCCCCGGCCCGGGCAGCGCCAGCGCGAGCGAGACGCCGGCGCCGGCGGCCAGCAGCCACGGTCTCAGCTTGTCGCGGTCCACCGCCCGCACCGTAGCAGACGGATCCGCGCCCCGCCACCCGGCGACGCCGGGACGACAGTGGCCCGTTGTCCGTGGCCCATGGCCCGTGGCCCGCCAAGACACGGCGACGCCGGGCGGTGTTCGCGGGCGAGCCCCGCGCTGACGCCGCGGATCGGCGTCGTCGTCGCAACAGCGCCTGGCCCGCAGCGACGAGCGCGATTCCAACGTACCCGGCGACGCTACAATGCGCGGGCGAGGCGGTCGCGCGAGGAGGCCCGGGAGTGGAAGGCAAACGGGGAGTGACGCTGGTCGTGGCGGCGGCCATCGCGGCGGCGTTGGCGGTCGTCGCACCCGCCGGCGCGTGCGACGGCGCGTGGACGCTGCTCGACCCCGCGCCGACCTCCGCCGGTCTCAACGCGGTGGCGTGGGGCCGAGGCCTGTTCGTCGCCGTCGGCGAGGGCGGCGCCGTGCTCACCAGCGCCGACGGGACGAGCTGGGTCGCGCGGCCGTCCGGCACCTCGTCGACGCTCTACGGCGTGGCGTGCGGCCCGTCCGGCTTCGTCGCGGTCGGCGCCGACGGCGCGACGGTCGCGAGCCCAGACGGGTTGACCTGGACCGCGGCCGAACTGCCCGATGCTCCGCCCCTGCTCGGCGTCGCCTGGGCGTGCTCGCGCTTCGTCGCGGTCGGCCCCGGCGACCGCTTGTTCGAGAGCGGCGACGGCGCCTCGTGGGATGCGATCCCGCTCGACCTCGGCCCCGAGCCGGCGAATCTCGAGGGCGTCGCCTGCGGCGCGGGCCGCTTCGCGGTCGTCGGCTCGGTCGGCGACGGCGTCGCGATCGTCGCGAGCCCGGACGGCCTGGCCTGGTCGCGGGTCGGCGGCGGTGGGCGAGACTGGCTCAAGGCGGTGGTGTGGACGGGCGCCGCGTTCGTGGCGGTGGGCGGATTCAACTACGCCGCCACCGGTGCGATGGCGATGACGAGCGCGGACGGCGTGCAATGGGACGCAGCCACCTACCTGCCGAACGTCGAGCTCGAGAGCGTCGCGGCGTCTCCCGGCGAGGTGATCGCGGTGGGCGGCGGCGAGGTCCACGCCAGCCCGGACGGCAAGGAGTGGACGCTGCGGTGGTCCGGCTCCGCGAACCTCTTCGGCGTGGCGGTCGGAGCAGGGCGGGTGGTCGCGGTGGGCATGCACGGCGCGGTGGTCGTGGGCGCCTGCGCGCCGCGGCCCGCCCGCCGCCACCTTCGCCCTTCTGGACCGCGCTGACCGGCGCGACGGCGCTCGGTCGCTATTGTGTCATGCCCGCGTCGGCCCAGTGATCATCGTGGCCCGTGGTTCGCAGAAGTTCAGGCCTAGAGCTTGTGCATTCGTGCACAAGCAGGGCGCGGAAGAACGGCGCGTAGCCGGCGCCGCCCGGATTGGGCCGGATGCAAGGAACGCGAGGCGGTCGGACCGGAGCGTACTCGGAGGGTACGTGAGGATCCGAACCGCCCGAGCCTGACGCCGCAGACGGTCCGAGACTGGCGGCGCAACTGGATCAGCCCTTGGCGACGCGGAGGAACGCCTCTTCCGCGTGGTACGACGACCGCACGAACGGCCCGGCGATCACCTCGAGGCCGAGCGAGCGGCCGTACGCCTCCGCCTCCGCGAACTCCTGCGGCGTCCAGTAGCGCACGACCGGCAGCTCCTTGCCGGTGGGACGCAGGTACTGGCCGATCGTGACCACCTGGCAGTCGACCGCGCGCAGGTCGTGCAGCGTCGTCTCGATCTCGCTGCGCTCCTCGCCGAGCCCGACCATCAGCCCGGACTTGCGCACCATCCCGCCGCCGTTCGCCGCGACCCGCGCGAGCACCTCGAGTGCCCAGTCGTAGCGTCCCTGCCGCCGCACCGCCGGGTAGAGGCGGCGCACCGTCTCGACGTTGTGGTTGTAGACGTCGGGTCGGGCGGCGAGGACGGTGTCGATCGCCGCCGGGTTCCCGCGGAAGTCGGGAGTGAGCACCTCGACCGTCGGCGCGGGATCGAGCGCCCGCAGCGCCGCGATCACCGCCGCGAAGTGACCGGCGCCGCCGTCGGCGAGGTCGTCGCGGTCGACCGAGGTGACCACGACATGCTTGAGCCGCATCTCTTGCACCGCGCGCGCCAGCTCGCGCGGCTCGCCGGCGTCGAGCGGGCGCGGCCGCCCGTGCGCGATCGAGCAGTAGCGGCACGAGCGGGTGCAGACGTCGCCCATGATGAGGAACGTCGCGGTGCCGCGCGAGAAGCACTCGCTGCGGTTGGGACAGCGCGCCTCGTCGCACACGGTGTGGAGGTTGCCGCGGCTCATGACGCTGCGGATGTCGTGCAGCTCGCCGAGGTTGAGCTTGCGCTCGCGGATCCAAACCGGGAGCGAGACGCTGCTCAACGCCGCTTCCCCAGCACCACGCCCGCGATCAGCACGCCGATGCCGACGACGATCGCCGCAGCGACGGCGACCGCGAGCCACGACCTTCTCTCGTCCATCGCGATTCTCCCTAACCGCCCAATTCGCCAGGCCTAGTCGCCCGGCCTCGCCACGAATGCGCCCTTGAACCCCTGCGCTTGCAGCCGCGCCGCGACTCGGGCGGCGCTCTCCATGTCCGGAAAAGGCCCGACTCGGACGCGGAATTTCCCCGCGGGCGCCGGCTGCACCACGACCTGCTCCGCGGTGAAGCCGAGCGCGATCGCCCGCGTCCGCACGCCGTCCGCCTGCTCGCGACGCGACACCGCCGTGACCTGCACCCACCGCCCGGCCGGCCGCTCGGCAGCCGGCAAGGCCGCCGGGGCGACCGCCAGCACTGGGGCCGCTGGGCTGGCGGCGGGCGACGGCGGCACGACCACGCGGGTCGGCACGGCGGCGGATCCTGCCGCCTGGACCGTCGGGGTCGCGGGCGGTAGCGCGGTCGGCGCCGGCGCGGCAGCCGAGCCGCTCGGCAACGGCGCCGGGGTGCCGGCGAGCAGCGCCGCGACCGAGGGCGTCGGCGTCGCCGACGCGGCCTCGGCGGCCGCGGGGCGGGCCGGCGCGATCGTCGGCGGCGGTGCGGCGATGAACTCGCGCGGCGGCGCCGGCTCGAACCATCGCACCGCCACGCCCAGCCCGAACGCCGCGCCGATCAGCACCAGCACGCCCGCCACCAGCCACGCGAGCTGCCTGCCGGTGATGATGATCTCGAAGTAGCGCGCCACGACGGTCTACTTGGTCGGCTTCACCATGTCGAGGAACGGCTTGATCGTGTCGACCGGGAGCGGGAACACGATCGTCGAGTTCTTCTCGGTCGCGATCTCGGTGAGCGTCTGCAGGTAGCGCAGCTGCAGCGCGGTCGGCTGCTTCTGGATCACCTCGGCCGCGTCGGCGAGGCGCTGGGAGGCCTGGAACTCGCCCTCGGCGTGGATCACCTTGGCGCGCTTCTCGCGCTCCGCCTCGGCCTGCTTGGCCATCGCGCGCTGCATCGACTCCGGGAGGTCGACGTACTTGACCTCGACGTTGGCGACCTTCACGCCCCACGGGTCGGTGTGGCGGTCGATCACCTCCTGGAGCTTCTGGTTCAACTTGTCGCGCGCCGACAGCAGCTCGTCGAGGTCGGCCTGGCCGAGGATCGAGCGCAGGGTGGTCTGGGCGATCTGCGAGGTGGCGTAGACGTAGTTCTCCACGTCGATGATCGCGTGGACCGGGTTGACCACGCGGAAGTACGTCACCGCGTTGACCTTCACGGAGACGTTGTCGCGCGTGATCACGTCCTGCGGCGGAATCTCCAGCACCACCGTGCGCAGGCTGACCTTGACCAGGCGCTGGACGGGCCAGAGGACGAAGATGATCCCCGGCCCCTTCGGCGCCTGGTCCACCCGGCCGAGCGTGAAGATCACCGCGCGCTCGTACTCGTTGAGGATGTTGATCCACTTGAAGAACAGGAAGATGACGAAGAACCCGAGCAGGATGAACCCGATCGGAAGTTGCGGGGCCACGTACGCCTCCTATGCTCCCGGCCGGGGACCCTGGCCCCCCACCGGCTCCACTTCCAAACGCCTTCCCTCCATGCGGACCACCCGTACCTGGGCGCCCGCGGAGATCGGGACGTGCGACGACGCATCCCAGTACTCGCCGTGGACGAAGACCTTGCCGTTGGGCTCGAGCGCCACGGCGGCCTCGCCCACCTCGCCGACCATGCCCTCGGCGCCGGTCAGCGGCGCCTGGCTCTGGCTCCGGAGGACCCGCGTCAGCAGGAAGATCACGACGAACGCGACCCCCACCGCCGTGGGCAGCACGACGGAGAGACCGACCCGCAGCGCCGGGAACGGCGAGCGCACCAGCATCAGCGAGCCGAGGACAAAGCTGACCAGGCCCGCCGTCGTGAGGAGACCGTAGCTCGCCACCTTCACCTCCGCGACGAAGAACGCGATCCCGAGCAGGATCAGCAACAGGCCGACGTAGTTGACCGGCAGCACCGAGAGAGCGAACAGGGCGAGCAGGATGCTGACGGCGCCCAGCACCCCCGGCAGCACGACGCCCGGGTGCGACAGCTCGAAGTAGATCCCGACCATGCCGAGCAGGAGCAGCAGGTAGGCGATGTTCGGGTGGGCGATCGCGGAGAGCAGCTTGTCGGACGCGCTCGGCGCCAGCGTCACGACCTCCGGGGACTTGAGCGAGAGCGTCACCTCGGACCCGTCGAAGCGCCTCACCTTGCGCCCGTCGAGCCACTTGAGCAGCTCGCCGCGGTCGACCGCGACGACGTCGATGAGCTTCTTCTCGAGCGCCTCGCGCTCGGTGTACGACGCCGACTCCCGCACTGCCTTCTCCGCCCACTCCACCGGGCGGCCCCGCTGCGTGGCGAGCGAGCGGATCAGGGCGGCGGCGTCGTTGGTGACCTTCTTCTCCATCGTCTCGGACAGCTCGGCGCCCTCGCCGCCGACCGGGTGGGCCGCGCCGGCGTTGGTGCCGGGTGCCATCGCCGCCACGTCGGCCGCAATCAGCAGGAAGAACCCGGCCGACGCCGCCTGCGCCCCCGACGGCGTCACGTAGACCACCACCGGCCGGCGCGCCGACGTGATCGCGGTGGTCATCTGGCGCAGCGAGGTGAGCAGGCCGCCGGGGGTGTTGAGCTCGAGGATCGTCACGACCGCGCCGTCGGAGTCGGCGGCCTCGAGGCCGCGCTCGAGGTAGCGCAGCGAGCCCGGCTGGATCGAGTCCTGGAGGGTTAGAATCACGACACGCTGCCCGGCCGCGACGGGACAGGCCAGGACGAAGAGGAGGGTCACCGCGAGAATACATCGCCAGGGCACGGCTCCAATGGTAGATCCCCCTCAGCCGGCCCGCAAGGGAGCGCTCCGCGTGTCCGAGCTTGCGCTGCTCGTGTTCCTCGCGGCGATGTCGGGCCTCGCCTGGTACCACGCCGGGAGGGTGCCGGTCTCGGTCTGCGTCACCTACCTCTCGATCGGCGCGCTCTTTGCGGTCGCTGCGCTCGCGCTCGGCGAGCACCGCGAAGGCTGGCGCTACTGGGCCCGCGAGCTGCTGCCGATCCCGGTGGTGCCGTACATCTACCTGAGCCTCGGCCCGCTCATCCCGCTCGTCAACCCGCGCGTGCTCGACTCCTCGCTGCTCGCCGCCGACCGCGCCATCCTCGGGGCGGAGGCGCAGGCGGCGCTCTACGCGCTGCCGCTGCCGGGTTGGTGGGCGGACGTGCTGACGATCGCGTACTCGCTCTACTTCTTCCTCGCGGTGTCGCTGGTGATCGGCCTGATCCTGCACCGCGACCCCCACCTGGCGCAGGTCGCCGCGGCGCTGGTGATCACGTTCCTCGTCTCGTACGCCGGCTACTTCCTGGTGCCGGCCTACGGGCCGCGGACGACGGTGGCGCAGGGCCGGTACGCGACGCTGCCGCCCGGGCTCGTCGGCGTCCACGTCCGCTCGCTCCTCGACAACTGGGAGAAGACGAAGACCGACGCGTTCCCCTCCGGGCACACGATGGTCACGCTCGCGGTGCTGTTCTGTGCCCGCAGGCGCCTGCGCGGCCTCTACAACGTGCTGCTGCCGGTCGGCGCACTGCTGATCGCCGCCACGGTCCTGCTCACCTACCACTACGTCGTCGACGTGCTCGTGGCGATCCCGCTCACCGCGGGGAGCATCGGGCTGGCGGCGCTGCTGGCGGGTGGGGTCCCGCGGCGCCCCGCGATCACGGGGTGACGACCCCGGAGCGGTCTCACGCGCGCCGAGAGGACGCGCCCCGGCGCAGCGCACGGTCGATCGCCCGCGACGCTTGGCGGAGCTTCGGACCGGCCGGCGTCGCGCCGCCGGCGTAGCGGCACCGCTCGTGCGTCTCGACCAGCCAGGCGAGCGGGCTCGCCGCCACCGGGCAGGCGAGCCGGACCACGCCGGCGAGCTCGCGCGGGGTCGCTCCGGCCGGCAGCACCACCCCGGCGCGCGCGCAGGACGCGTACGCCCGCGCCAACGCCCTGCTGACCGCCGGTCCCGCGCCGATCCGCGGCTCGATCGCCGGCCGCCGGCGGCCGGCCGCCCGCCGCAGCGCGGCACCCACGGCGAGGACGGCGACGAGGCCCGCGACGGCGAGGAGCCGCGGCATCGCGCCGCCGACCGCCTCGATCCCGCGGCGCAGCCCCTCGAGCTGGTCGGCGAGCGAGAACGTCAGCACCCAGCGGTCCCATGCGGTCTCGAGGCTCTGCCAGCCCAGGCGCAAGCCGTGGCCACCGTCGTCCGCCACACCCGGGCGGCCCTCCGGGGGCGTCGGGTCGAACACCCTCCACTCGCCTTCCGACCGCCCCGGCGCGAGGGCCCCGGCGGCGAGCCCGGCCCACCCGCCGCTGCCGGTCCGCCCCCTCGCGCGGGCGTCGATCCACGCCACGACCCAGGCGTGGGCGTCGCTGTCGCGGACGACGAACTCGCCGCCGCTGCGCTCGCCGCCGGCGAATCCCGCCTGCAGGCGCGCCGGGATGCCGAGCGAGCGGAGCATCAGCACCATGCTCGAGGCGAAGAACTCGCAGTGCCCTTCGCGGGAGCGGAACAGGAACCACTGCACCGGGTCCTCGCGCACGGGCGCGTGCGACGACAGCGAGTAGCCGTAGTTGTGCTGCAGGTGCTGCTCGATCGCGAGCGCCGCCGCGAGCGGGTTGGGCGCCTGGCGCGCGACCCGGGTGGCGAGCTCACGGACGCGCCCGGAATCCGGCGGCATGTCGACGTCGGCCGCCTCCGGGGGCGGCTGCTGGAGCCGGCGGGGATCGAAGCGGACGCCGTACTCCAGCGGCGGGTCCACCCGCCGCGTGCGCAGCGACCCGCCGGGATCGCGGAACAGCACGAGGCCGTCCGGTGCATGCAGCGAGACCGCGCCGGGGGGCAGGAACACCGTGCTGGTGTCCGCCTCGAGCGTGATCTCCGCCTCGTACAGCTTCGCGTGCGGCGGCACGGCGCCGAGCTCGAGGTCGGCTCCCGGGCGCACCGGCAGCGCCTCGTTGTGGAGGCGCCCCTCGACCCACGATCCGGCGCGGTAGCGGCGCATCGTCGCGCCCGCGAGGCGCAGCCAGTCCGGGCTCACGCGCCCCTTCTCGGTCTCGGGGAACGCCACCCGCAGCACCACCCGCCGCGAGAGCTTGACGTCGCCGATGCCGTGCAGTGCCACCGCGTCGCGGAAGCCGCTGATCGAGCGCCCGTCGATCGGGATGCCCGCGAACGGCGAGCGCAGGCGCGGCAGGAGGAGGAAGACCGGGACCGCGACGAGCGCGGCCAGGACCACCGATCCGCCGACCTGGCGCGCCGGCGGCCAGGCGACCGGTCCGCCCGCCGCCGACGACCTTCCCGCCAGCGAGATCGCCACCAGGCGGCCGCTCATGACGAGCACGAAGGCGAGCAGCAGCAGGAGGTAGGCGGCGAGCGTGGGGTGGGTCGAGGACGCGATCCCCGCCACGCCGACGATCCCGAGCATCGTCGCGGTGAGGGCGCCGCGGCTCCGCTCGCCGCAGCCGGGCAGCCGCACCGCGGCGACCAGGATCGCGAGCTGCGCCACCGGGCGGAGGACGCCGTAGCGCAGGCCGCCCGCCGCCACCACCGCGACGAGGATCAGCGGGGCGAGCAGGTTCTCCATCCACGGCCGCAGCGGCGGCACCGCGCGCCGGCTGGCGAGCACCAGCGCCGCGACGCCCGCAAACGCCGCCACGAACGGCCAGCTCGCCACCCCGGTGAGCGCCAGCGGCGGGGCGACGAGGAGCGCCAGCCCGGCGAACCAGCGCTGCCGCTCGAGGACCGCGCTCATCCCGCCTCCACCAGCCGGTAGACCACGTCGCCCGCCGCCAGCGCCGGCAGCGGGTCCTCGCCGGGGCCCACCGGCTGCACCAGCGCGAGCCGTTGCAGCACGCGCCGGGCGTGCGCAGTGCCGGTGTCGGGCGGGGTGACGGCGCTGCCCATGACCAGGCCCACCGGCTCGCCGCGCCGCAGCTCCGCCAGCGCCGAGGACGCCACCTCGCTGACGAGGTCCTCGAAGCGGTCGCGCAGCACCTCGCTGTCGAGGCGCGGGAGCTGGCGGTCGAGCGCGAGGAAGCGCGACGGGACCGTGCGGCTGCGCCGCTCCATCACGATCGTGCGCTGCTGGCGCGCGGTCTGCTTCCAGTGGATGTCCCGGGTGTCGTCGCCGGGGTGGAACTCCCGCAGCTGGTCGACCTCGCCGCCGCGGCCGTTCCGTGCGCGGGAGAGGCGCACCTCGCGGCGCTCCGCCGACGCCCAGCGGATCGCCCCGACGCGCACCCGGCGCGGGTAGACCAGCACCTCGCCGGATTGCGGCCAGCGCACCGACTTGACGAAGAAGTTGAGCGGCAGCCGGACCTCGACGAGCACGGCCGGCAGCGGCCGGCTGCCGCGCCGCGCGAACATCGTCTGCAGCCCCAGCTCGACCGTCTGGCGCGGCGCGACCCGCGCCGCCACCACGCTCCCCGGCATCCCGCCGAGGCGGCATACGACCGCGGCCGCCGGCACCCAGGGCGAGGTGTTCGTGACCGCGAGCTGGAGGCGGACCGGCGCGCCGGCGAACGCCTCGGGCGGCGCGGCGAGGCGCACCCGCAGTCGGCTGAGCGTGTGGCGCGAGAACGCGCCGGAGGCGACGAACGCGCCCATCACCAGCGACAGCAGCAGGTAGAGCGCGTTGTTGCCGGTGTTGAGCGCCGCCGCGCCGAGGCACGGCACGGTGGCGAGGAAGACCCAGAACGCCCAGGTCGGCTTGAGCGAGAACCCCGGGAACCGCGCGCCGAAGCGACCGCCCGGCGTCCAGCGGGGCGCTCGGTCCGCCGGCGTCTCGTCGGGGGAGGTTCGCCCGGACCCCGGACCCCGGACCCCGGATCCCGTCTTCACAGCGGCACGGGAGTGGAGTCGAGGATCTCCCGGATCACGTCGCGCTCGGCCTCGCTCCGGCTCCACCCCTCGCCGGTCTCGCCGCCGGCGAGCACGACGCGGTGCGCCATCACCGGCAGCGCCAGCCGCGCGACGTCGTCCGGGATCACGTAGTCGCGGCCCTCCACCATCGCCAGCGCCTGGCTGGCGCGGTGGAGCGCGAGCGCGCCGCGGGTGGAGACGCCGAGCGCGAGCGCCGGGTGGCGACGGGTGCGGTGGACGAGCTCGAGCTGGTAGGCGAGCAGCGGCGCGGCGACGCGCACCTCACGGACGCGCGCCTGGAGCTGGACGAGCACCGCGCCCTCGAGCACCGGCTGCACCGCCTCCATCTCGTCCTCCACCCCGCCGCGGCGCAGCAGCGCCAGCTCCTCTTCCGCGTCGGGGTAGCCGAGCGAGATGCGGAGCAGGAAGCGGTCGAGCTGCGACTCCGGCAGCGGATAGGTGCCGAGGTACTCGACCGGGTTCTGCGTCGCCAGCACGATGAACGGCTCGCGCAGGCGGTAGCGCGTCTTCTCCACCGTCACGGTGCGCTCGTTCATCGCCTCGAGCAGCGCCGCCTGCGTCTTCGGCGTGGCGCGGTTGATCTCGTCGGCGAGCAGCACGTTGGTGAACACCGGCCCGGGCAGGAACTCGAACTCGCCGCGCTCGGCGCGCCACAGCGACACCCCGATCACGTCCGAGGGGAGCGTGTCGGAGGTGAACTGGATGCGCGAGAAGTTCAGGTTCAGCGAGCGCGACAGCACCTGCGCCAGCGTCGTCTTGCCGACGCCCGGGATGTCCTCGATCAGGACGTGGCCGCGGGCGAGCAGCGCGGCGATGATCCAGTCGATCGCCTCGTCCTTCCCGCGGATGACGCGCGCCACCGATCGCTTGAGCCCGTCGAGCCGGTCGACGACGTCCACGACCTGCAAGCTGCACCCCTCCCCCGCCAAGGTTTACGGACCAGCGGTTATTTCGTTGGCCCGCATCGACCGTTACCCGCCCAGCCTCGCCGCCGCCGCCGGGTCGAGCGGCGCCACCAGGGTGCGCTTGGCGACCATCGCCGCGCCGACCAGCTCGCCGACCCGCGCCAGGTCGGCCGCCGCGACGACGAGGTCGGCGCCGAGGAGGAACGCCCGCACGCCGTCGCCGCTCGCCAGCCCGGCGCCGACCAGCGCCACCACCACCGCGCGGCGCAGCGCCGGCGGCAGCGCCGCGACCGCCGCGGCGCGCTCGGCGTCGCTGCCGTCGCCCGCCCAGCCGAGCACGAGCGCGGCCGCGCCCGCCTCGGTCTGGCTCCGCAGCGCCGCGGGGCCGTCGACCGTCACCGCCTCGAAGCCGCCGGCCGCGAGCGCGCCGAGCGCGGTCTCGACCTGGATCGCCCCGTCGTTCAGCACCGCGGCGCGCTTCACGCCCGTCCCTCCCGCACGTCGAGCAGCCGCAGCTCGAGCTGGCGCGGCAGGACGGCGTTCGCCACCGCGCTCTCGACCTCGAGCTCGCCGGCGCGCACCCGCCGCTCGAGCTCGCGGTCGAAGCCGAGCTGCCCCTCCGCCTCGCCGTCCCGCAGCAGGTCGGCGAGCGCCGTCGAGTCGAGCGCGCCGTCCGCGAGGTGCGTCGTGGTCGCGCGCGTGGACCGCCAGATCTCGACCACCGGCCGGCGTCCCTGCGGCCGGTGCGGCAGCAGCTGCTGGGTGAACGACCAGCGCAGCACGCGCGCGAGCCGGGCGCGCGCCTCCGGACGCTCCTCCGCCGGGAACAGCGAGAGCAGGCGCCGCACCGCCGAGGTGGTGTCGAAGCCGCGCAGCGAGGTGAGCACGAGGTGGCCGGTCTCGGCGGCCTCGAGCAGCAGCCGCGCCTGCTCGGCGTCGCGCGGCTCGGCGACGAGCAGCACCTGCGCGGCCTGGCGCAGCGCGTCGCGCAGCCCGGCGGCGAGCGACGGCGTGTCGGTGCCGACCTCCCGCTGGTTGACGGTGGCGGCGCCGTGGCGGTGGAGGAACTCGATCGGGTCCTCGACCGTGACCACGTGGCACGCCCTGCTGGCATTGACCTCACCGAGCATCGCGGCGAGCGTCGTGCTGCGGCCCGAGCCGGCCGGGCCGTTGACCAGGACGATGCCGTTGCGCTCCCGGCACGCCTCGCGCATCGCCGCCGGGAGCGCCAGTTCGTCGAGCGCGGGCACCCGCTCCGGGATCGTCCGCAGCGACACCGCGTAGGTCCCGCGCTGGGCGAACACGGCGACGCGGAAGCGGCTCACCTTCGGCACGGAGTAGGCGAAGTGCGCCGCGCCCTCCTGGCGCACCCGGGCCGCCGCGCTCGCCGGCGCCGCCGCCAGGAGGTGGAGCACCACCGCCTCGGTCTGAAACGGCGTGAGCCGCTCCAACCCCGCCATGCGCAGGCGCACCAGCGCCCCCTCGACCTGGACCTGGGGCGGGCACCCCACCGCGAGGAGGACGTCGCCGGCCTTGGGCGCCGCCGCCATGATCGCCGCGAGGAACCTCGGCAGGTCGAAGCTCAGCACGTCGGAAGTATAGCGGCAGCCAGGGGCTCCGCGCCGCGAGCGGGGACGCGCGGGGGACGACTGGGGGCCAGCGCCGCGAACCGAATCCGAGACCCCGTCGCGACGAGCGTCTTCATGGCGGCTTCACCGGCGCGCGCCAGCGTGCGTCCTGTCCTTGACTTCCGGCGAGCGCGGTGGTTTCCTGTTCTCAAATCGAGGTGGACCGAAGGAGGAACCGATGGCCAGGATCGAGGTGAGCCGCAACCTGTCGGAGTCTGCGCGCTTCGAACGAGAATTGTGCAGGAAATCACAAGATCGCGGCGCCACCGTGGCGCCACGGCGCCGGTGGGTTGCCGCGGCGACGGCCGCCGGCCTGGCCCTCGCCCTGTTCGCGACCGGGGCGTGGGCCGAGCATTCCGCCGGCGCGCTCTCCGCCAGCGCCGCGCGTCAGATCCAGGCGCTCCAGGCGGAGAAGGCGTCGCGCACCCCGGCGCAGCAGAAGATCGACTCGCAACTGCTCTACACGCTGCGGATCCGTCGCGGCGAGGCGCTCGCCACCGCGGTGCCGACGCTGCGGCCCGGAGTCGAGGTCAGCCGCGCGGGCATGACCTTGGTGGACATCCGGGCGACGTCGACCGTGGAGCTCGCGTCCTTCCTGCGTGGGATCGGCGCCAGCGTTGTCAACCGCTTCGAGCACGACCTGCGCGCCCTCGTCCCGCTCCTCCGCGTCGAGGAGATCGCGGCGCGAGGAGACGTTCGCTGGGTGATGCCGGCAGCGAAGTTCTACCTCGGCAAGAACGACACGTCGCAGGGCGACACCACGCACCGGGCGGCGCTGGCGCGCACGGTCTCGGGGCTCACGGCCGCCGGGATGCGTGTCGGCGTGCTGTCCGACTCCGACGACTTCATCACCACGATCCAGGGCACCGGCGACCTTCCTCCGACGATCGCGGCGGCCAGCGCCGGGCCCGGCGTGACCGAGGTACCGGGGCAGAACGGTCAGCCCGCGACCGGCGAGGGCAGCGGGATGATGGAGATCGTCTTCGACCTCGCGCCCAGCGCCCACCTGTTCTTCGCCACGGCGGACGGGGGCCTCTCGAACTTCGCCAACAACATCACGACGCTTGCCGGCGCCCCGTACAACTGCAACGTCATCGTCGACGACGTCACGTACTACATCGAGACGCCGTTCCACGAGGGCGACTCGGGCGGCGCCTCCTCCACCGGCGCCGCGGACGTGATCCAGGCGGTCAACACCGTGGTCGCCGGTGGCGTGATGTACTTCAGCTCCGCGGCGAACGACGGCAACCTCGACGCCGGCACCTCCGGAACCTGGGAGGGCGACTTCGCGGCCGGCGCCGCCTCGGGCTCGCCGCTGCCGACCGGCGGCACGCTCCACCGGTTCCAGGCGAGTCCCGCCCAGGACTACGACGTCGTCACGAGCGTGAGCTACGGCAAGAGCGGCACGGACTACTACGCCTACTTCAACCTCTGGTGGGCCGACCCGCTCGGCGGCTCGAACAACGACTACGACCTCTACATCCTCGACCCCACGGGGACGAGCGTGCTCGCCTCCTCGACCAACGGCCAGTCGGGCAGCCAGGATCCGCAGGAGCACGCCACCTACGACGCCGGGACCTCGCCGGGCGCCAACAACCTGCGGCTCGTGGTCCTGCAGAAGAGCGGCGCCGCGGGGCGCTTCCTCCACGTCGGCACGAACCGCAGCCGGCTCTCGATCGCCACCAACGGCGCGACACGCGGCCACAACGCCATCGGCGGGAACAGCGTCGCGGCCACTCCCGCGCTGGCCGCGTTCCCGAACCCCTTCAACAACTCCGACGTAGTCGAGAGCTTCAGCTCCGACGGCTTCCGCCGCGTCTTCTTCGGCACCGACGGCACGACGGCGCTGACGGCCGGCAACTTCTCGTCGACGGGCGGCGCCGTCCTCACGAGCCCCGACATGACCGCGGCCGACGGCGTCTCCACCCAGTGGACCGCGCCCGGCCAGTTCTACGGCACCTCGGCGGCAGCGCCGCACGCCGCGGCGATCGCCGCGGTGCTCAAGTCCGGGGGCTACAGCAACGCGCAGGTCCTCAACGCGATGAAGTCGACCGCCATCGACATCCAGGCGGGCGGAACCGACCGCGACTCCGGCGCCGGCATCGTGATGGCCCTCGCGGCCATCGAGGCGCTCGACCCCTGCACCTTCACCTGCCCGAACAACATCACCGGGCCCAACACCACGGACGAGTGCGGCGCGGACGTCAGCTTCCTCGTCCCGGTCGGCAGCGGCGCCTGCGGCACGATCACCCCCAGCATCGCCTCCGGCTCGTTCTTCAGCGTCGGCACGACCCCGGTCACGTTGACCGCGCAGTCCGGCCAGCAGTGCACGTTCGACGTCACCGTCAACGACACCCAACACCCCTCGATCTCCTGCCCGGCCGACATCAAGATGCTCGCCCCGAACGGCGTCAGCGTCGTGGTCAACTACCCGGCGCCCACCGCCAGCGACAACTGCCCCGGCGTCGTCGTCAACTCGGTCCCGCCGAGCGGCTCGACCTTCCCGGTCGGCAACACCGTCGTCACCGCCACCGCGACCGACGCCCACAACAACACCAGCCAGTGCACGTTCAACGTCCTCGTCTACCCGCCGATCCCGACGCTCTCGCGCAGCGCGCTCGTCGGGCTCGCGATCCTGCTGCTCCTGCTCAGCGTCTTTGTCCTGCGTTCGAGGATCGGAGGCTAACCGACCACGACCACGCAGCTCTCGTGAACACGACGGGGCTCCTCGCGAGCCCCGTTTCGTTTCTGGCCACGGGCCGTGCTAATCGGTGCCGAGGCCGGCGACGCGCAGGAGGACTGCGCCGCGGAGCTCGCGCGCGACCGCCAGCCCGGGGATCTCCGCCGTGCGGCGCGGCGGCAGCTCGAGCACGACGCGTGCGCCCGGTGCGAGCAGCCCGGCGTCGAGCGCGCGCGCCAGGGCGTCCGGCCCGAGCTCCCACTCGGCGAACGGCGGGTCGCACCACACCACGCCCGGCCGCAGGCCCCGCTCGGCAAGCTCGCGGACGGCCCGACCTGCGGGCCGGACGACCAGCTCCCAGCGCGCCTCCTCCACCCCGAGCGCCGCGAGATTGCGCCGGATCAGCGCGGCGGCGGCCGGCGAGTCGTCCACCAGCACCGCGCGCGTGGCGCCGCGGGAGAGCGCCTCGAGCGAGTTCACCCCGGTGCCGGCGAACAGGTCGAGGAACACCGCGCCGGCGAGGCTCGCGCCGAGCACCGCGAACGCCTGCTCGCGGAGCGCGTCGGGCGTCGGCCGCACCGGCGAGCGCGCCGGCGGGCCGGCGACCCGGCGGGAGCGCCACTCGCCGCCGCTGATTCTCACGGACGGATCCGCCGGACCGCGACGCGGCGTAGCTCGTCCTCGGGCATGAAGATTGTCGAAGGGCTGTCGCCGATCCGCACCAGCACGAGCCGCTTGTCGTCGGCGTCGAGCAGCTCGACGACCTCGACGACGCGCCCGTCCTCGAGCTCGACCCGCTCGCCCACCGCCGGCTCCCAGGCGCTGAGGTCCTCGCGCGAGCGCGTCTCGCGCGCGAGGCGCGCCTCGAGGTTGTCGAGCGCCTGGACGAGGCGCGCCACGCCGAGCGTCCGCGCCGCCGTCAATGGCACCACCACGTCGAGCGCGGGCTTGCCCGCGGGCGCGAGCCGCAGCTCGACGGTGCCTGCGCCCGGCGCCTCGCCGACGGTCGGGAAGCGCGCCACGTCCGCATAGCACTCGGCCACGACCTGGGCGATGACGCCCTGCTCGACCGCGCCGAGGGTCTGGCGGACGACCCGCCTCTCGCCGTGCTCCGGCCCGCTCGAGAGCACCGCGGCGCCGTCGCGGAACACGGAGAGCCGGCGCGTCTGGTCGCCCACGGTCACCAGCCGCTCGACGACGTACGACGGCGGCGGGGAGCTGGCCTCGACCGCCAGGAGCGCGGCGAGCAGCAGGATCATGCCTGACCCACCGTCTCCCGGGCGAGGGCGATCGCGTACTCCAGCGCCTCGTCCCGCGCGACCTTGCCGTCGATCACCGCCGCACGGGTCCGGCGCACCGCAACGCCGATCGCCGGCCCGGCCGGGATCCCGGCGGCGCGCAGCTGCGCCCCGGTCACCGGGGCCGGGGCGCGCAGCCAGGTGGTGAGCGCCCGGCGGAGCAGCCTCCGCTCCCGCGGTCCCGCGGCCGCCATGCCGACCACCACCACCGCCGGCTCGGTGCGCTCGACGGCGGCCGCCACCTCGCTCGGCGGCGCCTCGCTCCGGGCCGTCGTGAGGAGGAGCCGTTCGACGCCCGCCTGGGCGCCGGCCACGGTCGCCGCCGCCTTGCCGGCGAGCGCGAGGCGCGTCACGAGCGCCGCGCCGCCGCGCTCCCCTCCCCGGCTCGC
Organism: Thermoanaerobaculaceae bacterium; assembly: GCA_035517415.1. Lineage (GTDB taxonomy): Bacteria > Acidobacteriota > Thermoanaerobaculia > Thermoanaerobaculales > Thermoanaerobaculaceae > DATIYW01. The sequence continues at coordinate 20,311 of DATIYW010000097.1, forward strand.
GAGCGCCGCCAGGAACGCGAGCCAGCGCGGCTCGCGATACACCTCCTCGAGCGCGGACCACGCCAGCACCGCATCGACCTCGTGCATGAACCCGCGCAGGCCGACGTCCCAAACGACGTCCGGGAAGACCGTCGCGAAGACGCCGAGGTGGTCGAGCTCGGCGAGCGCCTCGACCGGGTGACTCTCCTCGAGCAGCTCCTCCACCTCGTCGCGCAGGCGCTCCGCCGTGAGGCGCCCGAAGACGCCCTCCTGCACCGCCACGCGGGCGAGGTGGCGGGTCTCGGCGGCGATCTCGAACCCCAACCGGGTGGCGAAGCGCACCGCGCGGATCGCCCGCGTCGGGTCGTCGAGGAACGACAGCGAGTGGAGCACGCGGATCTGGTGCCGCTCGAGGTCGCGCTGGCCGCCGAAGAAGTCGAGCAGGTCGCCGAAGCGGCCGGGCGTGAGGTTGATCGCCATCGCGTTGATGGTGAAGTCGCGGCGGTAGAGGTCCTGGCGCATCGCCGAGGTCTCGACCTCGGGCAGCGACGCGGGCGAGCGGTAGAACTCGGTGCGCGCCGTCGTCACGTCGAGCCGCACGTCGCCCGGGAGGTGCACCGCGGCGGTGAGGAACGCCTCGTGCGAGTGGAAGCTGCCGCCGAGGCGCGCCGCCAGCCGCTCCGCGACCTCCGGCCCGTCGCCCTCGACCACGACGTCGACGTCCTCGATCGCCCGGCCGAGCAGCACGTCGCGCACCGCGCCGCCCACCAGGTAGGCGCGGTGGCCGGCGTCGTGGGCGATCTCGCCGGTGACGGTGAGGACCTCGAGCAGCGGCGGCGGGAGCGCGTGACGCAGCCGCCGCGCCACGTCGTGGACGACGCGCCGCGCGCCCGCAACCCGCCGGTCGACCCGGGCGCCCTCGGCGAGCTGGCGCTCGTAGAGGCGGCGGAAGATGTCCATCCGCGTGATGATCCCCCAGCCGGTCGCGAGGCGGACCACGACGAAGCGCGCGTGCCCTTCCATGAACGCGCGCTGCACCTCCTCGACCGGGGCGTCGGCCTTGACCTCCGGCACCTCGGGCCGCATCGCGGTGGTGACCGGACGCTCGCCGAGCCCGCCGGCGATCGCGCTGTCGAGGACCTGCCGCGTCACCACGCCGACGAGCTTCCCTTCCGCCTCGACCGGCATCGCGTTGATGCGCAGCCGGACCAGGCGCTCCTTCGCCTCCGCCACGGTCAGCGCTGCCCGGCAGGTGTGGAGGTAGGGCGTCGCGAGCTTGCCGGCGGTCCAGCTCGCGCCCACCATCCGCGCGACCTCGCCGAGGAGCTGCTCGGCCACCTCGACCACGCTGCGCCCGCGCAGCCGCGCCGCCGCCGCGGTCGCGTGCCCCCCGCCGCCGACCGCCGCCAGCAGCTTGCCCGCGTCGACGCCGTGGAACGCCGAGCGGGCGATGACGACGATCTGGCCCGGCACCTCGAGCAGCGCGATCACGATCGGCAGGTCGAAGATCTCGGCGTAGCGGTGAATCACGTACGCCGCCTCCTCGACCTGCTCGCTCGGCCGCGCGGTCGTGATCACGACCCGCACGCCGCCCACCTGGTGCTCGACCGCGCCCTCGACGAACTGGTTGAGCAGCTCGAGCTGCTCGGGCTCGAGCGGGCGGAGCACGTAGCGTCGCACCCATTCCAGCCGCCCGCCGGCCTCGAGCAGCCAGGAGGCGGCGGCGACGTCGGTCGCCGTGGTGTCGACGTAGGTCAAACCGCCGGTGTCCTCGTAGATCCCCATCAGCAGCAGCGAGGCGGTGAGCGGGTCCGGCGTCACGCCGCACCGGCGCAGCTCCCCCGCCACGACCGTGCAGGTGGCCGCGACCGGCGCGGTGACGACCGCGGCGGCCGCGATCGCGTCGGCGGACTCCGGGTGGTGGTCGATGACGCGGACCGGGCAGCCGGAGGCGGCGATCAGCTCCCCGACCTCGCCGAGGCGCCGCCACGACGAGCAGTCGACGACCGTCGCCTCCTCGATCCGGGCGCGGCGCAGCTCGCGGACGCGGATCTCCGGCAGCTCGACCCGCTCGGCGGCGATGAAGCGGCGCACCGCGGCCTCCTGCGAGCCGGGGAACACCACGCGCGCACCCGGCGAGAGCAGCAGCGCGCCCGCCGCCGCCCCGACCGCGTCGAAGTCGGCGCCGAGGTGCGTCGTGACGACGTGCATGCGGGCAGTCTACTGCGCGGCAGCCACTTGAGCGCCTTGTGAAGCGACGCGCAAGGCGCGCTGGCCGGGGAATGCGACATCCGGCGGCCCGGCTTTGCCGTAACATCAGTGAGTCCGGGAGGGCGAATGACCGGTCGAGGCCTGGTCGTGATGACACTTGGAATTGCGGGGATGGTGGCGCTGGCGTCTGCCCAGGGGCCGCTCTCCTACGCCCGCGACGTGGAGCCGATGTTTGTCAAGGAGTGCGTCGACTGCCACGGCGGCGACAACCCGAAGAAGGGGCTCGACCTCGAGAAGGGCAAGGGCTTCGCGCGGCTGGTCGGGATCAAGAGCCAGGAGGTCGCGACGATGGACATCGTCAAGGCCGGCGACCCGGCGAACTCGTACCTCTGGCTCAAGCTGACCCACACCGCCACCGAGGGCAAGGGGATGCCGCGGACGATCTTCGGCTCGAAGAAGCTGCCCAAGGACTCGCTCGACCTGGTCCAGGCCTGGATCGCCGGCGGCGCGCAGCCGTAGAAGAGCCTGGCCGGTGTCCGGTGGTCGGTGTCCGGTCAGGGACAAGGCCAGAACCTCGGCAGAGGGCCCTCCGCGTCTCCTTGTCGTCTCTTCCGGCCCCCGGCCACCGGCCACGCCTCTCAGCCGTGTCGCGTTGTAGCTTCCGGCCCCCGGTCACCGGCCACCGGCCACGCCTCTCAAATGAACGGGCGACCGAGCAGCCCGGCGGCAACCGCGGCGGCGCGTTGCCAGCGCGGCAGGTCGGTCCGCCGGCGGAACGCCCGGGCGGGGTCGGCGGCGATGCGGTCGAGCACGCGCCGGTAGACGCCGCCCATCACCCGCACCGTCGGCCGCGTGTCCGCCGCCAGCGCCGCGGGCAGCGGGTTCGCGGCGGCGAAGCAGCCGCGGGCGCGGGCGCACTGGAACGCCATCAGCGCCGCGTACCGCTCCGTATCGACCTCCCCCGCCAGCAACGCCGGCTCGTCGACGCCGAACCGCGCCAGCTCGTCGAGGGGTAGGTAGATCCTCCCGCGTCCGAGGTCCTCGCCGACGTCACGGCAGATGTTGGTGAGCTGGAGCGCGTAGGCGAGGTGGCGGCCGAGCGCCGAGGCCTCGGGCCGCACCACGCCGAAGATCGCGAGCGAGATGTCGGAGATGGTGACGGCGACCAGCTCGCAGTAGCGCTCCAGCTCGGCGAACGTGCCGTACCGGCTCCGCTCGAGGTCCATCCGGCACCCGTCGACCAGACCGAGCAGCGCCGCCTTCGGGATCGGGAAGCGCGGCAGGACCTCGGCAAGCGCCCGCGTCGCGGGCGTCGAGGGCCGGCCCGCGTAGGTCGACTCGACCTCGCCCGCCCAGGCGTCGAGCTTGCGCTCGAGCTCCGCCCGGCCGGCGCCGGCGCCCTCGTCGACGATGTCGTCCGGGATCCGGCAGGCCGCGTACGCGGCGTAGACCGCGCGGCGCTTGGCGGGCGCGAGGAGGCGGAAGCCGAGCGAGAAGTTGGCGCCGCGCCGGTGGGCGAGGCGGCGCACGGCCGCGCGCGTTTCGGAAAGGCCGGCGGCGGCGCTCACGGCTCCCGCCTCCGGCACCAGGCGCAGGTCGACGCGTGGCGGCAGCCGCGCCGCTCGCGCCAGAGCGCCATCGCGAGTCGCGCGGCGGCGTCCTTGAGCGGCCCCGGCCGCTGCACCCGGAGCAGGAAGCGGCGGAAGTCGCCGCTCGCCGCCGTGCGGCAGAACGCGGCGAACCCCCGCCGCCCGAGCCGCTCGTAGAGCAGGCGCAGCGCGATCGTGGTGCGCATCGGCCGGACGATCCCGGCCTGGAACGCGGCGCCGTCCCAGCTTCCGGCGACCCCCGCGGCGGCGAGCCCCGCGCTGCGCAGCGCGAGGCGGTTGCCGAGGCCGAAGAGGAAGTCCTGCACGCCCGCCGCCTCGCCGACCCGCCAGCGCCCGTCGCCGTCGCGGAGGTGGCGCGGCACGGAGAAGTTCATGAACTGGCCGCCCTCGTGCTCGGCCCGCACCGCGAACGCGCCGAACACGCCGTGGAACCGCTCCCACGCCGCGCCCTGCGCCTCGTGCAGGCGGCCCACCCGGCGCACCTGGGCGACGCCGAAGGTGGCGTGGCCGGCGAGGCAGAACAGGTAGGCGTAGCCGGTCGGCGTGACGAGCGGGTCGAAGAGGACCGCGATCGTGTCGGGCAGGTCCGAGCCGAACACCACCTCCCGCGCCACGCCGTCGGCCTGGAGCGGGCCGGTCGCGACCACCTCGGCGCCCGCCGGCGCGGCCTCGCCGTCGCGGAGCCGCACGCCGGCCGCGAGCGCGTGGCGGCGCAGCCACCCGTCGAGGCTGGCATCGCCCGCGCCGCGCCTCACGAAGTACGCGAAAGGCGCCCCGCTGTGGATCTCGTGGCGCCCGCCGAGGCCGTCGAGGAACAGCGCCCGCGTCGCCGGCAACGCGTCGAAGTCGGGGTCGAACCCGGCTGCACGCAGCTCGGCGAGCGCGTCGAGATCGCCGGTCCCGTTCTCCAGCACCTGCCAGCCGCCGGCGAACCGCCCGCCGCCCCCGCTGCGCCGGTCGAACACCTCGACGTCGACGCCGCGGCGCGCCAGCAGCACGGCCGTGGCGAGCCCGGAGAGGCCGCCGCCGGCGATCCGCACACTCGAAGGCACGGCGGGATTGTAGCCGCCGGGCGGGCCCGCACCGTCACGCCGGGCGTCCGCTTCGCTCCGCGTCGGCTGGACCGGCCGCGTCGCCGCCATGTGACCAGCCTCACAAGCGCCGGGCCGAGACGCACCCTAGCTTGATCCCAGTCGAGTTGCGACGGTCCATTCGGGGCAGGCACGGGAGGTGGAGGCGATGCGCACCGGCAGGGCAGTGACGGCGCTGTGCGCGGCGGCGGCGCTGCTCGTCCCGCTCGCCGCCGCCGGTGCGTCCGACCTGCCGGTGTTCGCCGACGCGCTCGGCTCCGGCTGGGCGAACTGGTCGTGGGACACCACCGTCAACCTCGGCGCCACCTCGCCCGTCCACTCCGGCACCGACTCGCTCGCGGTGACGTTCACCGCCGCGTGGGGCGGGCTCTACCTCCACTCCGGCTCGAATCTCGACGGCAACGCCTACACGACGCTGCGCTTCTTCGTCCACGGCGGCGCCGCCGGCGGACAGAAGCTGTGGGTCGTGCTCTACGACGGGAGCGGCAACGCGGGCCCCGGCGTGGCGGTCTCGCCGGTGGCGGGGACGTGGACCGAGGTCGACGTGCCGATCGCCTCGCTCGGCAGCCCGGCGGCGATTTCCGGCATCGTCTGGCAGGACACCAGCGGCGGCGCGCAGCCCACCTTCTACCTCGACGACGTCACGCTGGTCGCCGCGACCGGGCCGCCGCCCACCCCGACGCCGACGCCGCCGCCCGGCGCCGGGCCGGCGATCGCGGTCGACACCGGCGCCGGGCTCCACGCCATCAGCCCCGGGATCTACGGCATGAACTACGCCGACGAGACGCTCGCCGCCGACCTCCGCCTGCCGGTGCGGCGCTGGGGCGGGAACTCGACGAGCCGCTTCAACTGGCAGAACGACATGACCAACACCGGCAGCGACTGGTACTTCGAGAACGTGCCGCAGGACCCGGGCTCCGCCGACGCGTTCGTCGACCAGGACCGCCGCACCGGCACCGCGACGCTGATGACGGTGCCGCTGATCGGCTGGACCGCCAAGCGGCGCCTCACCAGCCACCCCTACGACTGCGGCTTCAAGGTGTCGAAGTACGGCGCGCAGCAGTCGACCGACTCGTGGGACTCCGACTGCGGCAACGGCCTCCACAGCGACGGCTCCGACCTCACCGGCAACGACCCCACCGACACCAGCGTCGCGATCGACCCGAGCTTCGTCCAGAGCTGGGTCGCGCACCTGGTCGGGAAGTACGGCACCGCGGCCGCCGGCGGCGTGCCCTACTACGACCTCGACAACGAGCCGATGCTGTGGAGCGACACCCACCGCGACGTCCACCCGCAGCCGAACTCGTACGACGAGATGAAGGACCGCACCTGGGCGTACGCCGCGGCGGTCAAGGCGGCCGACCCGACCGCCGCCACGCTCGGCCCGGCGGAGTGGGGCTGGACCGGCTACTTCTGGTCGGCGCTCGACTGGGCGGCCGGCGGCGCGTGGTGGGACAGCCCGCCCGACCGCCTCGCCCACGGCGACGTCCCGTTCGTCGAGTGGTACCTGCAGCAGATGCGGGCGTACGAGCAGCAGCACGGGGTGCGGATCCTCGATTACCTCGACGAGCACTTCTATCCGCCCACGGTCGCGCTCGCCTCGGCGGGGAACAGCGCGACCCAGGCGCTGCGCCTGCGCTCGACCCGCCTGCTGTGGGACACCACGTACAGCGAGGAGAGCTGGATCGCGCAGCCGGTCTACATGATCCCGCGCATGCACGGCTGGGTCGACGCGAATTACCCCGGCACCCGGCTCGCGATCTCCGAGTACAACTGGGGCGCGCTCGACAGCATCAACGGCGCGCTCGCGCAGGCCGACGTGCTCGGCATCTTCGGCCGCGAGGGGCTCGACCTGGCGACGCTGTGGGGCCCGCCGAACTTCGGCGACCCCGGCGCGTTCGCCTTCCGCATCTACCGCAACGCCGACGGCGCCGGCCACGGGTTTGGCGAGTCGGGCGTGAGCGCCGCCAGCGCCGACCAGGGCCGGCTCTCTGCCTACGCCGCGATCCGCGCCTGGGACGGCGCGCTCACGATCGTGGTGGTCAACAAGACCGGCGGCGGGCTCACCAGCACGATCTCGATCGGCACGTTCTGGCCGGCGGCGAACGCGCACGTCTACTGCTACTCGGCGGCGAACCTCGGCGCGATCGTGCAGGCGGCCGACGTGCCGGTCGCGGCGCGCGCGATCACCACGACGTTCCCCGCCTCGTCGATCACGCTGCTGGTGGTGCCGCCGGTCCCCGGCCCGACGCCGACGCCGCACCCGGACGCGCCGCGGCGCCGCCTCCGCCCGGGCGCGCCGTAGCGCCGCCGCCGCATCGGTTAGAATCCCGCCCCGGGGGAGTTGGAACTGCATGCAGCCGGAAGCGATCCGTGCCGCGCTCGAGCGCGTCCTGCCGTCGGTCGAGAAACCCGGTCGCTATCTCGGGTTGGAGCGCAACCTCGTTCGCAAGCC
>DATIYW010000098.1:0-3886 GCA_035517415.1 Thermoanaerobaculaceae bacterium
AAGACGGCGGGCGAGGCCTTCAAGAACGTCCGCGTCCTCAAGGACGTCCCCGCCGACCAGCTGATCCCGACGATGCAGTTCATCGCCGCGTCGCTCGGCGTCGAGTGCACGTTCTGCCACGTCCAGGGGGCGTTCGAAAAGGACGACCGCAAGGAGAAGCAGACCGCGCGTCGGATGATGCAGATGATGGCCGGAATCAACAAGGACAACTTCGACGGCGACCGCGACGTGACCTGCTACTCGTGCCACCGCGGCTCGCCGGCGCCGCAGACGATCCCGGCGATCGCCGCCACCGAGCCGGCCCCGGGTCCGGAGCCGGCCGCGACGCCGCCCGCGCTGCCGTCGGCCGATCAGGTGATCGAGAAGTGGGCGCAGGCGGTCGGCGCCGACGCGCTCCGCAAGGTCACCAGCCGCGTGCAGAAGGGCCAGCTCCTCGGCTTCGGCGGGCGCCCGGCTCCGATCGAGGTCGTGGCGAAGGCGCCGGACAAGCGGATCTCGGTGGTGCAGACGCCGCGCGGAGAGAGCATCACCGCCTACGACGGCAGCCACGGCTGGCTCACCAGCCGCGAGGGCGCGCATCCGATGACCGCCGCCGAGTCGGAGGCGGCGCGGCTCGACGCCGATCTCCAGCTCCCGCTCCACCTCAAGCAGCTCTACGCCGGGTTCCGCGTGCAGCCGTCCGAGAGGATCGGCGACCGCGACGCCGTGCTGCTGGTCGCCGCCAACGAGGGCAAGCCACCCCTCAAGCTCTACTTCGACGCGCAGAACGGGCTGCTGCTGCGCGAGCAGCGCTACGCCGACACCGCGCTCGGCTACCTTCCGACGCAGATCGACTTCGCCGACTACCGCGACGTCGACGGGGTGAAGGTTGCGTTCCGCTGGACGCTCGCGCGCCCCGCCGGCCGCTTCACGATCCAGATCGACAGCACGCAGCAGAACGTGCCGGTCGACGACGCGCGCTTCGCGATGCCGTCGCCGCCGCCCTTGCCCCCGGCAGCGCAGGCGCCTCCGAAGTAGCGACGGCGCGAGCGAGCCGCGCGGGGATCGCTCGCCTCCTATCCGGCGCGGCGGACGCGATGGCGAACCGGCTCGATCGGCCGGACGAGGTCGAGCACGTCGGTGACGAGCGGCAGCCAGGTCCCGAACTGGTTCACGAACACCAGGTCGCGCCCCCGCGTGCCGAGGAACCGCGCCGCCGCGACGCCGGTGACCGACGCGCCGGAGGGGAGATGCTCCGCCGCGCCGAAGCTGCCGTCGCCGTTGCCGGGGAGGAAGGTCGCGTCGCTCTCGCCGCAGCAGTGCGGGACGACGAGGTCGAGCCTGCCGTCGGCGTCGAGGTCGGCCAGCAGCAGCCCGCCGGCGCCCTGATCGGTGCTCGGCGTCGACGCCGCGGCCGTGAAGTTGCCCCTGCCGTCGCCGAGCAGGACGTCGATCCTCTCGCCGAAGTTGCTCACCGCGACGATGTCGGGTTTGCCGTCGCCGTTGAGGTCGCCCACGGCGACGCCGCTCGCGGTGCCGCCGACGGTCTGCAGCGTCCGGGCCGAGGCTGGCGCGAAGACCCCGCCGGCCTGCCCCTTGAAGATCAGCAGCGTCGCCGGGTCGCCCGGCGTGCCGACGGCGACGGTGGCGAGGTCGAGGCGCCCGTCGCCGTCGAGGTCGGCCGCCGCCACCGCCTCCGGGTGCAAGCCGCTCGCGGTCAGCACCACCGGCGTCCGGAACGTCCCCCCGCCCTTGCCGAACAGCACCACCAGGCCGCCCTGGTCCGCTCCGCCGGAGTTCGAGCCGTACGCCGCCACCGCGACGTCGAGACGCCCGTCGCGGTCGAGATCCCCGAGCGCGAGCCCCTGCGCCGACTGGTTGACCGCGGTGTTGACGGCCGTGCGCAGCGTGCCGTCGCCGTTGCCCAGGAGCACGCTCACCCACCCAGGGCCCGTGCCGTCGCCGGCGCTCGCCACGATGACGTCCGGTTTCCCGTCGCCATCGAGGTCGCCGATGGCGGCCGCCTGCGGATTGGCCTGGTCCTCGCCGAGCGGGTAGCCGACCGGCGGATGGAACCCCTCGCCGGCGTCGGAGCGCGCGACCATCACGTCGCTCGCGCCGCCGGCGAGGACGACGTCGTCCCAACCGTCACGGCTCAGGTCCCCGGCGGCGATCGCGGACGGCGACCCCCCGACCGGGACGAACGCCGGCGCTCCCGGCGTGCCTTGGGGCGACACGCTCGCAAACCACACATCGCCGGTGATCGCGTCGGGCACCACCAGCAAGGTGTTGCCGTCGGCCAGCGGCTGCACTCCGACGGAGGCCGGATAGTTGCCCGTCGCGATCGCCGCCGGCGCGGCGAAGGTCCCGTCGCCGTTGCCGTGCAGGATCACGAGTCCGTTCGCGGTTTGGCATGCCACCACCAGGTCGGCGAGGCCGTCGCGATCGAGGTCGCCGGTGGCCAGGTACTCGGGACCGAAGGGAATGGGCACGACGCGGGGCGCGGCGAATCCGCCGCCGGTGTTCAGCAGCACCGAAACGCTGCCGCTGCCCCGGTTGGCGGTGACCAGGTCCGGAAGCGCGTCCGCGTCGAGCCGCACCGCGATCAGGGAGCGTGGGATCGGCGCCCCGACGGGGAAGGCGACGGGCGCCGCGAAGGCGCCGTGCCCGTTGCCCAGGAGCAGGGAGACCTGCCCGGAGTCCAGGTTCGCGACGACGACGTCCATCGTGCCGTTACCGTCGAAGTCCGCGGCGGCGAGCGACAGCGGGCCCGGCCCCGCGGGGAACGTGCTGGGCGCGGAGAACCCGCCGTGCCCGTCGCCGAGGAGGACCACGAGGGCGCCCTTGTCGGCGGCGCCGTCACCGTAGTCGCTGACCGCCACGTCCGGCTTCAGGTCGCCGTTGAAGTCGGCCACCACGAGCTGGCTGTTGACCGGCGACGGCGGGAATCCGACCGGAAAGTGCCGGGTCGAGGTGATGGAGCCGTCCGCCGCGCGGAGGTTCACGGTCAGTCCGTTGGAGTCGAGGTGCAGCTCGTCGCCGTTGCCGTCGCCGTCCAGGTCGGCGATGGCGAAGTTCTGCGACGCCTGACCGCTGGCCACGGAGGCCGCGGCGGGGCTCGGCGCCGCCGAGAACACCACCCGCTCACCGCTCGCTCCCTTCCCGGCCGGCGCGGGGAAGTACTGGTCGTACCACTCCTCCCCGCACAGCGACTTGAGCTCCGCCGGGAGGCCGTTCGCGGAGTCGGCCTTCGCCTCCCACACCAGCACTCCGTCGCCGGTCTGGGGATACCGCTTCCAGATCTGCACGCTTCCATCGGGTCGGGTGTAGACCTGGATCTCCGGGAAGAACGAGCCCGGGAGGAAGCTCACGGTCCGGGCGATCACGAACCCCGGCAACGCTCCACCCTCTTGGAGGGCGAGGCCGGCGTTGGGCCTCCCGCACTGGGCGAGGGCCGTGGACGACGTCCCCAGCGCCGCGACGGTCGCGAGGATCGTTGTGCCGGCTCGCATTGACTACCTCAACGTCGTCCCGGGCGGTCGCATTTCGGCGCCGCCGGGGCGGGCGCCTACGGGTGCATCGTGATCGTGGTCGGATCGTTGGTGACGTTGTTGATCACCGACGCGGTCGCCACGATGCCGGAGCCGGCGGTCACCGTCAACTTGGCGCAGCCGTGGTCCATCGCGGACTGGTTCCCATTGCTGCGGAACGGCTGCACCGCCTGCTGCCACTCACTGGAACCAGCGGGTCCGAGGGCGTGACGAGGACGTCGCCCACGGCGGCGACGTGTTAACGTGGGAGTCGAGAGGAGGCAGTGATGACCGACACGATCCCGCATCGCCCGGGCCGCAACGAGCCCTGCCACTGCGGGTCCGGGAAGAAGTACAAGCACTGCCATCTCGCGGCG
>DATIYW010000099.1:0-10662 GCA_035517415.1 Thermoanaerobaculaceae bacterium
ACCGCGTTCGCGCCGAGCTCGGCGCGCGCCCGCTCGTGACGCGCGACGCGCCCGGGATCCTCGCGTTCGAGCCGCTGCTGCCTGTCGTCGGCCTCGCCGCCGACTACGCCGGCGACGTCGGGCGCACGCCGGCGCTGCGCAGCGGCCGGCTGTCGGACGAGCTCGGCGCCGCGGTGTTCGTCAAGAACGAGGCGGCGAACCCGTCCGGCAGCTTCAAGGACCGCGGCCTGGCGGTCGGCGTGGCGCTCGGCGTCGTCTGCGGGGCGAGGCGGTTCTGCCTGCCGACGCAGGGCAACGCCGGCGTCGCGGCGTGCCTGTTCTCGGCGCGGGCGGGCCTGCCCGGCGCGCTGATCTACATGCCGGAGGGGTTCGAGGGCGGCGTCTACCACCGCGCCTGCGAGCAGTTCGGCGGCGAGGTGCGCTTCTTCGGGCCCAACATCGCCGCGGCCGGCCGGCGGATGCGCGAGGACGTCCGGGAGGAGCTGGCGCGCGGCGAGCTGGTCGACATCTCGACGTTCTTCGAGCCCGGCCGGCTCGAGGGCAAGAAGACGATGGGCCTGGAGATCGCCCTCGCCTTCGCCGGCAAGCCGCTGCCCGAGTTCGTTGTCTACCCGACCGGCGGCGGCACCGGGCTGGTCGGGATCTGGAAGGCGCTCACCGAGCTCGGCGAGCTGGGGCTGCTCGAACCCGCACACGGCCGCCTGCCGCGGATGGTGGCGGTGCAGTCGGAGCAGTGCGCGCCGGTGGTCGAGTCGTTCCTCGCGGGGCGCGACGCTGTCACCCCGGTGACCTCGCGGGGCACGATCGCGGACGGCCTCGACGTCCCCGCCGCGATCATGGGGCACGGCATGCTGCGGGTGCTGCGGGAGTCGGGCGGGACGGCGGTGGCGGTGAGCGAGGCGGAGATCCGCGCCGCGTTCGCCCGCTTCGGCGCCGCCGGGATCGCCGCCGGCTACGAGAGCGCGGCGACGCTCGCCGCCCTCGCGCGCCTGCGCCGCGACGGGACGGCCCCCGAGGGAGCGAGCGCGCTGCTGCTCGCCACCGGCAGCCACCTCATCCCGCTCGGCGCCGGGCATGCCGCCCACGCCGGCGAGCCTCGGACCTGACCGGCGAGCCGGGGGCGAATTCGACCTCCGCGGGAGACGAGCGTCAGTCGGTGTAGATGTTGAACGGGAAGCTGATCGTGCGGGTGCCCTGCTGCGCCTCGAGGACGTAGATGCCGGCGGGCAGCGGCTTGGTGATGCGGACCTTGTACATCTCCTTCTCGCCCTTCATCAGCCCGACCTCGAGCCCCTGCGTGATCGCGCCCTTGCCGGTGTCCTCGACGTAGCGGTCCTTGCGATGGACGAACACCTTGAGGTCGAACGGCTTGTAGTCGCCGTAGAGGATGAAGTAGAAATTCGCGGTGTTGAGCGAGACGGTCGGATCGCCGGTGAAGTAGTTGACGGCGAAGCCCTCGGGCGTGAAGTCCTGGTCCACCATGATCCCCGGCAGCTCGGTGAGCTTCTCGCCCACCACCACCCAGCCACCCTTCTTGTCGGGCTTGATCTCCTTCGAGCACGACAGCAGGGACAGGCAGGCGCCGGCGGCCAACACGAGGGTGAGAGCCTTCTTCAGCATGATGCGCTTCCTTTCGCCTTCAATCCGGTGTTTGGGGCCTAGCCCGAGAGTCAGTATATCAAGGAAGCGCGGGTTTCGGCAGGCAGAGCTCAGCGCGGCGGCGCCGACGGCCGTCGCCGCAGGTCGATGTTCTTCAGCTGCTGCAGCTCGTCCTGCAGGCGGCGCACCTGGGACTGGAGCTCGGCGAGCGCCGCGCGCTGACGCTGCAGCGCCTCGTCGCGCAGCTTGATGTTGCCTTCCGAGGTGCGGGCGTCGGCCTCGACGCGCGCGAGCTCGGTGGAGCAGGCGTCGGCGGCCGACTCGGCGGTGGTGAGCGCATCCTGCAGGCCGAGCAGGAACACGGAGGCGTCGCGGTAGGGCGTGACGGCGTTGCCGTTCGCCAGCTCGTCGAGCAGCCGCTTCGCCTTGGCGGCGTCCTGGACCGGGCTCTCCGGCAAGAGGTAGGCGAGCGCCAGCCGGTACCTGACGCCGTCGCCGCCCGGCGCGGCGGGGTTGGCGGCGAGCCCACGCTCGTAGGCCGTGGCGGCGGTCGGATAGTCGCGCACGGCGAAGGCGCGGTCCCCATCGGCGAAGGCGCGGTCGGCGGCGCTCCGGGTCGTGACGCAGCCGACCGCGGTCAGGCCGGCGATCGCGAGGACGACCGCCGCCCTAGCGCGCATGGCCGCCCTCGGCCCCGTCCCGGTCCGGTTGGTGGCGGCGCCGCATCGCCGGCGGCGGCTCGAACGGCAGCGCGACCGCGAAGACGCTCCCGCCTCCCGGGCGGTCGGCGACCCAGACCCGTCCGCCGTGCGCCTCGACGATCTCGCGGCAGATCGCCAGTCCCAGCCCGACCCCGCCGTCGGGGCGCCGCTTGGTCTTGCCGGCCTGCTGGAAGCGCTCGAAGATCCGCTCCTTGGCCGCGTCCGGCACGCCCGGTCCCTCGTCCTCCACGGTGACCTCAGCATACGCCGCCGGTGCGGCGGCGAGGAGGGACGGCACGGCGTCCGGCGAGGCGGGCGGCGAGGCGCCGTCGCGCCGCACCGACGCCCGGATCGCGGCGCCCGGCGGCGAGAAACGCACGGCGTTGTCGAGCAGGTTGGAGATCACCTGGATGATGCGGTCGCCGTCGCAGGCGACGAGCACCGGCTCGGCGGGGGCGTCGAGCTCGATGCTCAGGCCGCGCTCGCGGGTGTGGGTCTCGAGCAGCTCGGCCGCCGCTGCCGCCAACTGGGCGAGGTCGTGCTGCCGCACGTCGTACTCCATCGCCCCCGCCTCGATGCGGGAGAGGTCGAGGAGGTTCGCGATCATCGCCGAGAGGCGGCGGCTGCCCGCTTGGTTGAGCTCCAGGAACCGGCGCTGCTTCGCCGTGAGCGGCCCCGGCGTCTCCTCGAGCAGGAGCTTGGTCGTCTCCTGCATCGCCACCAGCGGCGTCTTGAGCTCGTGCGAGACGTGCGACACGAATCCGCGTTTGAGGCCGTCGAGCTCCTCGAGGCGGCGGACCATGGTGTTGAAGTCCTCGGCCAGGCGCGCGAACTCGTCGCCGCGCGGGAGGTCGATCTGGAACGAGAAGCGCCCCTTCGCGACCGTGCGGGTGGCCTCGGTGAGGCGCTTCAACGGCTCGTTGATCGAGCGCACCGTCGCGCCCATGATCAGCACCGAGAGGCAGAGCGCCACGCCGACCACCGCCAGTGTGACCTGGTCGGCCTCCTGGCTGGCGCCGGCTGAGGCGCGGACCTGGGCGCCGATCGCGGCGCCGATCGCGTCGATCACGGTGAGCGCCTGGCGCTGCAGCGTGTCGAGCGGGGCGGAGAGCTCCTCGAGGAGCTGGCCCTGGTCCTCGCCGGCGAGGTGGGGCGCGATCTGCTGGCGCGGCATCTCGGCGAGCGCGAACCGGCGCCAATCCTGGACCAGCCGGTCGACCTCGACGGCGTCGGGTCCGTCGGCGCGGAGCGCCTCGAGCTGATTCAGGCTCGCGACGAAGCTGTCGCGCGCCTCGCCGACCATCTCGGCGTAGGCGGCGTCGTGGGTGACGAAGAACTTGCGCGTGTACTCCTCGAGCTGGCCGAGCTCCCGCAGCAGCTCGAGCGACACCATCGCCGAGCGGATGCGCACCGCGCCGAGGTCGCGGTTGGCGGACGCCAGCGAGCGTACCAGCGACACCTGGTAGAGCAGCACGCCGATGAGCAGGGCGAGGATGCCCCCGGTACCCGCCGCGACCTTGGTCGCAACCCTCATTCGCCCTGCGGCCCTGCGCCGTACGCCTTGAGCTTGTTGCGGATCGTCTTGACGTCGAGGCCGAGTTGGCGCGCCGCCTCCGCCTTGTTGTTGCCGACCCGCTTGAGCGTCTCGAGGATTAGCACGCGCTCCGCCTCCGCGGCGGTCGCCTTGGCCGGGACGACGATGGTCCCGCCGGCTGCGCCGCGCGCTCCGGCCAGGTAAGGCGGCAGGTGCGACGGCGCGATGAGCCCGCTCTTGGCCAGGATCACGGCGCGCTCCAGCACGTTGCGCAGCTCGCGCACGTTCCCCGGCCAGGCGTAGCCCTGGAGCATCGCGAGCGCCTCCACGCCGAGTCCGTCGACCGTGGCGCGGTGCTTGGCGTCGAAGGCGCGGATGAAGTGCTGCGCCAGCAGCGGGATGTCGGCGGCGCGCTCGCGCAGCGGCGGCAGCGGGACGGGGAACACGTTGAGACGGTAGTAGAGGTCGCGGCGGAGGTGGCCCTGCTCGACCGCCGTCTCCGGATCGCGGTTGGTGGCGGCGATCAGGCGCACGTCGAAGGCGGTCTCGCGCGTTCCGCCGACGCGCCGCAGCCGAGACTCCTCCAGCACGCGGAGGAACTTGGGCTGCAGGGCGGACGGCATCTCGGTGATCTCGTCGAGGAACAGCGTGCCGGTGTCGGCGAGCTCGAAGCACCCCGGCCGGCTCGCGACCGCGCCGGTGAACGCTCCCTTCTCGTGGCCGAACAGCTCGCTCTCGGTCAGGCCCTCGGGGATGGCGGCGACGTTGATCGCGACGAACGGACCGTTGCGGCGGGCGCTCAGCTCGTGGATCGCCCGCGCCACCAGCTCCTTGCCGGTCCCGCTCTCGCCGCTCACCAGCACCGAGGCGTCGCTCGCGGCCACGCTCTCGACCAGGCGGAACACCTCCCGCATCGCCGCGCTGGTGCCGATCAGCTGCCCGAGCCCGGCGCCGCGGTCGAGCGTCGAGGCCAGCTCCCGCGCCTTGCGCCGCGCCGCGATCTCCTCCTCGACGGCGCCGAGGATCGCGCGCAGCTTGTCGTAGTCGAGCGGCTTGGTGAGGAAGTCGCGGGCGCCGCGCTTCATCGCCTCCACCGCCTCGTCGATGGTGCCGTAGGCGGTGGCGAGGATCACGGGGCGGGCCGGGTCGCCGGCCTTGAGCACCTCGAGCAGCTCGAGGCCGGTGAGCTCGGGCATGACGACGTCGGAGATCACGAGGTCGGGACGCTCGCTCGCCGCCGCCCCCCTGGCAGCCTCACCGTTCTCCGCCAGCACGACGTCGAAGCCCCACTCCTGGAGGCGCATCTCGAGCACCTCCCGCACTGCCGGCTCGTCGTCCACGACGAGGATCTTCAACCGTCGCTCGGCCATCCGCTTCCCCATCTCCGCCGGCCGGCCCGCCGTGCGCGCCGGCCCGATCGTCGCGGGCGCCGGGAGGATCGCGTCACCGTCCAGCCTCCCGCGGCGGCCTGCGTTGTGAACTTCCGACCTTACGATAACAGATTGAACGGGGAAAATTTCCCGAGAACCCGGCTCCCGAACCGTGAACTTGCTCGCCTCGCGAGCTCATCCGTTTGATAAGAAATGAGTTCGACGCCGGATGCGGATTGGCACGCCGGTTGCTGAGGGTTGGGCGGCACGAAACGGTCCACGGTGCTCAGAAAAGGAGGGACGCTCACATGCAAGGCAAGCTTCTCGCGACGGTGGTAGGGGTGGGAATCGCAGCTGTCCTGGCTGGCGGCTGCGCGACCAAGAGCTACGTCAACGAGCAGGTGCAGCAGGCCAGCAAGGCCACGGACGCGAAGGTGGGCGAGGTCCAGACCCAGGTCGAGGCGACGCAGATGGACATCTCGAACCTGAAGAAGTCCTCGGCCGATCAGAACGCGCAGCTCGCGCAGCTCTCCGACACGGCGCGCGACGCGCTGACCCGCGCCCAGGAGGCCGGCAAGCTCGCGCAGGGGAAGTTCCTGTACGAGGTCGTGCTGACCGACGAGTCGGTGCACTTCGGCTTCGACCACTCGGAGCTCTCCGCGGAAGCCAAGAAGGCGCTCGACCAGGTCGCCGACAAGCTCAAGCAGGACAACAAGAACGTCTACGTCGAGATCCAGGGGTTCACGGACAGCACCGGGCCCGAGGCGTACAACTTCAAGCTCGGTGAGGAGCGTGCGGAAGCCGTGCTGCGCTACCTCAGCATGCACGACGGCATCCCGCTCCATCGCATGAACGCGATCTCGTACGGACCGGAGAAGCCGGTTGCCGACAACAAGACCCGCGATGGCCGCGCCAAGAACCGGCGGGTCGCGCTGGTGGTGCTCTCCTGAGCCAGCAGCGTGAATCGCCGCTCCTGACCCCCGGGGCCCGCCCCGGGGGTATTTTTTTCGGCCTCGGATCCGGCCGCGTAATGACGGCGGGTTCATCCCGGGCCACGAGGGGGCCGGCGCCGCGGTGGGGCCGGGGTTACGATGGCGCGGCATGCGGATCGTCGCCGGTGTCCTCGCGGGGTGGGCCGTCACGCTTGCTGGGGCGGCGTCGGCCGGCGAGGCCGGACCCGTCGACGCCAGGCCGCGCGGCGTCGCGATCCTGAGCGCCGTGCCGGCCGAGGCCGCCTCGCCGGCCGCTCGCGCGTACGCCAGCGTCTTCGCCGCGGTCGGACTTCCCGTCGAGTGGGTCCGCCCGGACCGTCTCGGCCGCAGCGGGGGCGGCGTGCTGGTGGTGGGGGAGCGCGACGCCACAGACCTCGCGCCGGAGGCCCTTGATGCGGTGGCCGCGCGGGTGGCGGACGGTGGGTCGCTGATCACGGAAGGCGACTCGCCGCTGTCGCGCCGCCTCGGGGTGCGGTTCGGCGCGCGGGCGACGCCGCTGGATCGGGTCGCCGACGCGTTCGCTCCCGGGGTCGAGATCCGCTGGCGGCGACCGGCGCAGTTCACCCCGTTCGCGGCTCCGGAACCGGCGCGCGTGTTCACCCGCGCCGCCGACGGCCGCGGGCCGGTGGTGGTCACATTCCGGCATGGGCGAGGTCAGGTCCTGTTCCTCGGTGTCGGCGTCGACGAGAAGGCAGGGAACGGCAGCGGCCGCTTCCCGTTCCTCGTCCAGGCGGCGGTTGAGGCGCTTGGCCTGCACCCGGCGCTGCGCGCGACCGGGCTCATCGTCTACGCCGACCTCGGCGACCACCGCGGCGAGGACCCGGTGCGGCTGGCGCGGAGCTGGCGCGAGCGCGGCATCGGCGAGGTCCACCTCGGCGCGTGGGACGCGCTCGGCGCCAACGAGATCCCGTTCGACGCCGTGATCGAGGCGTGCCACCGCGCCGGCATCCGCGTCTTCGCCTGGCTCGAGCCGCCCGAGATCAGCCGGGCGTTCTGGGACGTCCACCCGGAGTGGCGGGAGAAGACCGCCACCGGCGCCGACGCGCAGGTGGACTGGCGCCGGCTGATGGCGCTGACGATGCCGGAGTGCCTCGCCGCGGCCTCGGCCGAGATGCGGCGCTGCGTCGAGCGCTTCGCCTGGGACGGCGTGGACCTCGCCGAGATCTACTTCGAGTCGCCGACCGGCCTCGAAAACCCGGAGCTGTTCACGCCGATGAACGCCGTCGTGCGCCGCGAGTTCGAGCGGTCGGCGGGGTTCGACCCGGCGGCGCTGTTCGACCCGGCCTCGCTTCGCTACTGGAAGCGGGACCCAGCCGGGCTCGAGGCGTTCCTCGCCTTCCGGCGCGACCGCGTCGTCGACCTGCACCGCGAGCTGATGGGTCTGGTTGCAGGCGAGCGGCACTCCCAACCCGGACTTGCCCTCGTGCTGACGCTGGTCGACGCGCTCTACGACCCGAGCATGCGGGACGCGATCGCGGTCGACACCGCGCGCGTCGCGCCGCTCGCCGCCAGCTACGGCTTCGCGCTCCAGGTCGAGGACCCCTACACGCTCTGGACGCTGGGACCGCAGCGCTACGCGAAGATCGCCGCGGACTACGCGCGAATCGTGGCCCCCGGGCTGCCGCTGAGCATCGACATCAACGTCGTCGAACGGGAGGCCGGCGGCTTCCCGACCCGCAAGCAGACCGGCTCGGAGCTGTACGCGCTCGCCTCCCAGGCGCGCCGCCACTTCTCGTCGGTGTGCTTCTACTCCGAGGCGACGATCGCGCCGGTCGACCGGGACCTGCTCCCGGCGGCGCTCGCGGCGGCGAACCCGCCGCGCTGGCTCGGGCCGCGCGAGGTCGAGGTGGAGAGCGACGGGCGGCTCGCGCTCGACACCGGCGGCCCCTGGCACGACGCCATGCTGGACGGGCGCCCCTGGCCCGCCGGGGAGGGCCAGTCGATCCTCCTGCCCCGGGGGCGCCACCGCGTCGCCTGGAGCGCGGGACAAGCCGACACACGCCCGCTCCTCAACTACGTCAACGCCACCCTGCTCGACGCCGCCTGGCGGGACGGCGAGCTGGTGGTGAGGTACGCCTCCGAGGGGCAGGCGTTCCTCGGAGTGGGCTTCCTCCTCGGACGAGTGGCGGGCGTGCCCCTTGAAACCCAGATGCCCCAAGCAGATGACGGCCATCTCGTGAGGCTCCCAGGCGGGGAGCACGAGGTTCGGCTGCAGATGAAATCAAAATAAGTACCATGTATCTATCTTTTAGGTGCCATATAATGCTAATGGAGTTCATGAACCGGGCCGTGCTCCCCAGCCCTGGCCTCCCGGGTAGGAAGTCCCCACGAGCGCGGCCGGCGGGCGTTTTGGACGCGAGGGCAGACGGCCGCCGTATCCTGCCGCGGGTGGGGGGAGCCGGATGATTCGACACGTGGGGCTGGGCGGGATGATCGCTCTCGGGGTGGTCGCCGTGGCTGAGGTCGTCCGCGCCGCGGCGGGGGACGAGATCCCGACACGGGGCAGCGCCGCGCCCGACACGGCGGCGCTGGCGGCGCAGGTCAAGGAGCTGATGGTCAAGGGGGGCGTGCCGGGGCTGGCGGTCGCCGTCCTCCAGGACGGCAAGCCGGTCTGGAGCGCCGGGTTCGGCGTCGCGAGCGCGGACACCGGGCAGCCGGTGACGACCGACACCGTGTTCGAGGCCGCGTCGCTGGGGAAGCCGGTGTTCGCGTACGCCGTGATGCGGCTGGTGGAGCGGGGCGAGTTCGACCTCGACCGTCCGCTCGCGGTCTACCTCCCGAACCCCGACGTGCGTAACGACGACCGCATCCGCCGCGTCACCGCGCGGATGGTGCTGTCGCACACCGCCGGGTTCCCGAATTGGCGCCACGGCAAGGAGCTGACGATCGAGTTCGAGCCCGGGGAGCGGTTCGGCTACTCCGGCGAGGGCTACGTGTACCTGCAGAAGGTGGTGGAGGCAGTGACCGGGCAGGGGCTCGACGACCTCGTGCGCAGGGAGGTGTTCGCGCCGCTCGGGATGAAGGCGTCGAGCTTCGTCTGGCGCCCCGAGTACGACCGCACCGCGGCGGTCGGGCACGACTACCTGCAGCTGCCGGTCGCCAAGGCGAAGCCCACTGCCGCCAACGCCGCGGCCAGCCTCCACACCACGGTCAACGACTACGCCCGGTTCGTCGCCGAGGTGCTCCGTCCGACGCTGCTGAAGCCGAGCACCGTCGCCGCCATGCTCAAGCCGGCGGTCGAGGTGCAGAAGGACCTGTCGTGGAGCCTCGGATGGGGGCTCGAGCGCTCCGGCGAGCGGCGCCTGCTCTGGCACTGGGGCGACAACGACACGTTCCGCAGCTTCGTCGTCGCCGACCGCGAGGCGGGCAGCGGCATGGTGGTGCTGACCAACAGCGAGAACGGCCTCTCGATCGCGGAGCCGATCGTGTCCGCGGTCGTCCCCGGGCCGCACCCGGCGTTCGCATGGCTCGACGTCGACCGCTACGACTCGCCGGCGCGCACGATCCGCGAGCGCCTGGTTCGCGCCGGCGTCGCCAACGGCGAGCACGGCATCTACCGGACGCTGGGCGAGCTCGAGGCCACGTTCCCGCCCGCCGCGTTCAGCGAGTCGCTGCTCAACCGCATCGGCTACGAGCTGCTCGCCAAGAAGCAGCCGGAGGCGGCGGTGATGGTGTTCGAGCGCAACGCCAAGCTCTACCCCAAGTCGTGGAACGTTTACGACAGCCTGGCGGAAGCGCACGCCGCCAACGGCGAGCTGCGGCTCGCGATCTCGCTCTACGAGAAGTCGCTCAAGCTGAACCCCGCCAACGAGAACGCCAAGAGCGCAATCCGCCAGCTCAAGGAAGCGCTGCACCGCTAGCAGCAGGCGGCGCGACACGCTCCTAGGAGGGCGGGCGCGGCGCGGCGCCGATCCCGCGCACGCGGCCGAGCGCGAGGAAGATCGCGAGGCAGATCACGAAGTCGAACAGGAGGCCGGTGTCGAGGGCGAACGGGCGGTGCCGCAGCCAGTCGGGGAGGTGGCGGAAGAGCAGCGCGAAGTAGATCGCGTTGCCCGCCAGCACCGCGACCAGGGCGCGAGGGAGCGAGCGAATCGCCGTCATCTCCGGCCTCTCTCCGGGGAACGCGCCGCGGACGCGGAACGTTCTTCCACCCTCATCGCCCGTGCGCGCCCGACCTTCAGGCGGCGGCGAGGCGGAGCATCTCGACCACCGCCTTGACCGCCTTCTCCATGTCCGCGACCGCGATGCACTCCTCGGTGGAGTGCTCGTTCTGCGCGCCGATCCCGATCACCGCCATCTCGATCCCGCGGTTGTTGTAGATCGACGCGTCGGTGAAGCCGGTGATGAACACGGTCTTCGCCTCGATGCCGACGCTGCGGAATGCCTGCTTGGCGATCGCCACCGGCCAGGCGTCGTCGGGGATGCTGACCGCGCGGCACATGTTCTCGGTCGTGATCTCCACCCGC
>DATIYW010000100.1:0-6838 GCA_035517415.1 Thermoanaerobaculaceae bacterium
CAAGCCGAGCGAGGACCACCCGCTCGCGGTCGAGGCCGCGCCCGGCGCGACCGTCGCCGTCGGGTTCGAGACCGAGCGGCCGCGGCGCCAGCGTCCGACGCCGGGTGCCGGCGGCGACGGTTCGGAGGGCGAGGGCCGCGGCGGTGGTGGCGGGTACGGCCCCGGTGGCGGCGGATACGGCGGCGGGGGCGGGTTCGGCGGCCGCGGCGGGTTCGGCGGCGGCGGGCGGCACGGCGGGGGCGGGTGGGGCGGGTGGAGCGAGGCCGGGGAGATGCCGAAGCCGATCAAGCTGTGGGCGCAGGTGGTGCTGGCGGCGGCGCCCGCTCCACCTCCCGCGGCCAAGTAGCGCCGTACCAGCCACGGCCGTCGCCGCCACCATCGCGTGCGTCGCCTCGGCTACCATGCGCCTCGGATCCGGTGCGAGGCATGGCGGGGCGATGAGGATCGGCGCGGTCGCCGACAACGCGTGGGAGTGGCTGGCGATCCGGCTCCGGCTCGGACCGCGGCCGCTGCTCGAGACGCACGGCACGCTCCTGCTCGCCCAGGCGCTGATGGTCGCGACCAGGCACGGCCTGTTCGAGGCGCTCGCGGGCGGGCCGCTCGCCCCTGCCGAGCTCGCCGCCCGGTGCGGCACGGACGCGCGTGCAACCGACAGACTGCTCGCGGTGCTCACCGCTACCCGCTACGTGCGGGCGCTGCCCGGCGGGGCGTTCGAGCTGACCCGGGAGGCGCGGCGCTGGCTGCTCGCCGACGGCGCCACCTCGCTGCGCGACGACGTCCTGTTCCGCTTCGTCGAGTGGGACTGGATCGGCCGCCTCGACGGCTTCGTCGCGAGCGGCCGGCCGCTCGACATCCACGCCGAGATGTCGGCGTCGCAGTGGCAGGCGTACCAGCGCGGGATGCGCTCGCTCGCCGGCGCGTGGCTCGCCGAGGCGGTTCGGCGCACGCCGGTGCCGCGCGGCGCGCGGGCGATGCTCGACGTCGGCGGGGCGCACGGCCTCGCCGCCGCCGCGCTGTGCCGGCGCCACCCCGGCCTCGCGGCGACCGTGCTCGACCTGCCCGCCGCGCTCGCCGCGGCGCCCGCGGCGGGCGGTGCGGATGGGTTCGACCACGTGCGCTTCCGCGCCGGCGACGCGCGCACCGCGGAGCTCGGCGAGGGCGCGTTCGACCTCGTCCTCGTCTCCAACCTGCTGCACCACCTCGAGCGCGACGAGAGCCGCGGCCTGGTCGCCCGCGCGGCGCGCGCGCTGCGCCCCGGCGGCGTGCTGGTGGTGCAGGAGCTGTTCGCGCTCGCCCCGGCCGCCCGGCTGGGGCAGGCGGCGGCGCTCGCCGAGCTGTACTTCGCGCTCACCAGCCGCGCCGGTGCGCTCTCGGTCGAGGACGTCGTCGCGTGGCAGGCCGAGGCCGGCCTGCGCCCGCTGCGGGCGAAGCGCTTCGTCTCGTTCCCGGGCGCCGGCCAGCAGAGCGCGCGCAAGCCCCGGTAGAACAGCGCCACGGGTCAGGGGAGAGGAAAGCAAGGACGACGACGGCGGCGCGTCAGCCGAGGGCGAGCGCGATGAGGCGGTCGAACAGGCGGGGGTGCCGCCCGAGAAGGCGGAGCACGGCGGCGCCCCGGCGCGGGCGGCGCGCGAGGTGGAGGACGAGGTCGCAGGCGATCGCGTAGCGCCGGAACGCCCGCGCGGCGGGTCGCTCGTAGGCCGCGAAGCTGCGCCGGCCGGCGCCGCGCGCGAGCGCGCCCGGGAGCGCCGCGGCGAGCGCGCGCGCCCCGCCGAGCGCGAGCGAGATCCCCTCGCCGGTGATCGCGTCGACGTAGCCGGCGGCGTCGCCGACCAGCGCCACCCGGTCGGCCGCGCGTCCGCGCACCGCCTGCGCGAGCGGCCCCGCGCCGCGCGGCGGCGAGTCGGCCGGCGCGCCCGCCAGCCGCTCGGCCAGGGCGGGGAAGCGGGCGAGCAGCGCGTCGATCGAGACGTGGCCGTGAACCTCGCTCCGGTCCCAGAGGAACGCGACCCCGACGCGCTCCGCCCCCGCCGGCGTGACGTACGCCTGGAGGCCGGCGACGGCGTGGACCTCGACCCGGTCGGACCATGGCGCGAGGCGGAAGTGCTGGCGCAGCCCGAAGCGCTCCGGGCGCGCGGTGGGCCGGTCGAGGCCGGCGAGCCGCCGCACCAGGGAGCGCGAGCCGTCCGCGCCGACGACGACCCGCGCCGCGACCTCGCCGGCGCTGGTGGCGAGCGTGACGCGGTCCGACCACCGCGACATCGCCTCGAACCGCCACCCCCAGCGCAGCTCTGCCCCGGCCTCTGAAGCGCAGCGCGCGAGCGCCGCGGCGAGAGCCGTGCGCCGGATGCCGAGGCCGGCGCCGCCCGGCACCCGCCCCTCGGCGGTGGTGCCGTCGGGCAGGAAGTAGCGCACGGCGCGGAACGGGTGGCGCTCGCGCGCATCGACGTGCGCGAGCGCGCCCAGCTCCTCGAGCACGCGCACGCCGGCCGGCATCACGCCCTCGCCGCACGCCTTGTCGCCGGGGCCGCTGCGCGCATCGAGGAGCACGGTCGCGAGGCCGGCGCGCGCGGCGAACGCGGCGGCGGCGAGGCCGGCGGGGCCGCCCCCGACCACCGCCACGTCGTGGAGCGAGCTAGCGCCCACGCCGCAGCCTGGTCCGGGCGAGCGCGAGGGCGGAGCGCGCCACCTCGGCGGTGAGCCGCGCCGGCCCCGCCGCGTCCGGCGGCGCCAGCTCGGCCGCGAGGTAGCGCCGCAGCGCCTCGCTGCGCCGCAGCTTCCCGCTCGACGTGCGGGGCAGGGTACCCGGCTCGAGCACGCGCACGGTGTGCGGCGCCACGCCGGTGGCGTCGGTCACCGCGCGCCGGATCGCTGCCGCGAGCCGCTCGTCACCGCCATCGCGCTCCCCGTCGCGGGCGCGCTCGGCGAGCACCAGCAGCTCCTCGCCGTCCGCGCCCTCCGGCTCGAAGCCGAGCGCGACGACGCACCCCGCGCGCACGCCCTCGACCGCGTCGGCGCTCTCCTCGAACTCCTGCGGCGCGCGGTTGGCGCCGCGGATCACGATCACGTCCTTCTCGCGGCCGCAGACGTAGAGCTCGCCGTCGGCGACGAAGCCGAGGTCGCCGGTGTCGAGCCAGCCGGCGTCGAGCGCCCGCGCGGACGCCTCGGGCCGGCCGAAGTAACCCGCCATCACCGACGGGCCGCGCGTGTGGACGCGGCCGACGCGCCGCTCCGGCAGCGGCCGTCCTCCGTCGTCCCGCACCTCGACCTCGAAGCCGGGCACCGGCGTGCCGACCGAGACGATCGCCCTTCCGCCCGGCACCGCCTCGCCGACCGCGGCGAGCCGGGCCGGGTCGATCGCGACCGTGCGGACGGGGCGGTCCGCCGGTGCGAAGGTGACCGCGAGCGCCGCCTCGGCGAGGCCGTAGCAAGGGCGCAGCGCCGCGGCGTCGAACCCGGCGGCGGCGAACCGGCGCGCGAACGCGTCGAGCGCGCGGATCGAGATCGGCTCGGCGCCGCACCCCGCCATCCGCCAGCTCGACAGGTCGATGCCCGCGATCTCCTCGTCGCGGACCCGCCGCGCCGCGAGCGCGTAGCCGAACGGCGGTGCGATCGAGAGCGTGGCGCGGTGGCGTGCGATCGCGCGCGGCCACAGCGCCGGGCGGGCGAGGAAGTGCTCGGGCGGGATCAGCACGAGCGGCCCGGGGTAGTAGACGGCGAGCAGCAGGCAGCCGATCAGGCCCATGTCGTGGTAGAGCGGCAGCCAGGAGACGCCGAGCTGCCGGTCGCCGCGCTCGGGCGGGAGGAGGGCGCGGATCGCCGCGAGCTGCGCGAGCACCTGGCGGTGGGTGAGCGCGACCGGCTTCGGGTCGGTGGTCGCGCCCGAGGAGTACTGGATCAGCGCGAGGTCGTCGGGGCCGACCTCCGCGCGGACCGTTCCACCCAGGCGGTTCGCCGCGAGATCGCCGGCGCGGCGCCAGCCGAGGCGCGGCCGCGCCCGCTCGATCGCCTGGCCGAGCAGCCGGCCGGTCCGCTCGTCCACCACCACCAGCGCCACGCCCGCTGCAGCGAGCATCCGCGCGGTGGCGGCGTGGTACTCGGCGAGGCGGCCGAGGCGGAGCGGGGGGTAGAGCGGCACCGGCACCGCGCCCGCGAGCAGCGTGCCGAAGAGCGCGTCGAGGAAGCCGGTCGAGGTGGGGAGCACGAGCGCGACCCGGTCGCCCGGCGCGACGCCCGCCGCCCGCAGCCCCGCCGCGGCGCGCTCCGCCCGCGCCGCGA
This sequence comes from Thermoanaerobaculaceae bacterium, assembly GCA_035517415.1. Lineage (GTDB taxonomy): Bacteria > Acidobacteriota > Thermoanaerobaculia > Thermoanaerobaculales > Thermoanaerobaculaceae > DATIYW01. Next base: position 4,276 of record DATIYW010000100.1, read on the forward strand.
TCTCGGCGAACGGCACGGTCGTCTCGCGCTCGTGGAGGTCGACGAGGGTGATGCCGGAGTCGCACCCCGCTGCCGCGGCGAGCGCGTCGACGAGCGTCGCGAACCGCGGCGGCGGTGCCGCGAGGCCTTTCACCGCGGCACCTCGCGGGCGCCTGCGGGCGCGGGCGACACCTCGTCGCCTGTCTTGGCGCGGCGCACGAGCGCGACCAAGTCGCGGACGGTCACCACGGCCGCCGCGCCGTCGTCCGGGAGCTTGACGCGGAAGCGGTCCTCGAGCGCGACGGCGAGGACGATCGCACCCATCGAGTCGACGAGCAGGTCGCCGCGCAGCTCGTCGTCCGGCTCCACCGGCCGCGCGACCTCGAGCTCCTCCGCGAGGACGCGGCGGACCTCGGCGAGGACCTCGGCGTCGAGGTCAGCCACGCGGCACCCCCGGCACGAGGCGCCGGCGCCCCGCCAGCGCGGCCTCCCAGCCGGGCCCGAGGGCGCGCTCCTCGCACGGGATGCGGACCGCGAGCAGGATCGCGTTGGCGGCGACGAACGCCGCCGCCGACCACCAGGCGCCGTGCACGAGCGGCACGGCCGCGGCCTCGACCAGCACGGCAAGGTAGTTGGGGTGGCGCAGGTAGCGGTACGGCCCGCCGGTCACCGGCGGCTGGCCCGGCACCGCGATCACGCGGGTGTTCCAGCGCCATCCGAGCGTCGCCACCGCCCACCAACGTAGCGCCTGCGCCGCGAGCGCCAGCGCCAGCGCGGCGAGGCCGAGCGCGACCGGGACGCGGCGATGGAGCGCGAGCACCTCGACGCCGCAGGCGAGCGGGAAGACGGCATGCACCGCGGCCATCGCCGCGTAGTGCGCGCGGCCGGTCTCGACGCCGCCGCGGGCGAGCGCGACGCGCGCGTTGCGCCGCGACAGCGCCAGCTCCGCGAGCCGCTCGGCGTAGAGCAGCGCGAGGAAGCCGAGGTAGAGCGCGACCGAGGTCACCACGCGAGCAGCGCCAGTTCCGAGCCGAACCCCGGGCCCATCGCCATCAGCACGCCGAGATCGCCGGTGCGCGCGTCGCCCGAGGCGAGCAGCTCGTCGAGGACGAACAGCACGGCGGCGGAGGAGAGGTTGCCGGTCTCGCGCAGCGAGCGCCACGAGCGCGCCAGCGCGCCGGGCGGCAGCTCGAGCGCCTGCTCGAACGCCTGCAGCACCTTCGGCCCGCCGGTGTGCGCGATCCAGTGGCGGATCGCCGACCGCCGCAGGCCGCGCGCGAGGAGGAACGCGTCGACGTCGGCGCGGGCGTGTCGCTGCACCACCTCCGGCACCTGGGCGGAGAGCACGACCTTGAACCCGCCGTCGACGATCTCCCAGCCCATCACGCGCTCGGTCCCGGGGTAGAACACCGACGCGGTGGCGGCCACGCCCGGACCGTCGCCGCCCGCGTCGCGTGCCGCGCCGGCGAGCACGACCGCCGCGGCGCCGTCGCCGAACAGCCCGGATGAGATGATGTTCGGGATCGAGAAGTCGTCGCGCTGCAGGGTGAGCGAGCACAGCTCGACCGAGAGCAGCACGGCGACGCGGTCGGGGTAGGCGCGCAGATAGTCGGCGGCGCGCCCGATCCCCGCCGCGCCGCCGGCGCAGCCGAGGCCGAACAGCGGCGAGCGGCGCACGTCGGGGCGCAGGCCGAGGCGGTTGGCGAGGAGCGCGTCCACGCTCGGGGTCGCGATCCCGGTGGTGGTCACGAAGAAGAGGTGGTCGATTGCGGCGGCGTCGATCCCGGCGCGGCGCAGCGCCTCGCGCACCGCGGCCTCGCCGAGGTCGACCGCGGCCCGCGTCCACGCCAGGTTGCGCGCGGCGAACGAGTCGAGCCGCTTGTACTCGTCGAGCGGCACCGCCAGGTAGCGCCCCCCGACCTGCACCGCGCGGTGCAGCTCCTCGAGGCGCTCGACGTTGAAGTGCGCGCCCGCCCAGGCGCCGCGGAACTCGGCGATCAGCGTCTCCTGGTCGGCGTAATGCTCCGGCAGCGCGGTCGCGACGGCGCGGATGCGCGGGTGAGGAGCGCCCGGGGTGCCGCTCACGGCTCGCCTCGGCCGTTGCGGTCACAGCCGGCGCGGGAGCGGGGTCGTGGCGTCGTCATCGCGGGCGGAAGCGCATCGTCCACAAGCATAGTACGGCGGCCGGCGCGGCCCGGATGCGCGCCCTTCGCACAACGCCCCGCGAGGACTCGAGATGCGCTAGCGCAGGTGGGACTCGACCCGCGGCAGCTCGCGGCGCGCGAGCGAGCGGTAGTAGTCGTCGGTCACCCAGCCGGTGGGCAGCGCCAGACCCTTGTCCAGCTCCGCCTTCGCCTCCGCCCAGCGCCGCGCGTGGGAGAGCGTGATGCCGAGCTCGACGTGGTGCGGGATGACGTCCGGGCGGATCGCGGCGGCGCGGCGGAGGTCGGCGATCGCGGCGTCGAGCGACGCGTCCGGCAGCCGGCCGTAGAGGATCTGTGCGGCCTGGCGGAGGAACCAGCCGAGCTCGGCGAGCTCGCGGTTCCAGATCGCGAGGACGTGGAGCGCGAGGTCGTCGTCGGGG
>DATIYW010000101.1:0-9305 GCA_035517415.1 Thermoanaerobaculaceae bacterium
GCGGCGGCCCCGGCCGGGCTCTCCGGCCGCGAGCACCACATCCTCGGCGAGATCGACGGCGTGCGCGACCTCGACGCCGTCGCACTCGCCTGCCACCTCGTCCGCTTCCACGTCGCCGAGTTCGTCGCGCAGGGCGTCGCCGCCGGCTTCCTCGAGGTGCGTCCCACCGGGAGGAAGACCTCGCCCGACGCACCCGACGTGCTGGTCGCGCGCGCCGAGAGCGCGCTCGCCGCGGGCGACCTGCGGCGCTGCTTCGACGACCTCCACCGCCTGCGCACGCTGCCGACCGACCACGCCGCGAACCGCCGCGCCCAGGAGCTCGAGCGCGGCGTCGCCGAGGCGCTGGCGCAGCGCCGCATCGCCGGCAGCCTCATCCCGCAGGTGCTGGCCGAGCCCGGCAGCGGCGCCGTGCTGGCGCTCACGCCGCCCGAGATGTTCGTGCTGTCGCGCATCGACAAGGGGTGGACGCTGCGGGAGATCCAGCGCATCTCGCCGCTCGAGGAGCTGCACTTCGGCGTCGTCATCGACACCCTGCTCAAGTTCGGCCTGATCGAGCTTCGCCACCCCAAGGGCGGCACCGCGGTCTCATGAGGCGCCGCCCCACTCGCCGAGCGAGGCCGCCGCGACGAAGCGCACCTTGTGGTTGAGACGCGGCAGGCGCAGATGAACAGGAGGGACTCGATGTCCGGTCTCTGCAAGGCGGTGCTTGGGCTGTCGCTCGCCGTGGCGCTCCTGATGTTGTCGGTCTTGCCTGCCCGCGCCCAGGCTCAGGACGACAGCGCGTCCGTGCGGAAGTTCGTCCAGGAGTTCTACGACTGGTACGCACCCATGGCCCGGCAGCCGAGCAGCGTGCCGGCGTTCGTCGTCGCGCTGAGGAAGCGGCCGGCCGCGTTCAGCCCGTCCCTCGCCAAGGCGCTGCAGGACGATGCCGACGCGCAGGCGAGGGTGACGGACGACATCGTCGGCATCGACTGGGATCCGTTCCTCAACACCCAGGACCCGGAGGCTCGCTACGCCGTCGGTGAGATCACGAGGAGCGGCGAGACCTACCGGGTGGAGGTTCGTGCCGTCCGCGCCGGCCAGGAGCGCCCGAAGCCCGACGTCGTCGCCGAGGTCGGCGGCACCGCCGGTCACTGGCGCTTCGTGAACTTTCACTCACCGGATGGCGACGACCTGCTGCGCGATCTCGCCAAGCTCAAGAAGGGCCGGGAAGAGCACCATGAATGACGCGCCGCTCGACTCCGACTACCTGCAAGCCCGTTCGGCTCTCACGCGTCGGGCGGGGACGCCGCACGCGCCCGCCGACTGGCGGGCGGACTTCGGCCCGCGGCGGGCGACCGGCGACGGGAGCCACGCATGACGACCCTCCGCATCCTGCCCGAGCCCGGCTACACGCCCAACATCGGCCGATTGGTCAGCATGCTCGGCTACGTCCGGCGAGGCATGGCGGCAGCCGTCGAGGGCTTGACCCGTGATCAGCTCGACCACCTGCACGACGCCGGGAGCAACACGATCGGCGCCCTGCTCGCACATGTGGCGGCGGTCGAGCGCTGGTATCAGATCTTCACCTTCGAGGGGCGCGAGCCCGCCGGGAGCGAGGCTGCGGCCCGGGCCGCGGCGCTGCACCTCGGCGACGAGGCCCGCCGAGTCGTCAAGGGCCGGGACCTCCAGAGCTACCTGGGCGAGCTGGCCGAGGTGCGGCAGGCGACCCTGGCGGCGCTCGGCTCCCGCGACGACGCGTGGCTCGAGGCCCCTCTGGTCGCCGCTCCCGATCTCAACGCACACTGGGCGTGGTTCCACGTGGCCGAGGACGAGATCAGTCACCGCGGCCAGATCCGCTGGCTGCGCAAGCGCCTGCCCGCAGTGACGCCCGCGCCCATTGGGGTCGTCTCGAGGAGCCGTTCGACCTAGCGGCAACGAAGCGATCTCGGCGCTACCACTCGGCAGCAAGGTCACGCCCCTCGGGTTCGCGGCCTCGATGAGCGCGACCTTCTTCACTCGGCTGCCGGCCTTGATCTGCCTCTCCCGCTCGATGGCGGCGGTGATGCTACCCGTCAGCTCGAAGTTCACCAGCTCGGTGACCCTGTATCGGGACGTGCAGGCATCGGGGTCGCGCTGCCAGCGGTGCTCAAAGACGCGCGCCCGAAGATCGGAGGTCACGCCGGTGTGGAGCACGCGATTGGACTTGTTGCACATGACGTAGACGGCCTCCGGCTGATCCCGCATCTCGTTGGGCATCGCGCCCCGGAGGTTGCTTGGTCGGCGCTGCGCGCCTCCTCGCAACGACGCCTGCTCAGCCGGGCCGAAGATCGCGTCGCCGGAGTCGCGCTACGCCAGGGCGGGCTTGGCGACCTCGCCGCGGGCGAGCCGGCCGAGCCAGTCGTGGATGCCGAGCGCGGCCTGCTTGCCGGCGCCCATCGCCAGGATCACGGTCGCCGCGCCGGTGACGATGTCGCCGCCCGCGTACACGCCCGGGATCGAGGTCGCGAGCGTCTTCTCGTCGCAGACGATGTTGCCGTGGCGGTTGAGCTCGAGGCCAGGAGTGGACTTGGTCGCGAGCGGGTTCGGCCCCTGGCCGATCGCCATCACCACGGTGTCGATCGAGATCTCGTACTCGGAGCCGGCGATCGGCACCGGGCGCCGCCGCCCGGAGGCGTCGGGCTCGCCCAGCTCCATCTTCTGGATCCGCATGCCGGTGACGAACCCCTCCTCGTTGCCGAGGACCGCGAGCGGCGCGGAGAGCCAGCGGAAGTCGACTTGCTCCTCCTCCGCGTGCTCCAGCTCCTCGCGGCGCGCCGGGGACTCGTTGCGGGTGCGGCGGTAGACGCAGATGACCTCCTCCGCGCCGAGCCGCTTGGCGGTGCGCAGGCAGTCCATCGCGACGTTGCCGGAGCCCACCACGGCGACCCGCCGGCCCGTGCGCACGGGCGTGTCGGTGCGGGGGAAATCGTAGGCCTTCATCAGGTTGACGCGGGTCAGGAACTCGTTGGCGGAGAGCACGCCGATGTAGTTCTCGCCGGGGATGCCGAGGAAGTACGGCAGCCCCGCGCCGGTGCCGAGGAACACGGCGTCGTAGCCGTGCTCGGAGAACAGCTCGCCGACGGTGGCGGTCTTGCCGATGACGAAGTCGGTGCGCAGCTCGACGCCCATCCGCGTCAGGTTGTCGATCTCGTAGCGGACGATCTCCTTGGGTAGGCGGAACTCGGGGATGCCGTAGACGAGCACGCCGCCCGGCTTGTGCAGCGCCTCGAAGATCGTGACCTTGTGGCCGAAGCGCGCCAGCTCCGCGGCGCAGGCGAGGCCGGCGGGGCCGGAGCCGACCACCGCGACCTTGCGCCCGCTCCCCGGCGCGAGCGTCGGGATGCCGGCGCCGCCCATCGCGCGCTGCCAGTCGGCGACGAAGCGCTCGAGCCGCCCGACCGCGACCGGGTGGTACTTCTTGCCCAGCACGCAGACGACCTCGCACTGCTCCTCCTGCGGGCACACCCGGCCGCAGATCGCGGGCAGCGTGTTGGTCTCCTGGATCTTGGCGAGCGAGCCGGCGAAGTCGCCCTGGCGGATGAGGGTGATGAACGCCGGGATGTCGATGCCGACCGGGCAGCCCTTGACGCACGGCGGGTTGGCGCACTGCAGGCAGCGCTGCGCCTCGGACTGGGCGAACTCGGGGTTGTAGCCGAGCGCGACCTCGTTGAAGTTGTGGATGCGCGCCTCGGCCTCCTGCGTCGGCATGCCGTGGCGCGGCACCTTCATCCGTTCCGCCTTGGGCAGCTCAGGAACGGGGCGGATCTCCTCAGCCATGAGACACCCCCGCGAGCGCCCGGCACTCGTGCGAGGCGAGGAAGCGCTCGCGCGCGGCCTGCTCCTCCGGCAGGTACATGCGCAGCCGCTTGATCAGCAGGTCGAAGTCGACCAGGTGGGCGTCGAACTCGGGCCCGTCGACGCAGACGAACTTCGTCTGCCCGTCGACGGTGATGCGGCAGGCGCCGCACATCCCGGTGCCGTCCACCATGATCGAGTTGAGCGAGGCGAGCGTCGGCACCGCGAGCTTGCGGGTCAGCTCCGCGACCGCGCGCATCATCACCGCCGGACCGATCGCCACCACCAGGTCGGGCTTGCCGCGCTGCGCGATCAGGTCGCCGAGCGCGTGCGTGACCAGGCCCTTGCGCCCGAACGAGCCATCGTCGGTGGTGAAGAGGATCTCGTCGGAGGCCGCCGCCATCTCCTCGCGCAGGATCACCAGCTCCTGGGTGCGGCCGCCGAGGATCGAGATCACGGTGTTGCCGGCGGCCTTCATCCCGCCGGCGATCGGCAGCAGCGGGGCGATCCCGGCGCCGCCGCCGACGCACACCACGGTGCCGAACTTCTGGATGTGGGTCGGCGTGCCGAGCGGGCCGACCACCGACATGACGGCGTCGCCCTCCTTCATCCGCCCCATCGCCATCGTCGTCTTGCCGATCTCCTGCACCACCAGGGTGATGGTGCCGGCGTCGCGGTCCGAGGCGGCGATCGTGAGGGGGATGCGCTCGGCGTCGGCGCCGCCTAGCACCATGACGAACTGGCCGGGGCGGTGCTTGCGCGCGATCTCCGGGGCCTTCACGACGAAGCGGTGGAACTTGGGAGCGATCTCTTCCTTGCGGACGATTGGGAACACGCTCATGCCTCCGAGGCTCGCATGCGACGGATGCCGTGCTCTCGCGTGGTGGCCCTCCGCCGCTGGGTCCGGCCCCCCTGCACGGCGCACATACTACGTTCCGCGCGACCATTTGGCAACCTGAGAACGGTTCGTGATTTGGCAGGTGCCAGGCACGGACCTGCCGTGCAAGTCCGTGCCTGGCACCCCCCTGCGCTATGCTCCCAGGCGTGGCGGACAAGCCGGTCACCCGCAAGGTGGCGATCAAGCCCGCGGCCACGCAGCGCCGCCGCGTCGACTACGCCGCCGAGCTCAACCCCGAGCAGTTCGCGGTGGTGATGCACCCGGCCGGGCCGATGCTGGTTCTCGCCGGGGCGGGCTCGGGCAAGACGCGCACCGTCGTCTACCGCGTCGCGCGCCTGCTCGAGGACGGCGTCGAGCCGGGCGCGGTCATGCTCCTCACCTTCACCAACCGCGCCGCCCGCGAGATGCTGTCGCGCGTCGGGGGCCTGCTCGGGCAGGACGCCGGCCGGGTGATGGGCGGCACGTTCCACTCGGTCGGCAACCGCCTGCTCCGTCGGTTCGGAGAGCGCCTCGGATACCCCGGCAACTACGGCATTCTCGACCGCGAGGACTCGCAGGACCTGATGGGCGCGGCGCTCGCCGACGTGGTGCCGAGCACGCCCGGCCGCCGGCTGCCCGGCGCGGCGGTGCTGCTCGAGGTGTACTCGTTCGTGATCAACACCGGCCGCTCGCTCGAGGAGGTGGTGGCGAAGCGCTTCCCGCAGTTCTCCGGCGACCTCGACACGATGCAGGCGGTGTTCCGCCGCTACCTCGAGCGCAAGCGCGGCGCGCAGGTGATGGACTACGACGACCTGCTGCTCAACTGGCTGCTGCTGCTGCGCCGGCACGACGACGTGCGGCGTCAGCTCGCGGCGCGCTTCCGCCACGTGCTGGTGGACGAGTACCAGGACACCAACAAGCTCCAGGCCGACATCGTCGACCTCATGCTCGGCGGCGAGCGCAACCTGATGGTGGTGGGCGACGACGCGCAGTCGATCTACGCGTTCCGCGGCGCGGAGTACGCCAACATCCTCACGTTCCCGGAGCGCTACGCCGACTGCGGCACGTTCCGCCTCGAGACCAACTACCGCTCGCTGCCGCCGATCCTCGCCCTCGCCAACGCCTCGATCCTCCACAACCCGCACCAGTTCCCCAAGCAGCTCCGGCCGGTGCGCGACGGCGGCGAGCCGCCGGTCGCGTGCGCCGCGCCCTCGCCGGAGGCGCAGGCGGCGTTCGTCGCGCAGCAGGTGCTCGAGTTCCTCGACGCCGGCGTGCCGCTCGGCGAGATCGCGGTGCTCTACCGCAACCACGCGCACTCGCTCGAGCTCGAGGTCGAGCTGGCGCGGCGCAACATCCCGTACGAGGTGCGCTCCGGCTTGCGCTTCTTCGAGCAGCGCCACGTCAAGGACGTCCTCGCCCACCTCCGCTTCGTCGCCAACCCGCGCGACGAGGTCGCGTTCACACGGATGGCCAAGCTGCGCCCGCGCCTCGGCCAGCGGCTGGTGGCGCGGGTGTGGCAGGAGCTCGCCGGGTCGAGCGAGCCCCTCGTCGCACTCGGGCGTCTCGACGGCAAGGCGCTCGGGCTGCCGGGCGCGGCCGCCAACTCCGTCAAGCTGATCGCCGCGCTGGTCGGGCGGCTGGAGAAGCTCCGCGGGCGGCCGGGCGAGATGATCCGCGAGGTCGTCGCCGGCGGCTACCGCGACTACGTCCGCGCGCAGCTCGACAACGCGAGCGCGCGGCTCGACGACCTCGAGCAGCTCGCCCTGTTCGCCGACGGCTACGAGGGGCTCGACGCGTTCCTCGACGAGGTCACGCTGATGAACGAGCTCTCCGGCGAGGACGTCGTCGACGAGCCGGGCGAGCGCGAGCGCGTCACGCTCTCGACCGTGCACCAGGCCAAGGGCCTCGAGTGGCGGGTGGTGTTCGTCATCTGGCTCGCCGAGGGGCGCTTCCCTTCAGCGCGGGCGGAGGACATCGAGGAGGAGCGGCGGCTGTTCTACGTCGCCTGCACCCGCGCCAAGGACGACCTCCTCCTCTGCTACCCGCTGGTCGCGCGCGACCGCTACCGCGTCGACGTGATCACCGAGCCCTCGCGCTTCCTCTCCGAGCTGCCCGACGAGGCGACGCAGCGCTGGCAGGTGCAGTCCGGCGACGAGCCGGCGGAGCTGGCCGAGGGAGGCCGCTACTCGCTTCCCGACTTCCTCGGCGGCGGCGGCGACGTGAACTAGCGCCGCCGCCACGGGCGCAGCGCCGGGCCGGAATCAGCGTGCGGCGCACGGATTCAAAGCACGTGACCGTTCGCACTCACGACTTTCGATCTCGAGAATCGCCACCGGTACCCGCGCCCACTCCTGGCAGCGGTGATAGACTCACGAAAATCTCGTGCCCGATGGGGGGACAGGCAGCGAGCGGAGGTGAGCATGGTCAAGCATGCGTCCTTCGTCGGACTCTCGGCTCTTCTCCTCTTGGTCACGGCCGCAGCCTTCGCCGCGATCCCCGGCACCGACGTCGTGATCCCGGTCGCGGCGCGCATCCAGGGCCTCGGCTCCCCACCGGCGCAGTTCTACACGACGCTGTGGCTGACGAACCAGTCGAGCGTCGCCTCGGCCTCGGTCTCGGTCGAGCTGTACCAGCGGGACGCCGCCGCCAACCCCACCGCGACGGCCACGCTCACGCTCGGCCCGTCCGAGACCCAGCGCATCGACAACGCGATCGAGCGGCTCTTCGGCATCGCCGGCGTGGCGGGCTCGCTGCGCGTCCGCTCCTCCGCGAGGGTCCTCGCCTCCACCCGCACGTGGAACCTGCCTCCCGGCGGCGCCGAGAAGGACACGACCGGGCAGTACTTCGCCGCCGCCCCGGTCGAGTTCGCGATCGGCCTGGGTGAGAGCGCCCAGATCCAGGGCGTCGCGCAGGACGGCGAATCACGCTCCAACTTCGGCCTCGTCGAGGTCGGGGGACAACCGGTCACGGTGGCGGTGACGCTCAAGGACGGAGCCGGCGCGGTCCTCGGCAGCAAGAGCTACGACCTGCCCGCGCACGGCCAGACGCAGAAGCCGGTGACGGACGTGAGCGACGCCATCGTGGGCGTCTCGAACGCGCTGCTCGAGGTCGCGGTCGCCTCGGGCGCCGGGAAGGTCCTCGCCTACGGCACGCAGAACGCGAACCTCTCCCAGGACGGCACCGGGTTCGAGATGAGCTACCGGGAGAACTGGATGACGAGCCTGAACGGGCTCCGGGGCGACGTGACGCTCCAGGCCGGGCCGAACGTCTTGATCGAGACGACGCCGGCCGGCCAGGCTGGCTTTGCCGGCGGGAGCCCGTCCGGCAACGTGATCACGATCTCGGCGCCCGGGGCAGTTGGACCGACCGGGCCGATGGGACCGACCGGCGCCACCGGGGCGCCCGGCTCCCAGGGCGCGTGCGGGGCGACCGGCGCGCGGGGAATCGAGGGAGCGACCGGGCCGAGGGGTGCCGTCGGCACCACCGGACCGACCGGCCTGACCGGCACCACCGGGCCGACCGGCCTGACCGGCGCCACCGGGCCGACCGGCCCGACCGGACCCGTCGGCCCGACCGGGTCCACGGGCCTGGCAGGCGCGGCGGGGGCGACCGGCGCCGCGGGACCGACGGGCGCTCCGGGGTCGAACGGCCCGATCGGTCCGACCGGAGCGGCCGGCGACACCGGGCCGACCGGGGCGACGGGTCCGGCTGGGCTCACGTTCCGGAACGGGTGGGTGAGCGGCGCGAGCTACGCCGTCGACGACGCGGTGACCTATCTGGGGTCGACGTACATCTGCATCCAGGCGACGAACGGTTCGACGAGTCCGGACCTCGACCCGATCGACTGGACTCTCCTCGCAGAAGCCGGAGCGGCTGGCCCGACCGGACCTCCAGGCCAGACCGGGAACCTCGGCCCGACCGGACCCATCGGCCCGACCGGGTCCACGGGCCTCGCAGGCGCGGCGGGGGCGACCGGCGCCGCGGGACCCACGGGCGCTCCCGGGTCGAACGGTCCGATCGGCCCGACCGGGGCGGCAGGCGACACCGGGCCGATGGGGCCGACGGGTCCGGCAGGGCTCGCGTTTCGGAACGGCTGGGTGAGCGGCACCAGCTACGCCGTCGACGACGCGGTCACGTATCTGGGGTCGACGTACATCTGCATCCAAGCGACGAACGGCTCGGCGAGCCCGGACCTCGACCCGATCGACTGGGCCCTGCTCGCACAAGCCGGAGCCGCTGGTGCTACCGGCACAACGGGAATGACCGGACCCACGGGGCCGACCGGAGCGACCGGTTCACCCGGAGCGACGGGGGCCACCGGCGGGACCGGACCGACGGGACCGACCGGGCTCCTCGCCGCGGGTTCGACTGCCGGCGACACGCCTTACTGGAACGGCGCGCAGTGGGTCACCAACAGCTACAACCTCTTCAACAACGGCGGCAAGGTCGGCATCGGTGGTCCGAGCAACCCACGGGGGCAGCTCGAGGTCGGCGGCACGGACGGCCTGGTCGTGACCGGCACCGCCAATACCGGCACCGCGTTGGCGCTAGGTCCCGGCCTGCGGCTGCAGTGGTACCCGCGCAAGGGGGCGTTCCGGGTGGGCATGGCCGA
>DATIYW010000102.1:0-15255 GCA_035517415.1 Thermoanaerobaculaceae bacterium
TGCGTCGCGCTGACGCCGACGCTCGAGGCCTGGTCGCGCTGGATCCTGACGTTGACCTGCGGGTTGGAGAGGCGCAGGTCGCTCGTCACGTCGACCAGGCCGGGAGCGCCGCGCAGGCGCGCCTCGAGCTGGGGCACGGAGCGGTAGAGCTCGTCGGTGTCGGGGCCCTGGAGCGTGAGCTGGTACTGGCTGCTCGTCATGCGGCCGCCGACCTGGATCGCCGGAGGGCTCTGCAGGTAGACGCGGATCCCGGGGATCTGGGCGAACTTCGGGCGCAGGCGGTCGATCACCTGGTCGGCGGTTGCGGCGCGCCCTGCCCGCGGCTTGAGCCGGATCCAGACGCGGCCGAGGTTGCCGGCGCCGGTGCGCGCCCCCGCCGACGAGAGCAGCGCCTCGACGTCCGGGTCGGCGCGGATCACGGCGGCGACCGCCTTCTGGTGCCGGACCAGCGCGTCGAACGAGATTCCCTCGACCGCCTCGGTCTGGCCGAACAGCATGTCGATGTCCTGCGACGGGATGAACCCCTTCGGGATGACCGCGAACAGCGCCACGGTGACCGCGGTGATGGCGGCGGTCGCGGCCATCATCGTCCGGCGGTGCCCGAGCGCCCACCGCAGCCCCCGCCGGTAGGCGTCGAGCAGGGCCGCGAACATGCGTTCCGAAACGGCGTAGAGGCGGTGGTGCGTGACCTCCGCCGGAGGCCGGAGGAAGCGGCTCGACAGCATCGGCGTGAGCGTGAGCGAGATGAACCCGGAGATCAGCACGGCGAGGCCGATCACGACCGCGAACTCGCGGAACAAGCGCCCGACGATGCCGCCGAGGAAGAGGACGGGGATGAACACGGCGGCGAGCGAGAGCGTCATCGACAGGATGGTGAAGCCGATCTCGCGCGAGCCGGCCAGCGCCGCGTCTCGCGGGCGCTCGCCCATCTCCATGTGGCGGACGATGTTCTCGAGCATGACGATGGCGTCGTCGACGACGAACCCGACCGAGAGCGTGAGCGCCATCAGCGAGAGGTTGTCGAGCGAGTAGCCGAGCAGGTACATCACGGCGAACGTGCCGACGATCGACATCGGCATCGCCAGCGAGGGGATCACGGTCGCCGACAGGTTGCGCAGGAAGAGGAAGATCACTAGCACCACGAGGCAGAGCGTGACGAGCAGCGTCGCGCGCACGTCCGAGACCGACTCGCGGATCGACTGCGAGCGGTCGAACAGCACGTCGAGGTGGACCGCCGCGGGGAGGTGCGCCTCGAGCGCGCGGAGCAGGTCGCGCACCCGCTTCGTCACCTCCACCGTGTTCGCCCCCGGCTGGCGCTGGATCGCGAGCAGGATGCCGCGGTTGTCGCCGAACCACGCGGCGACCTTGTTGTTCTCCACGCTGTCGGTCACCCGGCCGAGCTGGTCGAGGCGCACCGGCTTCCCGTCGCAGTAGCTGACGATGATCGGGCGGTACGAGTCGGCGCTGGTGAGCTGCCCGTCCGCCTGCAGGGTGAACGCCTTGTCGGGCCCGTACAGCACGCCGTTGGGGAGGTTGACGTTCGCGTCCTGCACCGCCTGCGAGACGTCGTTGATGCCGATGCCGCGCACTGCGAGCGCGCGCGGGTCGAGCTGCACCCGCACGGCGTACTTCTGCGAGCCGTACACCATCACCTGCGCGACGCCCGAGAGCGTCGAGATGCGCTGCGCGATCGTCGTCTCACCGTACTCGTCGAGCACCCAGGGCGGCAGCGTGGGCGAGGTGAGCACGAGGTAGATCACCGGCTGGTCGGCGGGGTTGACCTTTTGGTAGGTGGGCGGGTAGGGGAGGTTCTGCGGCAGCTGCCGGTTGGCGCGGGCGATCGCCGCCTGCACGTCCTGGGCGGCGGCGTCGATGTCGCGGTCGAGCACGAACTGGAGCGTGATCTGGCTGCTGCCGAGCGCGTTCGACGAGCTCATCGTGTCGACGCCGGCGATGGTGGAGAACTCCTTCTCGAGCGGCGTGGCGACCGAGGACGCCATCGTCTCGGGGCTGGCGCCGGGCAGCGAGGCGGACACCGAGATGGTCGGGAAGTCGACGTTCGGCAGGTCGCTCACCCGCAACAGGCGGTACGCCATCACGCCGAAGACGAGGATGCCCCCCATCACGATCGTGGTCATGACGGGGCGCTTGATGAAGAGGGCCGAGAAGCTCATCGGGCGGGCTCCGAGAGATCGGTGCGGCTCCGGCCATGCGCACCCATGGCGCGGTCGGCGGGGCGGGACGGCACTGGCGACACCGTGGACTCTCCATCCGGGGGCGGCGAGGGGACGGGGTCGACGAGGCTGGCCGGTTCCGATCGCGCGGCCGCGTCTCCCCCGCGGTGCGGCGCCGGACCCCCAAGACAAACAACCACATTCGTCCTGAGAATGTCAAGCGATCGTTTGAGACGTTGTCGCGGATGGCCGGGCACGGAGTTGGCACCGAGATGCCGCGCTCCGGGGCGATCCACGCCCCGAACCGCGGCAGGTCCGTGCCTGGCACGCCGTTGGAGGTTGACAACAATTTTAGTAATCACTAAAGTAAATGACGATGGACGCCACGCTCGCCGTGACCGCGATCGCTTCGCCGCGCCGACGCGAGATCCTGCGCCTGGTATGGCGGGGCGAGCGCTCGGCCGGCGAGATCGCCGCCGCGATGCCGGAGGTCACGTTCGGAGCGGTGTCGCAGCACCTCGCGGTGCTGACGGCGGCGGGCGCGGTGGCGCGGCGCGGCGAGGGCCGGCGCCGCTACTACCAGGCGCGGCGCGAGTCGCTCGGCGCGCTCGCCGCCTGGCTCGAGTCGACGTGGGACGACGCGCTCGCGCGACTGGCGCTGCACGCGGAGGCGGAGGCGGCGCGCCGCGGCCCGCGGCCCGCGCGGCGTCGCCGGCGAAGGAGGAAGGGGAGCAGGCCATGACCGGACTCACATTCTCACTTGAACGGACGATCGTGATCCGTGCGCCGCGCGAGCTTGTATTCCGCTACTTCACCGACCCGACACGGTTCGCCGCGTGGTGGGGCGCGGGGTCGGAGATCACCGCGCGGCCGGGCGGCGCGGTGCGGATCCGCTACCCGAACGGCGTGCTGGCGAGCGGCGAGGTGGTCGAGGTCGCACCGCCCGCCCGCATCGTGTTCACCTACGGCTACGAGGGTGCGGACAAGCCGATTGCGCCGGGAGGCTCGCGGGTGACGATCGAGCTCGCCGAGGACGACGCCGGCACCAGGCTGCACCTCCGCCACGACGTCGCCAGCGCGGCGGTGCGCGACGAGCACGCCGCCGGCTGGCGCTACCAGCTCGCGCTATTCGCCAACGTCGCGAGCAACGAGGCGCAGCGCGACGCGGCGGCGCGCGTCGACGCGTTTCTCGCCGCCTGGAGCGAGACGGACGCCGCGGCGCGGCGAGCGCTTCTCGAGGGTTGCGCCGCCCCGGCCGTGACCTTCCGCGACGCATTCGCCTGCGTGGCGGGGATCGCCGAGCTGGACGCGCACATCGCCGCGAGCCAGGACCACATGCCGGGGGTGGTGCTGTCCCGCGCCGGCGAGGTGCGCCACTGCCAGGGGACCGCGGTCACGGACTGGGTCGCGCGGCGCGCCGACGGCGTCCAGGCGGCGAGCGGCTCGAACGTGTTCGAGCTCGCGCCCGACGGCAGGATCACCAGCGCCGTCGGCCTCTGGAGCCGCTAGCGCGACGAGACCTTGGATTCGCCGGCGAGGTCGGCGGTCCAGGGGTTGGTGACGTGGCAGTACGCGCCGTTCTTGGCGATGTACTCCTGGTGGTACTCCTCCGCCGGCCAGAACGTCTTGGCGGCCTCCACCTGGGTGACGATCTTGCGGTTGCCGTAGCGCTTCTCGGCGGTCAGCTCGGCGATGTACGCCTCCGCCTCGCGCTTCTGCTCCTCGTCGACGTACCAGATCCCGGAGCGGTACTGGAGGCCGACGTCGGGCCCCTGGCGATCGAGCTCGGTCGGGTCGTGCATGACGAAGAACGCTTCGAGCAGGCGGTGGTAGCTGATCTTGCTCGGGTCGTAGATCACCTTGACCGTCTCGGCGTGCCCGGTCGTGTTGCTGCACACCTGGCGGTAGGTCGGGTGGTCGACGTGGCCCTGCATGTAGCCGCTGATCGCATCGACCACGCCGGGGCCGCGATGGAAGTAGTGCTCGACGCCCCAGAAGCAGCCGCCGGCGAAGTAGGCGACCGCGAGGTGGGCGGGCTGGCTCCCGGGCGGCAGCGCCGCCCCCTTCTCGTAGAACTTCAGCGCGGCGGAGTTCAGGCAGTAACGCAGGCCGGTCGGGCGCGGGCCGTCCTCGAACACGTGGCCGAGGTGCGCGCCGCAGCGCGCGCAGAGGATCTCGGTGCGCTCCATGCCGAGGCTCGAGTCGCGGCGCTCGACGACGTGCGCGGGGTCGACCGGCTGGTAGAAGCTCGGCCACCCGGTCCCGGAGTTGAACTTGTTCCCGCTCGAGAAGAGGGGGAGTCCGCACACGACGCAGACGTAGGTGCCCTCCTTGTGGTTGTCGAGCAGGTTGCCGCAGAACGCCGGCTCGGTGCCCGCGCGCTGCGTGACGCGGTACTCCTCGGGCGTGAGCTTGGCGGCGAGCTTGGCGACCGCGTCGCGCGAGAGCGGCGTGATGTCGTAACCGGACTTCGAGTACGTAGGTTTCACGGGGTCGTTCCCTCCTGCGGCGCCGCCGGCGCGCTCCGCGACCGTGCTCGCTTCCGCCGGCCGGACGCCGATGACGTCGCCGGCGCTGATCCGCTGGCATCCCGCGACGACGAGGCTCGCGGCCGCGATCGAGGCCAAGGTCCAGCTCTTCATGCCCATTGCAATCCCTCCGCGGCGCCGGCCATTCCGGCTGCGAGCGCTGCCGACCCGTCACCCTGGCGGCCGCCGCATGCACGATTTGCTGGGTGCTCGCGGTTGGTTACAGTGCGTCGCGGTCGCAACCCGTGGTTGGCCCACGCCGGGAATGCGGTCCAATGCCGGCGACTTGGAGTGGAGCGACGAATCACCTGCGAGAGGAGACCAGCGATGCGGACGATCCTGAGGCTGGCGGCGATGGCGGTGGCGGTGGCCCCGGCGTGGGCGGCGGTGGAGCTGCCGCAGGCGAGCCCGGCGGCGACGGTGAGCGTCAAGGTCGGCTCGACCGAGGTGAGGCTGACCTACCACCGGCCGGGCGTGAAGGGGCGCACGATCTGGGGCGGCCTGGTGCCGTACGGCCAGGTGTGGCGGCTCGGCGCCAACGAGGCGACGACGATCGAGATCTCCGACCCGGTCAGGATCGCCGGCCACGACGTGCCGGCCGGCACCTACGCGCTGTTCGCGATCCCGGGCAGGCAGAACTGGACGTTCATCGTCAACAAGGACGCCAAGCAGTGGGGCGCGTTCGACTACAAGCAGGCGGACGACGTGGCGCGATTCGAGGCCATGCCGCAGACGGCTCCCGCGCAGGAGTGGATGCTCCTGACCGTCGACCCGACCGGGCCGCAGAGCGCCGAGGTCGCGCTGGCGTGGGAGAAGCTGCGCGTCGCGTTCCCGATCGAGGTCGACGTGCCGAGCATCGTGTGGGGCGCGATCACGAAGCGGATCGCGGGCCCCGACGCCACCTGGCAGGACTACTTCGACGCCGCCCGCTACTCCCTCGACCAGGGCGGCCACCGCGCCGAGGCGGTCGGCTGGGCCGACAGGGCGGTCGCGGCCAAGCCGATGTTCTGGACCTACGAGGTCAAGGCGCGGGTCCTGCAGCGCGAGGGGCGGACCGCCGAGGCGCTGGCGCTGCTCGACAAGGCGATGGCCGACGCGGCGGGGAAGACGCCCGCGGAGTACATCGACGAGCTCAAGGCGACCGCGGCGGAGTGGCGCGGCGCGAAGAAGTAGCGCGGCGACCTACCTGCGGAGCGCCACCAGCAGACCGTCGCGGATCGGCAGCAGTGTGGTCAGCCACCCATCGCCGTTCGTCAGGCGGCGGGCCAGCTCGCGCACGCCCTCGGCGCCCGGCGACGTGTTGGCCGGGTCGAGCACGCGGCCGTGCCAGAGCGCGTTGTCGACGATCAGCACCCCCCCGGGACGCAGCTTTGCCTCGATGACGGGCAGAGAGGCGGGGTAATCCTGCTTCTCGATGTCGTTGAAGATGACGTCGAAGCGCCCGCGCTCGCGGCGGAGCGCGTCGACCGCCTCGCCGACGTGGTAGCGCACGATCTCCCCGTAGCCGAGCCGGCCGATGTGCTCGCGCGCCTCCGCCGAGAGCGCCTCGTCCCACACCGCGTGGACCACCGTCCCGCCGCCGTTCTCCTTCACCGCCCGCGCGAACCACGCCGTCGAGTAGCCGTAACCCGAGCCGAGCTCGAACACCCGCCGCGCTCGCACCAGCCTCGCGATCAGGTAGCACGCCTGCCCGGCGGCCGGGCCGACGATCGGGAAGGCGATCTCGGCCGCGTGCGCCTCCATCGCCTGCATCTCGGCCTCGCGTCGCGGCACGAGGGTGCCGAGGTAGTGCTGCACTGCGATCCAGTCGAGCTCGTCGGCCATCTGCGCCCTCCGCGCCTGGAAACCGCGCGGGCGGGCGGCGCATTCGCGCCCCTGCCGCCGCCGGTGCAGGCGGGTCAGCGCGGCGAGTCGCCCTTGCGGTACTGCGCGGTGAG
The DNA here is from genome assembly GCA_035517415.1 of Thermoanaerobaculaceae bacterium. Taxonomy (GTDB): domain Bacteria; phylum Acidobacteriota; class Thermoanaerobaculia; order Thermoanaerobaculales; family Thermoanaerobaculaceae; genus DATIYW01. The sequence goes on from DATIYW010000102.1 coordinate 6,640, forward strand.
CTCGTCGAGACGCGCCTTGAGGTCGGGCGCGAGCGCAGCGGAGGCGGCGGCGAGCGCCGGCGCGAGCTGCTCCGGCCGGCTCGCGCCGACGATCGGCGCGGTGACGGCGGGGTTGGCGAGCACCCAGGCGACCGCCATCGTGACCATCTCGAGCCCCGCCTCGCTGGCGAGGCCGCGCAGCTGCTCGACGGTGTCGAACATCTCCTCATGCCAGTAGCGGCCGCGGTAGATCTCGCCGGCCTTGCCGATCGTGAAGCGGTTCACGCCGCTCGGCTCGGCGGCGGGGCGGTGCTTGCCGGAGAGCAGCCCTCCCGCGATCGGGTTGTACGGGATCACGCCGATCCCCTCCTCGCGGCAGAGCGGCAGCAGCTCGCGCTCCGCCTCGCGGAAGAGCAGGTTGTAGCGCGGCTGCAGCGAGTCGAACCGTGCCAGCCCGAGCGCCTCGCTGCGCCCGACCGCGCGCGCGACCTGGTAGGCGAGGAAGTTGGAGCAGCCGACGTAGCGCGCCTTGCCGGCGCGGACGACGTCGTCGAGCGCGCGCAGCGTCTCGTCGATCGGCGTCTCGGGGTCCGGGCCGTGGAGCTGGTAGACGTCGACGTAGTCGGTCGCGAGGCGCCGCAGCGAGGCGTCGACCGCGTCGAGGACGTGCTTGCGCGAGTTGCCGCGATCCCAGCGCCGCTCCGACATCGTGCCGAAGCACTTGGTGGCGACGATGAAGTCGTGGCGCCGGCCCTTCAGCCAGCGGCCGAGGATCTCCTCGGTGCGGCCGTTGGTCTGGTAGGTGCCGGCGATCGGGTAGACGTCGGCGGTGTCGAGGAACGTGATCCCGCCGGCCGCCGCGGCGTCGAGGATCCCGACCGCGGTCGGCTCGTCGGCCTGGACGCCGAACGTCATCGTGCCGAGGCAGAGACGGGAGACCTGGAGTCCGGTTCGGCCGAGTCGGGCGTGCTCCATCGCGACACCTCCGGGGCTGCGCTGGTTACGCGCGTCCAGCTTAGCGCGGCGACCGTCCGGCCCGGCCCCGGCGGCATGCGGGCGGGCGAAGAACGGCCAGATCGGGCCGGCGCCGACGATCGCGCACCGGCCCGATCCGCATTGGGTTCTCGCCAGCGCCGCTCCGATCGCGGAGGCGCTGGAGCTAGTGGCGCGAAGCCGCGAACGAGATACCGGCGTTCACCTGGTCGATCGCGCGATCGACGAGCTCGATCGCGCGGACCCGGTGCCCGCCCTTGTCGGTGACCGCGCTCTGCAGCTCGGACTTCGCCGACTGCAGCTCCGCGAGCGCGTTCTCCATGTGCGGCTGGCCGCGGCCGGTCACGCAGCCGATGACGAAGAGGACGACTAGGACGGGGGCGAGCAGCAGCGCTCCCCGCCACGACGGCCGCTCGATGATGGCGCGCATCGCCGGCACCGTCCCTAGCGCGTCCTGGCGAACTCGATGCCGGCGTCGACCTCGGCGATCGCGTCGTTCACCAGCGCGATGGCCTTGACGCGGTGCCCGCCCTTGTCGGCCTCGGCCGCCTGGAGCTCGGAGCGCGCCGCCTGCAGGTGCTCGCGCGCCCTCACCATGTGCGGCTGCGCGGCGCTCGCCCGGCCGACGAGGAACCCGACGACGAGCACGAGCGCGCAGGCGAAGGTCAGCAGGACGAACCTCACGGTGGGGGACTTCACGACGTTGTTCGCCATGTTCACGATCCTCCTGAATGAGAAGGATACCTCGTCGCGGGCGGGAATTCCCGCGCCGCCGCCCCGCCTCGCCTCCACCCTCGCGAGCCGGTGCCCCTCCCGCCGCGGTCGCCGGCGGCGGCCTCACCGCCGCACGGCGAACGTCACGGCGCCCTACGCGGGCGGGGCGAGGAACGGCTCGAACGCGGGCGCGCGCTTGGCCGGGTTGAACTCGACGAACTCGTAGGTCGCGATCCCGAGCGTCTGGAACGGGTCCTTGGCGAACACCGCCCGCGCCTCGGCGGCGTCGCGCGCCCGCACCAGCACGACCCCGCCGCGGTGGTCGGTGCGGGGACCGGAGACGACGAGGTGGCCTGACCGGACGCAGGTGTCGAGGAACTCGCGATGCGTCGGTCGCACCCGCTCTACCTCCTCGGCCGGCTTGACGTAGGTGATCATCACCAGGACCATCGGCACCCCCCTCGACTGCAACGCCCGGATTGTATCGCCGCGCTGCGCGCAGCGGCGGCCGCTCGCCCTAGCTCATGCTGCGGACGCGGACCTCGATCCCCGGCTCGCCCTTGAGCAGGGCCACCAGCCGGTGCGGGTCGGTGTCGCCGAAGTGATAGGGGTAGAGGATCTTCGGCCGGAACGCGCGGGCCGCGTCGGCGACCATCTCGGGGGTCATCGTGTAGGGTAGGTTCATCGGCAGGAACGCCACGTCGATGCCCTTCAGCGCCTTCATCTCCGGCACGTTCTCGGTGTCGCCCGCGACGTACACGCGGGTGTCGCCGAACGTCAGCACGTAGCCGTTGCCGGCGCCCTTGGGGTGGAAGAAGCTGCCGTCCGGCGCCTTGTGCACGAGGTTGTAGGCGGGCACCGCCTCCACCTTGACGCCGAGCACGGTCTTCGCCTCGCCGTTGCGCAGGACGACCGCGCCGGCGACCTCGCCCTCGCAGACCGGCGCGACGATCACCTGCGTCGCCGGCGTGCGGATCGCTCGGATCGCGACCGGGTCGAGGTGGTCGTGGTGCGCGTGCGTGATCAGGATCAGGTCCGCCTTGGGCAGGGTCGAGTAGTCGGCGAGGCGGCTGAACGGATCGACGTGGATCGTCTTGCCGGCGAAGGCGAAGATCAGCGAGCCGTGGCCGACAAACGTGATCGTGACGTCGCCGGCCGCGGTCTTGATCACGTCCTGCTCGAACCCGGCGGCGCCTGCGGCCGCCGCCGCGGCGGCGAGGACCACGGCCAACCCAGCGCTTCTCATCGACATGCGAGCCTCCTGTCGGGGCGACGCGCCGGCCGGCGCGGGGGCCGGGCCGGCCCCGGGTGGCCAGTGTACGTCCCGCCGGCCCTGCCGGCGCGAGGGTGGCCGGCGCGCGGTCGGCCCGACCGGGGATTTCTTCCCTGGCCTGGGTGATCGGTCCCGCCGTTCCTGGCACCGTGGCGGTCGGACCTCCAGGGGCCCGGGCGCTGCGGCGGCGGGGACGACAGCGACGCTGTCTCAGAATCGATCGTCGGTCGGCCCCGGTCTGGCACGCGGCTTGCGGGAGGAGCGGTCGTCGGAAGTGTGCCGCACGTCGCGGGTCCGCGACGCACGGCAGGGAAGGGGGCCACCGTGAGCACCAGAACCTTAAGCTCGCGATCCAGTCGCCTCCTCGGGGCGACGGTACTGGCCGGGTGCGCGGCGCTCGTCGCGCAGCCGGGGCTGGTCATGGCCGCCGGCGGGCGGTACGAGGCGTCGAACACGATCCTCGAGCAGCGGCGAGCCGACGAGGCGTCCACCGCCGCGCGGGTGCACGACGCGCTGCTGGACCGGCTCGGCCCGGACGCCCGCGACATCCGGATCGACGTCCACGGCAACCGGGCCGTGCTTTCGGGCACGGTCCGGCGCTACTCGACCAAGGAGCTGTCCGAGGAGGTCGCGCTCTCCGTGCCGGGCGTACGGCATACGGACGAGGAGATCCGCGTCATCGAGCCGGGCGTGCACGGCATGGCGAGGGCGGTTTGGCGCACCGAGAAGCACGTCAAGTGGGCGCTCCTCGAGTCGCGGGTGAAGACGCGGCTGGTGGCCGAGATCGGCACCGAGGCGTTCCACATCAACGTCGAGGCGTCCGAGGGCGAGGTGAGCCTGCGGGGGGTGGTGCCGACCGCCGCCCAGCGGGAGCTCGCCGTGAGGGCCGCCGCGTCGACCCCGGGCGTGACCCGGGTCATCGACCTGATCCGCCGCGGCTGACGCCCGCGGCCGCGGGGCCGGCCTCGCCGCCGGCGCCAGAGACGCCAACTCCGATCCGAACCTGTCGGCGACGGGGAGCACCGCGTGTACCCGACCCGTGAGGCCGACGAAAGGAGGACACGGTGTTGCGCTGGGCAATCAAGCTGCTGAAGCGACATCTCCTGCACAACGACCCGAAGCCGGGATTCCCTCGGCTGCGCGCGATCGACCGCGAACCCGCGTGGACGCTCCTCCCGTACCGGATCCGGCGCCGCTTCATGGTGCGCCTTGTCCGTCCGAGCTTCGCGCTGGCCCATCGCCAGGTTCCGGCGATCAGGCCGCGGCGGGTCCTTCCGAAGTAGCAGCGAGTGGTGCGGCCCGCCCGTCGATCCCGGCGACTCCGAGCACCCGCGCCGGCGGCTAGCTGTAGAGGTCGCGCTCGAGCCCGACGCCGGCGAGCGCCTCCCGCGCGAGGTCCGCCGGGATGCCGAACTCGCGGTCGATCGCCGCGACCAGCGCCTGCTGGCCGGCGAGCGCCTCGACGGTGCAGCCGCGGGGCGTCGCGCGCACGAGCTGCAGGTTGTAGATGCCGACCGACCGCGTCGACGCGCCCGCGCGCAGGTAGCGCACCAGCATGACGGCGTTCATGAACGTCGCGTCGTCGCGGAACGACGCCTGCACCGCGTCGCGGAAATGCGCCGCTTCCCTCCGGATCGGGCTGATTCGGTAGCCGTGGATGGGGGTGCCGTCGCGGTACACGTCGAGGCGCGACCGCCCGTCGCGGTCGCGCGGCCGGAGGACGAACCGGTCGCGGCCGAAGCGCACCGCGATCGCGCGTCGGCTGTCGAGCGGGAGAGGCCGGAGGAACGGGCCGCCGTAGCCGACATCAACGAGGAGATCGCGTCCCGCCAGCGCGACCGTCGCGACGACGTGCACGTCCTCGCCCGACGGCATCGCGGCGCCGCACAGGCCGGCGTCGTAGCCGAGCGCGCACAGGAGCGAGCAGAAGTGGAACGCGTTCGCGTAGCAGGTGCCGCCGAAGTTGAAGCGCCGGATGCCGTCGAGGTAGGTATCGAGGTCGGGCACGTCGCGGAGGTCGCGCCGCCGCCGCAGCAACTTCGAGACGTTCTCGAACGGCACCCGCGTGACCTGCGCCGCGACCAGCTCCGCGAGCGCCTCCCGGCCCGGCCGCCGGCGCCGCACGCCGAGGACGGCGAGGTAGGCGTCGGCCTGCGCGACGGTCAGGCCGCCGCCGATCACGTGCGGACCTCGCTCGTCTCGAGACGGCGCATCGCGGCCATGATACGGCGCGTTCGCGCGGCGCCGGCGCGACACCGGCGCCGCTTGACCCCCTCGCGGCGCCCGCGTAGGCTCGACCGCGGGTTGTCGAGGTGAGTCATGGCGGAGCACGGCAAGGGCCTCGAACGACGCGACCTCCTCAAGCTCGGCACCGCCGCGGCGGTCGGGGCGCTCGCCGGGCGCGTGGTCCGCGGGGCCGACGCGGCGCTCGGCCCGATGCCCTCGAACCCGGCGACCACGGGCTCGATGCCGACGCGCAACCTGGGCAAGACCGGCTACCGCGTGGGTATCTTCTCGCTCGGCGGCCAGGCAACGCTCGAGGCGCCGGACGCCGAGGCGGCGGCGGTGCCGATCATCGAGCGCGCGCTCGACCTCGGGGTCAACTACCTCGACACCTCGGCGCGCTACGGCGGCGACGCGCGCTGGAGCGAACGCTACCTCGGCCAGGTGATGAAGCGCCGCCGGGCCGAGGCGTTCCTCGCCTCCAAGACCCACGACCGCACCCGCGACGGCTCGCTGCGGCTGCTCGAGAAGTCGCTCCAGCTGCTGCAGACCGACCACCTCGACCTGTGGCAGGTCCACGCGCTCGGCACCCCCGACGAGCTCGAGGCGATCTTCCGCCCCGGCGGCGCGATCGAGGCGCTCGAGGCGGCGCGCGAGCAGAGGATGGTGCGGTTCGTCGGTGTGACCGGCCACGCCGACCCCGACGTGCTGCTCGGCGCGATCCGGCGCTACCGCTTCGACACCATCCTGATGGCGGTCAACGCCGCCGACCCCCACCACCTGCCGTTCCAGGAGCGGCTGCTGCCGCTCGCGGTCGAGAAGGAGATGGGGATCATCGGCATGAAGATCCCGGCGCGCGGCCGGCTGCTCAACAGCTGGAGCCCGCCGCCGATCCACCTGCTCCACCCCTGGACGTGGACCGCGAAGGCCGGCTCGCTGACGATGCGCGAGGCGATGCGCTACGTCCTGACGCTGCCGGTCTCGACCGTGATCGTGGGCTGCGACAGCGTCGCCCAGCTCGAGGAGAACGTCGCGATCGCGCGCGACTTCCGGCCCCTTGCGAAGGCCGAGATGGCGGAGCTCGAGCAGCGCGTGCAGCCGGTCCACAAGCAGGCGCTGTTCTTCCGGCGGTGGGACGGGCAGCCGGTCCGCTGACGGCGGCGGGGCCGCGCCAAGCGCTCGCGGAGACCCCGTGAGCGCGCCGCCGGCCGCGCCTCTGCCGCGCGTCGCCGATCTCCACTGCGACACCTTGCTCGAGCTCCAGGGCGGCGCCGACATCGCCCGCGCGCCGGACGGCCACGTCGACCTCCCGCGGCTGCGCGCGGGAGGGGTCGGGATGCAGTTCTTCGCCGCGTTCGTCTCGCCCGCGCTCCCGAGCGCGCGGGCGTTCGCCGAGGCGAACGCGCTGCTCGACCTGCTCGACCGCGCCTGCGCGCGCCACCCGGAGGCGCTGGAGCGCGCCACCACCGCGGCTGCGGTCGAGGCCGCGGCGGCCGGGGGGCGGACCGCGGCGGTCGCGACGGTCGAGAACGGCGGCGCCATCGAGTGCGATCTCACCAAGCTCGAGGCGCTCGCCGGCCGCGGCGTACGCGCCATGACCCTGACGCACGGCCGCCACCTGCCGTGGGCCGCCTCGTCCGGCGAGCCGGGCGACGGCCCGGGCGGTCTCACCGCGTTCGGGCGCGAGGTGGTGGCGGCGATGCACCGTCTCGGCGTGATCGTCGATCTCTCCCACGTCCACGAGCGCACGTTCTGGGACGTGATGCGGGTGGCCCGGCGGCCGGTGATCGCCTCGCACTCGTGCGCGGCCGCCCTGTGCCCGACGCCGCGCAACCTCACCGACGACCAGCTCCGCGCCATCGGTGCGGCCGGCGGCGTCGTCGGCGTCAACTTCTTCCCCGGCTTCCTCGACCCGGCCTACTTCGCGGCGCGCGCGGCGACGGCGGAGGGGACATTCCGCGAGCTCGAGCGCATCGAGCTCGCCACGCTCGACGACCCGGCGCGCCGCAACGCCGAGATGCGCCGGGTGATGACCGCCTGGCGCGCCGAGGCGGGGCCGGCCGAGGCCGGAATCGACACGCTCTGCGGGCAGATCGAGCACGTCGCCGCGCTCGCCGGCGAGGACGGCGTGGCGTTCGGGTCCGACTTCGACGGCGTGCCGGAGCTGCCGCGCGGCATCGCCGGCTGCGACGCGTTCCCCGCCATCCTCGAGCGCCTGCGGGCGCGGGGCTGGGCTTGGGAGCGAATTCACAAGCTGGCGTGGGCGAACGCGATCCGGGTGCTGCGCGCGAACGAGTAGCGCCCCGGGCTCGGCGGGCGGCCGCCGGCGCCCGGCGCCGAGGCGGACTACTCCTTCTCGGGCTGAGCGAACTCGGCGGCGAGACGAGGCGTCTTGCGCAGGACGGTGAGGCCGGTCCGCAGGGCGCGGCGCGCCACCCGTCCCATCGACACGCCGTGCTCGGCGGCGAGCGCCTGCAGCTCGGCGTACTGCGCTTCCGTCATGCTCAGCGAGAACGACGCCGTGAAGCGAGCCGGGCCGGCCGTCTCATCCGCGAGGTCGTCCTTGACCATCTCCCCCATGATTCGCACCTCGAGATGAGAGTGTACCGCGAAGCCGGCGCCAAGCGTAGCGCCGCCGTGGTCACCGTCAAGGCGAGGACGACGACTCCAGCTCCTCGAGCCTCGGCCCGACCACGTGTCCGATGTGGCTCCCGGCCCAGAACAGCGCCGCGGTGAAGAGGACCACCGCGAGGACCAGGGCGCAGAACGCCCACAGGTGCTTGGCCTCGAGGCGCTCGAGCGAGCGCGCGTACGCCACCAGCGCGATCAGCGCCGCGACCACCGCCACCGCGTCGACGCTGGCGCGTTGCCAGTAGCTGCCGCCGAGGTGCAGCCACATCCCGAACTCGTCGAAGGTGAGCGCCATGGCCAGGCCGTAGGCGAGCGCCACGGCCTCGAGCGCCCGGCCGCTCGGGGCGCCGAGGATCGCGTAGCCGGCGACCGCCGCGAGCAGGAAGATGCCGTAGTTCAGGTGGTGGACGTGCGTGCCGTGGAGGAACAGGAACATGTTGGGGATGCGGCCCGACATGATGAGGAGGACCAGGATCCGGGCGGCGATGAACGTGAGGACGAACGCGAAAAGGGCGCGGCGGGCGAGGCGGTCGAACGTCTCCCGGCGGGGGTGTCGCGCCGCGGGCATGCGCGTCAAGCGTAGCCGAACCGCCGCCGGCGGCCAATCCGCCCCCCGGGTCATGCCCGGCCACGCCGCGGAGCGAGCGCTCCCGCGGCGGCGCCTCCACGCTGGCTTCGCCGGGCGGCCTGCGATGCGACAATGCGCCGCCCGATGGGAGGCCATCGACCTCGATGACGCGGCGCGGGATCGCCCACGCGCTCGGTGCGATCGCGCTGTGGAGCACACTCGCGGTGCTCGGAGT
>DATIYW010000103.1:0-41413 GCA_035517415.1 Thermoanaerobaculaceae bacterium
ACCCGGGCCGCGACCGCGCCGGCGAGCGCGACCGTGGAGAGCGCCGTCGCCGGCGCCATCGGCACGTAGCTGGCAACGGCGCCGGCCCAGGCAAGGCTGCCCTTGAGCCAGCCCAGGAGCGCAACCACGCCGGTCAGCCCGGCGCACGCCGCGAGCGCGAGCGCGATGCGCGGCCGCCAGGGGCCAATCGGCGCGACTCCAGGCTGGCTGCCGCTCGACGCGGAGGACACCCATCACCCCCTGGTCGGCAAGATACCCGCCCGCACGTTGGGCCCGCAAGCCGAGCCGCGCGCCGCCGAGGCGTGCGGCGCAGGGGTCAATCGACGCTGACGCGGAACGAGACGCTGCGGTTGGCGGCGCGGCCGTCGGGGGTGTCCTCCCGGCGCAGCGGCTGGCTGGTGCCGGCGCCGGTCGCCGACATCGTCACGGCGCGGAGGCCGTGCGCCTGGAGGAACGAGACCACCCACTCGGCCCGTGCGCGGCTGAGGCGGATGTTGGTCCCCTCCGAGCCGGTCCCGTCGGTGTGCCCGACCGCCTCGACCTGGGCGCGCAGCCCCTGCGCGGCGGCGACCTCGGCGAGCGCGCCCGCGGCGGCCGCGAGGCGGTCGAGCGGCGCCGCCTCGCCGCGCGCCGGTTCGGTCGCGCCGGTGTCGAAGCGGACGAGCATCGCCTCGAGCGCGGCGCGCGCGGGGGCGAGCGCGGCGAGGCCGGAGTCCGCGACCCGGCCGAGGTCGGCGGACTGGACGCCCGGCACGAGAGCGGCGAGGCGCCTCGCGTCCGCGAGCCAGGCGTGCGGCGCGCTGCCGGCGCCGCGCAGGATCCCGCCGGCGAAATCGAGCGTCACCCCCGCCGGCGGGCGGAGGAGGTCGCGAGCGCGCCGCAGCACCAGCGCCGGGTCGGCGGAGAGGTACGGCAGCCACCGTCCCGAGACCCGCGCGCCGTCGAGGCGGTAGCCGGAGAGCAACGTCGCGGGGTCCGCGGCGAGCGGGTCGCGCAGCCCGGTCACCGCCATCCGCGTCAGGCCGCGGCTCGCGCTCACCACCACGATGCCCGGCTCGGCGCGCAGCCGGCCGAGGTAGGCCGACCAGCGTGCGCCGGCGCGCAGCCAGAGGAACGCGGCGGCGGCGAGCGCGAGGGCGGCCACGCCTCCGGCGAGCAGCGGGCCGAGCGGCCGGCGCCCGCGCCGCTCGGCCGAGAGTTGCGCCACCAGGCAGGCCTCGAGGTACGGCCGCGCGCGCTCGAACGGCGCGGTCTCGCCGCGGAACGAGTCGAGGTCGTCGGCGAGCTCGAGGTGGACGAGCTCGAGCGCCTCGCGCAGGCGCGCCCGCAGCTCGGCCGGCGCCTGGCCGCGGATCACCGCGGCGGCGTACGCGACCGGGCCCTGCTCGACCCACACCGAGAGGTCGCCGACCTCGAGCATGTCGACCGCCTCGGTCTGGCTCACGGCGAAGGAGTCGCGGACGAAGTCCTGGATCGCGGTGAGCATGCCGGAGACGAGGTCGCCGTCGTGTGCGGCGGTCTCGTCGTGGGCGACGTGGACCAGCAGCAGACCGCTCGAGCGGTGGACGAGGAAGACCTGCTCGACGCGGAAGACGAGGCTGTGCGAGAGGGCGACCTCGGCGAACGGGCGGCCGCTCCGCCACGCCTCCAGCCGCCAGCGCAGGCCGCGCACCGACAGGCTCTGCTCGAGCACCTGGTTGAGCGAGCGCACCATCGAGCGCAGCGCGTCGGCGATGGCGCGGCGGATCGCCGGTCCCATCGCCGGCGCGATCGCCTCGGCGACGCGGCGCGGGTCGCGGCGGATCGAGACGTGGAGCGTCTCCTCGACCACCGGCGCGAGCGCCTCCTCGATGCGCTTGCCCGAGCGCGCGGCGGCGACCAGGCTCTCGGGCAGGACGCCGGCGAGCTCGTGGGCGCGCCGGCGCGGGTCGTCGAGGCGGTCCTCGAGCTCGGCGAGGCGCTCCCGCTCGGGCGCGACGATCAGCTCGCGGAGCGCCTCCAGCTCGCCCGCGCCCGCCGGCGCGATCTCCTCGTCGGCGGGCGGGCCGGCCGGCACGCCCACCGGGTCAGCCACGCTTGGCGGGTTCCTTCTCGCCGCCGAGCGCGATCTGCAGCTCGTCGGTGAGCCGCATCGCGACCTCGGAGAGCAGCGCGGCGAGCGCGGCGCGGTCGGTCTTCTCCGCGCGCAGCTCCTCGATCGCCGCGGTGAGGAAGGCGGTGGTCGAGTCGGCGCGCCGACGGATCTCCTCCTCGAGGCGCTTGGCCTGGTCGAGGAGCTGCTGGCGGAGGTCGCGCTCGCTCTTGCCGAGGCGCTCGCCGAGCCCCTCGCTGTCCTTGCGCGCGGCCTTGCCCGCCTCCTCGATGCGCTGGCCGATCTCCTCGGCGCCGGCGGCGCGCTCGGCCTGCTCGCGGGCGAGGCGGTCGTTGAGCGCCTCGATCTCGCGCTTGGCGTAGCCCTCGAGGCCGTGCAGCCCGCCCTTGACCTCCTCGCGCAGCTCGGCGATCGCCTTGGCGAGCTGCTCCTCGAGGCGGACGAGGCGCTTCTCCAGCGAGCGGCTCTGCGTGCCGAAGAGGATCTCGCGCACCTGGTCGAGGTTGCCCGCGCCGAGGACCTCGGGCCCGCCGTCGCCCTCCTTCGCCGCGGGCGGACGGCGGGCGGCGGCATCGCCGCGCTCGGCCGGCTTCGCCTGGGTCTTGCTCATGGCGTCACTCCTTTCCACCGCGCGCCGACCTGCCCGGGACGGTCGCCCCGGCCGCGGTCACGACGCCGCGCGGGCCACGATCACCGACACGTTGTCGCTCCCCCCGCCGGCGAGCGCGTCGTCGACCAGCCGGCGGCAGGTCGCCTCCGCGCCCTCGCCGCGCCCCAGCTCCGCCGTGATCGTCTGGTCGGTGACGTGCTTGGTGAGCCCGTCGGTGCAGAGCAGCAGCGCGTCGCCGCGCGCGAGGTCGACGAGGCCGAGCGAGGGCTTGATCTCGCTGCCGCCGAGCGCGGAGGTGAGCACGTTCTTGAGTCCGGAGCGGGTCGCCTGCTCCTCGGTCATGACGCCCTGGTCGACCAGCTCCTCGGCCACCGTCTGGTCGCGGGTGAGCTGGCGCAGCGCGCCGTTGCGGAACAGGTAGGCGCGGCTGTCGCCGACGTGGACGAAGTAGGTGCGCGGCCACGCGACCACCACCACCGTGAGCGTGGTCGCCGGGCCCCGGCTCGCGCTCTGGCCGAGCTTCTCGCGGATCTGCTGGTGCGACAGGTCGACGCCGCGCTCGAGCTCGGCGAGGAAGGCGTCCTCGACGTCGGTGTCGCGGTTGAAGTAGACGCGCACCGCGTTGGCGATGTGGGAGGCGAGCGCCTCGACCGCGGCGCTGCTCGCGCTGCGGCCGCCGCCCAATCCGCCGACGCCGTCGGCGACGACCAGGAGGTAGGCGCCCGCCTGCTGCGAGTCGGCGATCGCGGTGAACACGTCGAGGCTGGTGTGGTGTACCTGCATCGACTTGTGGAGCGACGCGACGAGGAACTGGTCCTCGTTCTCCTTGCGCATCTTGCCGACGTCGGACAGCCCGAAGGCGTCGATGCGGACGCGGGATCCTGCATCCGGCGCGCTCGCCGGCGGGCGCGGCTCCATCTCAGGCCCCCGCCGGCGCTTTGAGCATCGCCGCCGCCAGCCAGCCGAACATCGCCTCGACGCCGGCGCCGGTCTTGGCGCTGGTCTTGAGGACGTGGGGGAAGGCGGCGCCGAGGGCGCGCTCCTGCTCCGGCGTGAGCGCCCACGACGCGGCCAGGTCGGCCTTGTTGAGCGCGACCGCGCAGGGGACGTCGCCGACCGCGCCGTGCGCCTGCTCGCGCATCGACGCGAGCTGCTCGAGCGTCTCGCCGCGGGTGCCGTCGACGACGAAGATCAGGCCGCCGGCCCCGCGCAGGTAGCTCGTCTGCACGCTCTGGAACCGCTCCTGCCCCTCGATGTCCCAGAGCACGAGGTTGACCGGCGTGCCGTCCGCGTCGACCTCCTTGCGCTCGATCCGCACCCCGACCGTGGAGTGGTAGCGCTCCGAGAAGATCGACTTGACGAAGCGCTGCACGAGGCTGGTCTTGCCAGTCGCGGGCGCGCCGACCATGCAAACCTTCTTCTGGACCACGCTTCCCCCAACGCCCGACCTCTGCGGCGAATTCTCGATTGCTGGATCAGGATACACCCGCGGCCGATGTCCGGCCGGCTCGTCGCCATCGGCGACACGCTCCTAGTTCGCCAGGAGCGCAGCCAGCGCGGTGGCGGACGCCGCGGCGTCGCGGTCGGCGGCGGGGACGCGGACGACGCCGGTCGGGGTGAGGCTGGCGTCGGGGGCGGCGCGGAGGAGGGCGAGCGCGAGGTCGTGGGCGCCCGGCTGCGCCGGGTCGAGGGTCAGCTCGAACGCCGTCACGGTGCGCCGGACGCGGCTGATGCCGAGCCGCTCGGCTTGACGGCGAACGCGCTGGTGGAGAAGGAGATCGTCGAGCTGGCGGGGAGGCGGCCCGAAGCGGTCGGCGAACTCCCGGCGCAACGCCTCGAGCTCGGCGTCGGTGTGGGCGGCGGCGATCCGGCGGTACACCGCCAGGCGCAGCGTCTCCGCCGCGACGTACGACTCCGGGAGCCGGATGTCGAGCCCGAGGCGAAGCTCGACCGCCGCGGTCGGCGGCGCCTCGCCTTCGCCCTTGAGCTCGCGCACCGCCTCCTCGAGCAGGTGGCAGTAGGTCTCGTAGCCGACCGCGCGCAGGTGGCCGTGCTGCTCCGCGCCGAGGAGGTTGCCGGCGCCGCGGATCTCGAGGTCGCGGGCGGCGATGCGGAAGCCGGCGCCGAGGTCGGCGAACTCGAGGATCGCCGCCAGGCGCGCCCGCGCCTCCTCGGAGAGCGAGCGCTCCGGCGGCACCAGCAGGTAGGCGAAGGCGAGGCGGTCGGAGCGCCCCACCCGGCCGCGCAGCTGGTAGAGCTGGGCGAGCCCGAAGCGATCGGCGCGGTTGACGATCAGCGTGTTGGCGTTGGGGATGTCGAGCCCGTTCTCGACGATCGCGGTGGCGACCAGCACGTCGGCCTGGCCGCCGAGGAACGCGTCCATCGCCTTCTCGAGGTTGCGCTCCTCCATCTGGCCGTGGGCGACCACCACCCGCGCCTCCGGCACCACCTCGCGCACCAGCTCGGCGATCGCGCCGATCGACGCCACGCGGTTGTGGACGAAGAACACCTGCCCGCCCCGCGACAGCTCGGTGAGCACCGCCTCGCGCACCGCCTCGCGGCGGAACGGCAGCACGTGGGTCTGCACCGCCAGGCGGTCGCGCGGCGGCGTCTCGATCACCGAGACGTCGCGCAGGCCAAGCAGGCCGAGGTTGAGCGTGCGGGGGATCGGCGTCGCCGACATCGCGAGCACGTCGACGCTCGCCTTGAGCGCCTTCAGCCGCTCCTTCTGCGCCACGCCGAAGCGCTGCTCCTCGTCCACCACCACCAGCCCGAGATCGCGGAAGCGCACGTCCTTGGCGAGCAGCCGGTGGGTGCCGACGACGAGGTCGACGGTGCCCTCGGCGACGCCGGCGACGACCTTGCGCTGCTCCGGCGCGGGCACGAAGCGGGAGAGCCAGCGGATCTCGACCGGGAACCCCTCGAAGCGGCGGGTGAAGGTGCGGAGGTGCTGTTCGGCCAGAATCGTGGTCGGCGCCAGCACCGCCACCTGCTTGCCGTCCATCACCGCCTTGAACGCGGCGCGCATCGCGACCTCGGTCTTGCCGTAGCCGACGTCGCCGACCAGCAGCCGGTCCATCGGCCGCGGCGACTCCATGTCGCGCTTGGCCTCGGCGATCGCCTGCACCTGGTCGGCGGTCGGCTCGTACTCGAACGCGGCCTCGAACTCGCGCTGCCACGGCGAGTCCTTCGAGAACGAGAAGCCGGCGGCGCTCTCGCGCTGCGCCTGCACGCGCAGCAGCTCCTCCGCCATGTCCTTGAGCGCCCGCTTGACGCGCGACTTGGTGTGCGCCCAGGAGACGCCGCCGAGGCGGTCGAGGCGCGGCGGGGCGCCCTCGGCGCCGGCGTACTTCTCGAGCACGTCGGCGCGCTCGAGCGGCACCAGCAGCTTGCCGCCGCCAGCGTACTCGAGCTCGACGCACTCGTGCTCCTCGCCGTCGAGCGCGAGCGTGCGGAAGCCGGCGAAGCGGCCGATCCCGTGGTCGGCGTGGACGACGTAGTCGCCGGCGGCGAGGTCGCGCATCTCGGACAGCACCCGCGCCAGGGAGCGGCGCTGGCGCGCCGGGGCGGGCAGGCTGGTGAGGTCGGCGCGCCCATAGAGCGCGAAGCCGGCCTCGGGCCAGACGAAGCCGCGCTCGACGCGGCCGGCGACGACGCCGACGATGCCGTCGAGCGGCCAGCCCTGGCGCAGCGGCAGCTCGGAGCCGCCGAGCAGGTGGAGGAGGCGCTGCGCCTCGCCCGGCGAGGCGGCGACCAGCGCGAGCAGCCGGCGCTCCGCGAGGCCAATGCGCAGCTCCTCGACGAGCGCCTGCGGGCGGGTCGCGAGCGCGGGGCTCGGGGCGGTGCGGAACGCGGTCCAGGGCGTCCCGTCCTCGACCAGAAGCTCGGCGACGAGGTCGGCCGCGTCGAGCGCGGCGAGGCAGCGGGCGGGTTCGGCGAGCCAAGCCTCGGCTGGGGGAAGCGGCGTGCCGTCGCGCTCGCCGGTGGCGCGGGCGTGGGCGATCGCGGCCCAGGCGCGCTCCAGCTCGGCGGCGACCGACTCGCGCTCGCACACGATCAGCCGGGGCGCCAGCTCCCAGGCGTGGAGGTGGTCCTGCACCCAGCCGAGCAGGCCCTGCCACAGCTCCGGCGCGGCCCCGCCGAGCGCGGCCTCGGCGAGCGCCTGGCAGCCCTCGCGCTCCAGGCGCGCGGCGAGATCGGCGCGGGCGCCCTCGTCGGCGGCGAACAGCTGCAGCGGCGAAACTGCGGCCGCCTCGAGCGGCTCGCCGGAGCGCTGCGTCCCGGGGTCGAACTCATGGAGCGACTCGACGACGTCGAGGTCGAGCACGACACGGACGAACCGCTCCGGCGTGCCGACGTCGACGACCTGGCCGCGGAGCGCGAAGTCGCCGGCCTCCTCGACCACCTCGACGCGGCGGTAGCCGGCGCGGGCGAGCTCGGCCGCGAGCGCGCGCGGGTCGAGGCGCTGGCCGCGCGCCAGGCGCGGTGCGCGGTCCGGCAGCGACGCGGGGTGCGGCAGCGGATAGGGGAGGAGGCGGGCCGGCACGGCGACCACCCGCACCGCCCCGCTCGCGAGCCCGATCAGCGCCGCGGCCGCAGCCGCGGTCGCGCCGAGCGGCGGGACGCGCCCGAGCGCCGACTCGACCGCCTCCGGCGGCAGCGCCACCGCGCCGAGCTCGGGCGCGAGCAGCTCGAGACCGGCGACCAGCTCCTCGGCGTCGCGCTCGGTCGGCACGACGACGACCGCCGGCCCGTCGGACGCGGCGATCGCGGCGACCGCGAGCGGACGGGCGCCCGGGCACACCCCGGCCACGGCGTGGCGGCTTTCCCCCGGGGGGAGCTTGCGCCGCGCCCGTTCGTGCAACCTGGCGAGGATCTCAGTCGACTCGGGCGATCCTGCCTCCCCGGCCCGGGCGGCGCCGAGGCCGCGATTCTATCTCGGGTGGCTCAGCCCGGGGGCGGGCTCAGCGCCGCGCCGCCGCCGGCATGCGCTCGCGCAGGCGCGTCACCTCGCGCACGACCGCGCCAGCGGCGGTCTCGACGTCCGCGGCGGTGCTCTCGCGGCCGAGCGAGAAGCGCAGCGTAGCGTTGATCAGCTCCCGCGAGCGGCCGAGCGCCTGGAGCACGTGCGACGGCTTGGGGTCCGCCGAGGTGCATGCCGCGCCCGGGGTGACCGCGATCTCGTGCAGGCCGGCGAGCAGCGCGGCCCCGTCGACGCCGCCGAACGAGAGGTTGGAGGTGTTTGGGATGCGCTCGCTCGGGTGGCCGTTGACGGTGACGCCGTCGAGGCGGGAGCGGATCTCCGCCTCGAGCCGGTCGCGCAACGCAGCCAGGCGCGGCGCCTCGGTCGCGAGCTCGGCGACGCACAGCTCGAGGGCGCGGGCGAAGCCGACGATCCCGGCGACGTTGAGCGTGCCCGACCGCATCCCCTGCTCATGCCCGCCGCCGTCGAGCAGCGGCACCAGCTGCAGGCGCGGCCGGCGCCGCCGCACGTACAGCGCGCCGACCCCCTTCGGACCGTAGATCTTGTGCGCCGTGAACGACATCAGGTCGACGCCCAGCTCCCCGACGTCGACCCTCACCTTGCCCACCGCCTGGGTCGCGTCGCAGTGCACCAGCACGCCCCGCTCGCGGCACGCGGCGGCGATCGCCGCGACCGGCTGGAGGGTGCCGATCTCGTTGTTGGCGAGCATCACCGAGACGAGGATCGTACCCGGCGTGAGCGCCGCGACGACCCGCTCCGGGTCGAGTCGGCCGTCGGGATCGACCGGGAGCACGCTCACCGTGAACCCGGCTCGCTCGAGCGCGTGGCACGGGTCGAGCACCGCCTTGTGCTCGGTGGCGCAGGTGACGAGGTGCTTGCCGCGCGCGGCCGGCGCCCACGCCACGCCCTTGACCGCGAGGTTGTCCGCCTCCGTCGCCCCCGAGGTGAAGACGATCTCCTCGGGGTGGGCGCCGATGCCGGCGGCGATACGCTCGCGCGCGCCGTCGACCAGCTTCGCCGCCGCCCAGCCGTAGGGGTGGGTCTTGGAGGAGGCGTTGCCGAAGTGCTCCCGCAGGCACGGCAGCATCGCCTCCAGCACCCGCGGGTCGACCGGGGTGGTGGCGTTGTAGTCCATGTAGATCGGCAACTTCATCGACTCCCCCTGTCCACCTCAACCGCCGTCCGGAGGCGCGGATTTCGCATCCCCGCCGCGCCCGCCCTTCCGGTCACGCCTCTAGCCACCGTGCGGGCCAGCGAGGGCGCGCCAGCGCGCGAGCGCCGGCGGCAGGACGCCCCCGGCCGTCACCACCGTCGCCGAGGCCGCGGCGGGGACGAGGTTCCGCTCGCTGCCGTTGTGCGCCCACACCACCGCGACCTCGACCCCCTCGAACGGCGAGGTCTGCCAGCGGAACGTGAAGGTGCCGAACTTGTCGAGCGTGGCCGATGCCGCCGGCATGCCGGTGCCGAGGTTGGCGCCGTGGTCGGCGACGAAGAACGCGACCCGCCGCGGCGGGTAGGCGTAGGCGTGGATGCCGCGCAGCTCCTCCGCGGTGCGCGGGTGCGGCAGCTCCTCCCACAGCACCTCGACCGACTCGGGCCGCCACGGCTTGCGCAGGCGGCCGGAGAGCGTCACCGTCGAGCGCGGCGTGGTGGCGGCCGGCAGCGGCGTCAGCTCCTGCGCCAGGACGGTGGCGAACTCCTGCGCGGCGCGCACCTCGCCGCCCTCCCAGGCGAGGCCGATCCCGACCTGCGTGACCCACGGGTCGAGAATCGTCCGCCGGTGGCCGTCGTGCGGCGCGGTCTCGCCGAGCATGCGCTCGAGGCTGGAGAGCAGGATCGGCACGAGCTGGCGGCGGAGGACCGGGCGGCTGCTGGTGAAGCTGGCGGCGTTCTCCTGGTGGAAGCCGGTGCCGCCGGCGAGCAGGTAGCGCAGGTAGGGGGGCACGCCGGAGAGCGAGAAGTGGCCCTCGACTCCGTCGGCGAGCACCTCGCGGCAGTGCTCGTCGCCGACCCGCTCGAGCAGGGCGTCGTAGGCGAGGGGAGCGAGGTGCGCCGACTCGCGCGCCCGGTTGAGCCCGGCGAGGACCGCGGTCCGCTCCTCGCCCCAGGGCGGCCCGGGCGCGGCGGCGGGCGCCGGCGGGGTCAGGTGCGGCGCGGCCGCGCACGCCGCCAGCAGCAGCGCATTCACGGTGCCAACGACAATTGAGCTGTGGTAGCCTCGCGGCGAACGGGTATGATTCGTTTCGGAACCTCCGGCTGGCGCGGCATCGTAGGCCAAGACTTCACCTTCCGCAACGTGCGTCTGGTCCTCGAAGCCACCCTTTCGGTGCTCCGCCGGCGCGGCGCACTCGGCGAGGTCCTGGTCTCCTACGACACCCGGTTACTGTCGGAGAAGTTCGCCCGCGAGGCGGTCGCGGTCGCGACCCACCACGGCGTCGCCGCGGTGATGTCGGAGCGCGACCTGCCCTCGCCGTGCCTGGCCTACGCGGTCCGGGAGCGCAAGGCGGCGGTCGGCGTGATGTTCACCGCCTCGCACAACCCGCCCGAGTACAACGGCGTCAAGATCTACACCCGGGAGGGGACGCTCGCCCCGCGCGAGCTCACCGACGCGATCGAGGCGGAGGCCGCCGCGCGCGCCGACGGCTTCGACGAGTTCTACGTGCCGCAGCGCCAGCTCGCCTCCACCGCGCCGCTCACCGAGGCCTACCTCGCCAGCCTCGAGCGCGACCTCGACTGGGACGCCATCGCCGCCAGCGGCCTGGTCGTCGCGGTCGACCCGCTGTTCGGCACCGCGCGGGAGTTCCTCGACCGCATCCTGCTCGCGCACGGCGTCACCACCCACGTCGTGCACACGACCAAGGATCCCTACTTCGGCGGGTACGCCCCGGAGTGCACGCCGGCCAACCTCGCCGGCCTGCGCGAGCGGGTGCGGCAGTCGGGGGCGCAGCTCGGCCTGGCGACCGACGGCGACGCCGACCGCTTCGGCGTCGTCGACGAGGCGTGCCGGGTGATCTCACCGAACCTGATCATCGCGCTGCTGGTCGAGCACCTGATCCACCGCCGCGGCGCGTCGGGCGGGATCGGCCGCACCGTCGGCACGACGCGGCTGGTCGACCGGATCGCCGCCGCCGCCGGGCGCGAGGTGGTGGAGACGTCGGTCGGCTTCCACCACTTCGGGCCGCTGATGCTGGCCGGGAAGATCGCGATCGCGACCGAGGAGTCGGCCGGCCTCGGCGTCGCCACCCACCTCCCGGAGCGCGACGGGATCTTCGCCGCGCTGCTGATGGCGGAGCTGATGGCGGTCGCGCGGCGCCCGCTCGCGGAGCTGGTGCGCGGCCTGTTCGAGCGCTACGGCACGCTGGTCTCGCGCCGCGTCCAGCTGCCGCTCAACGATCGCACGCGCGCCGCGGTGGCGCGGCTGTCGTCGCGCACGTTCAAGGAGTTCGCGGGCCAGAAGGTGGCCCGCCAGGACCGCCGCGACGGCATCCTGCTCGAGCTGGCGGACGGCAGCTGGATGCTCACCCGGCCGTCCGGGACGGAGCCGAAGCTGCGGATCTACGCCGAGGCGACCTCGAGCCGGCAGCTGCGCACCCTGGTCCAGGAGGCGCGGGCGCTGGTCGGCGAGGCCGAGGAGGGAGTCAGGCATGTTCGAAATTGAAGAGGTGATCGGCCGGGAGGTGCTCGACTCGCGCGGCAACCCGACCGTGGAAGCGGACGTCCTCCTCGCCGGCGGCGCGGTGGGCAGCGCGATCGTGCCATCGGGCGCGTCGACCGGCAGCCGCGAGGCGCTCGAGCTGCGCGACGGCGACAAGGAGCGGTTCCGCGGCAAGGGCGTGCTGCGGGCGGTCGAGCACGTCAACGGCGAGCTCGCCGACGCGCTGGTCGGGCTCGACGCCCGCGACCAGGTCGGCATCGACCAGGTGATGATCGAGCTCGACGGCTCGGACGACAAGAGCCGGCTCGGCGCGAACGCGCTGCTGGCGGTGTCGCTGGCGACCGCCAAGGCGGCGGCGGAGCAGTCCGGCCTCGGCCTCTACCGCTACCTCGGCGGGACCTCGGCGCACGTCCTGCCGGTGCCCTGCATGAACCTCATCAACGGCGGCGCCCACGCCGACAACTCGCTCGACATCCAGGAGTTCATGGCGGTGCCGCTGGGCTTCACCTCGTTTGCCGCCGCGCTGCGCGCCGGCGTCGAGGTGTTCCACGCGCTGCGCGACCGTTTGAAGGCGGCCAAGCACATCACCGCGGTCGGCGACGAGGGCGGGTTCGCCCCCAACCTGCCGAACAACCGCGCCGCGCTCGAGTTCCTCGTCGCGGCGATCCAGGACGCCGGCTACCGGCCGGGCGAGCAGGTGGCGATCGCGATCGACGCCGCCGGCAGCGAG
This sequence comes from Thermoanaerobaculaceae bacterium, assembly GCA_035517415.1. Classification (GTDB taxonomy): domain Bacteria; phylum Acidobacteriota; class Thermoanaerobaculia; order Thermoanaerobaculales; family Thermoanaerobaculaceae; genus DATIYW01. The sequence continues at coordinate 12,072 of DATIYW010000103.1, forward strand.
CTGCGCACCGGCGAGGGCTACTTCCTCCCCGGCGAGCGCCGCGACGGGCTCTCCTCCGACGACCTGATCGCCACCTATCAGGAGTGGGTGCGCGACTTCCCGATCGTGCTGATCGAGGACGGCCTCGCCGAGGACGACTGGGACGGCTGGAAGGAGCTGCGGGCGCGCCTCGGCGACCAGGTCCTGCTCGTCGGCGACGACATCTTCGTCACCAACCCCACGATCATCGCCCGCGGCATCAGAGAGAACGTCGCCAACGCGGTGCTGATCAAGCTGAACCAGATCGGCACGCTGACCGAGACGCAGAAGGCGCTGCGCATGACGATGCACCACGGCTGGCGCGCGATGGTGTCGCACCGCTCGGGCGAGACCGAGGACACGACGATCGCGGACCTCGTCGTCGCCTGCGGCTGCGGCCTGATCAAGACCGGCTCCGCCTCGCGCGGCGAGCGCATCGCCAAGTACAACCGCCTCCTCCGCATCGAGGAGGAGCTCGCCGACGCGGCGCTGTTCGCCGGCAGGGACCCGTTCACGCGGTGAGATGGCCCCTCCGGCGCGCGCTGTGGTTGGCGGCACCGCTCGTCGCGGGGCTCATCGGCTGGGGGTGGTGGCGGGGGGTGACGGTGCAGCGTGAGACGCGGCGGGAGCTCGAGGAGCTGCGGCTGCGACGCGACCAGCTCGCCCGCGCCTCGAGCATGCTCGAGCGCGAGGTGCGCTCGCTCCGCAACGAGCCCGAGGCGCGCGCCCGCGCCGCGCGCGAGTCGCTCGACGTGGCCGCTCCCGACGAGGTGCTCGTCATCCTCCCGCTGCCGGCTCCGACGCGAGGTGCGAGATAGCCAACCCGCCTGAGCCGAAGCAGCTGGGCCGCTACCTCGTCGAGTCGGTGCTCGGCCGGGGCGCGATGGGAGTCGTCTACCTCGCCCGCGACCCGGTGATCGGCCGGCGGGTCGCGCTCAAGACGCTCACCGTGCCGGCCGACGCCGAGGAGGCGGAGGAGTTCCGCCAGCGCTTCCTGCGCGAGGCGCAGGCCGCCGGGATCCTCAACCACCCCGGCATCGTCACCGTCCACGACGCCGGCGTCGACGACGCGACCGGACTCTCGTTCATCGCGATGGAGTTCATCGAGGGCAAGAGCCTCAAGGACTTCCTCCGCGCCGGGCACGGCTTCGCCTACTCCGAGGTGGCGCGCATCGGCGCCTCGCTCGCCGGCGGCCTCGACTACGCGCACGCCAAGGGCGTCGTGCACCGCGACATCAAGCCGGCCAACATCCTGCTCACGCCGCAGGGGATGGTGAAGATCACCGACTTCGGCGTGGCGCGCATGGAGTCGTCCAACCTCACCGCCACCGGCCAGTTCATCGGCACGCCGAACTACATGTCGCCGGAGCAGGTCGCGGGCGCGGCGGTGGACGGGCGCAGCGACCTGTTCTCCCTCGGCGTCGTGCTGTTCGAGCTGCTGACCGGGCAGCGGCCGTTCGTCGGCGCCTCGCTCACCGAGGTGAGCTACAAGATCGTCCACGAGCCGGCGCCGATCCCGTCGCAGGTGCGCCCCGGCCTGCCGCCAGCGTTCAACCCGATCGTGCTCAAGCTGCTGGAGAAGGAGCCAAGCCGGCGCTACCCGCGCGGCGCCGACGTGGCGCGCGCGCTCGACGCGCTGCGGCGGGTGCTCGCCGGGGTCACGGGCGAGGTCACGCAGTACACCGCCCAGGCCGCGGAGGGCGCGCCGCCGGCGGCGGCGGCGGTCGGGTCCACGCCCACCTCCACCCGTGCCACCGAGGTCGATGCCAAGGTCCCCCACCTGCCGCTGCCGGTGCCGACTCCTCAAGCCCCGGCGGGCCCGAGCGTGTGGCGCCTGCCGATCTCGGCGCGCTGGGCCGCTGCGCTGCTCGCGGCGGTGGTGGTCCCGCCCGCACTCGTGCTCGCGTCGCTGGCGCGGCGGATCGACCGCGGCCCGTTCGGCGGACCGCCGGCGGGCGAGCCGGACCGGCGCCACCGCGTCGCCGCGGCGCAGCGCCAGGCGGCGGACGCGCTCGCCGCCGGGAGACCCGCCGACGCGCTCGCATCGCTCACGCTGGTCTGGGACCAGGCGCCGTACAGCAACGTCGCGCGCGAGCTGCGCGCGCGGGCGACGGCGGAGCGGAGCAGCCAGCTCGACGCCGCGGCGCGCGAGCGCGAGGCGCAGCGCCTGCGCGAGGACGGCAAGGAGCTGCTCAAGGCCGGCCGCTGGCGGGACGCCCAGGAACGGTTCGAGCGCGCGCTCGCGGCGTCGCCCGACGACTCGATGACGCGCGAATACCTCGACCTCGCCCACGAGCACCAGCGGGTGCGCCAGGCGGAACCCGCGCGCGCGCCGACGCCGGCGCCGGCGGTGGCCGCCGTGGCGCGCCCCGCCGACCCGGGCGAGGCGAAGGTGGAGCTCTACTTCAACTGCCCGATCTCGGTCGGGTCGTACGAGGTGCGCGTCGACGACCAGGAGCTGGCCGCCAAGCCGTTCGACTTCCGCACCAAGTCGATGCTGTTCTTCAAGCGCAAGGGCTCCGGCGTGATCGAGGACGCGTACACGGTCAAGGCGGGGCCGCACAGCCTGCTCGTGCGCCTGCGCGGCGCCGACGGCGTGCTGCTCGGCGAGCAGACGCTGCCGGTCGAGTTCGCCCGCGACGGCCGCTACGCGCTCAAGATCGAGATGGAGAACGAACAGGCGGTACCGAGGTTCTACCTGACAGTCGTGAAGGCCCGCTAGCCTCGACCGGCGCGGGCCGGGAAAGGAAGGCCGACATGTTGCGAGCGGTGGCGTTGCTGCTTCTGGTTCCGGCGGTGGCGATGGCGGCGGAGAGCGGCGGCGGGAAGGTCATGGTCAAGCTCGACACGAGCAAGGGCGCAATCGTGCTCGAGCTGGACGCGGCGAAGGCGCCGAAGACCGTCGCCAACTTCGTCGAGTACGTGAAGGCGGGCTACTACGACGGGCTGATCTTCCACCGCGTCATCAAGGGCTTCATGGCCCAGGGCGGCGGCGTGACCGCCGACTACCAGAGCAAGCCGACCCGGCCGCCGATCGTCAACGAGGCCGGCAACGGGCTCAAGAACCAGCGCGGCACGATCGCGATGGCCCGCACGGGGGAGGTCAACTCGGCGACCGGCCAGTTCTTCATCAACCTGGTCGACAACGCCTTCCTCGACCACCGCGACGACTCGCCGGCGGGGTTCGGCTACTGCGTCTTCGGCAAGGTGGTAAAGGGGATGGACGTGGTGGACGCGATCGCCGCGATCCCGACCGGCCCCGGCGGCCCGTTCGGCAGCGACGTGCCGACGCAGGCGGTGACGATCACGAAGGCGAGCGTGGTGACGGCGGCGGCCAAGCCGCCCGCACATCCAGCGTCCGCCCCGAAGCAGACCAGCTGAAGCGCAGGCGGTCGGCGGGCGCCAATCGCGCGGCCAGCCCGGGCAGCGTCCGCTGCAGCTCGCCCTCGAGCGCGAGGCGGCCGGGCTCGTCGTGGCAGCGGATGCGCCACGCCAGCGCCCACCACTCCGGCTGCGCGACCGAGCGGACGAGGCGGACGCGGTCGCCGTCCCAGGCGGCCGCCAGCGCGCCCGCCTGCGCAGGCGGCAGCCGGCGGCCGAGCAGGAAGGCGAGCCCCCACTCGCCAATCGTGTCGGTGAGCACCTCCTCCCAGCCGCGGGGCACGGGCGGGAGCGCGTCCGTGGCCACCGCCGGCTCGGGTCGCGCGGCGCCGGGGTGGAGGAGCGCCGCGGTGCTCGCCGGCGGGTGCGCGAGCAGGGTGTCGACCTGCCGCCACGAGCCGGCGCGGTAGGCGCGGAGCACCGCCGTCAACCCCGCCGAGTAGGGGAAGACCAGGTCGCGGACGAAGAAGTCGGGCACGCCGGGGACGTCGAGCTGCTCGCCCTCGTGCTCGATCGCCGCCGCGGCGCGGTCGAGCGCCTCGCCGCCGCCCTGCGACGAGCCGTTGAGCAGGAGCATCACCAGCATCGCCTCGCCCTCGGCCACCGCCGAGGCGGCGCGCTGCCGGTCGGAGTCGCCGCGCATCGCGAGCAGGCGGCTGGGGAGGTGGAAACGGTGCTCCTGGACCGCGTGCTCGAGCTCGTGCGACCACACCAGCGACGCGTCGACGCGGGGGCCGTCGCCGGAGTCGACGATCACCATCTCATCGCCCTCGGGCTCGTAGAAGCCGAGCACCTGAGAGCAGTAGAAGTCGAGCAGGTGGCGGTAGACCGCGGCCGGCTCGCCGTCGACGAAGCCGGTGCGGACCAGCGCCTCGAGGTAGCGCTCGGGCGCGATCGGCAGGTCGCGGCGCAGCTTGCGGTCGAGCTCGGCGCGCAACTGGGCGGCGTCGACGGTGCGGCACGGCGGGGCGAACGGTCCGGTCACGGCGCGGAGCGCGGCGACACGGGCGGCGATCTCGGCGAGGCCGGGCGGACACGGCGCCGCCGACGCCGCGACCGCGGCCAATGAGACGACGACTGCGATGCTATACTTCGCGCGCATGGCTCGAGAGGCCCAACTCCAACTCATCTCATCCTATGAGAATATCGAGCTGGCCGAGCGCATGCTGGTCGAGCTGTGCAACTCGGCGCGGATCGGCGAGGAGACGACCTACTGGGCCGGGATGGCGCTGCGCGAGGCGCTGGCGAACGCGATCAAGCACGGCAACAAGCTTAACCCGGAGAAGAGCGTGTTCGTGCGTCTGTGCGTCCAGCCGGAGGACGAGCTGCACATCGAGGTCGAAGACGAAGGCGAGGGGTTCGACCCCGGCGCGATCGCCGATCCGACCTCTCCCGACAACCTGATGCGGTCGAGCGGGAGGGGCGTGTTCTACATGCGGCAGTTCATGGACGAGGTCAGGTTCGCCGCCGGGGATCGCGGCGGGACACGTATCGAGCTCAGGAAACGACTCGGACCAAGGAGGACGACATGAAGACGAAGGTGCGCGACGTAGGTGCGGTGCGGATCCTCGACTGCGAGGGCAAGATCACGATCGGCTCGGGCGACGTCGAGCTGCGCCAGCAGATCGAGGACGCGGTCAACGCGGGCCATACCAACCTCCTTCTCAACCTCAAGGCCGTCACCCACATCGACTCCTCCGGGATCGGCGAGCTGGTCGGCTGCTACACCACGATCGCCCGCAAGGGCGGCAAGATGAAGCTCCTCAACCTCACCCAGAAGATCAACGACATCCTCCACGTCACGCAGTTGATCACGGTCTTCGACGTGTTCGACAACGAGGCCGAGGCGCTCGCGAGCTTCAAGAGCTGACCCGGTGGTGCGCGCACCGCGGGGTCGTCCGGCATCGACGTCGCGGCGCGGAGGCGGGACGAGGGGCGCAGGCCGGGTGGCAGCCTCGTGACGCGAGGGGGCCCTGCTACGATGATCGGCGAGGTCCGGGGAGGGCGGTAGTGGCGCTCAGGAGCGTGCTCGTCGCGGACGACAGCCGCATCTTCCGCGCGCTCGTTGCGGAGGTGCTGCGGGAGAACGGGCTCGAGGTGGTCGAGGCCGCAAACGGGCGCGAGGCGCTCGACGCGGCGCTCGCCCACCGTCCCCAGCTGGCGGTGCTCGACGCCCTGATGCCATACCTGTCGGGCTTCGACGTCCTGACCAAGCTGCGCGAGAAGGCCCCCGACTACCGGCCGGTCGTGTTCATCGTGACCGCGGTCTACAAGAGCCGTCGCTGGGAGAGCGAGGCGCGCCAGCAGTACCAGGTCGAGGAGTACCTCGAGAAGCCGCTCGAGCCCGAGGACCTGATCCAGGCGGTCAAGCGCCACTTCCCGGAGTTCCCCGCCCCCGCCTGAGCCGCCCGGCCCGCCGGGTCGTGGCGGTCGTCGATCGCCGACGCCTCCGGTGAGCTAGACCTCGTCTTCCTTCTGCATCTTGCGCAGCGCGGTCTCCATCGCGGCGAGGACCTGCTCGATGTCCTTGACGCCGTGGGCATGGGAGATGAACGAGGCCGCCGGGGAGCGGGCCGGCAGCAGCACCCCCGCCTCGCGGCAGCCGCGGAGGAAGCGCGACCAGGTGTCCTTGTCGACCCGCGCGAACGAGTTGCCGTCGCTCACCGACTGGCGGGCGAACGCGAGCGAGAAGATCGAGCCGACGCGGTTGCAGCGCAGCGGGCGCGAGAACCGCTCGGCGAGCGCCTCGACCCCCGCCTGGAGCTGTGCGCCGCGCTCCTCGAGGCGCTGGTGGACGCTCTCGTTGCGCAGCACCGACAGGGTCGCGCTGGCCGCCAGGACGGCGACCGGCGAGGGCGAGCCGGGCAGCTCGTCGCCCGGCGTCGCGCCGAGCGCGCGCGCCCAGGCCACCGCGCCGATGCGCGCCGCGCCGCCGCCGAGCGCGCCGCCGAAGACGGCGAGGTCCGCGCTCACGCCGAACGCCTCGCCGGCGCCGCCGCGGGCGAGCCGGAAGCCGGTCAGGGTCTCGTCGAGGACCAGCCGGGCGCCCGCGTCGCGGGTCTCGCGCTCGACGGTGCGGAGGAACTCGGCGTCGGGGCGCACCACGCCGTACTGCGCCGCGATCGGGTCGAGGATCACCGCCGCGGTGTCCACGCCGACCTCGGCGAGGACGTTCGAGAACGCCTCCACGTCACCCCACGGCACGGCCTTGACCAGTCGCGCGACCTCGGGCGGGATGCCGGCGACGAGGGGATGGCTGAGGCCGACCGGCCCGGCGGTCGAGACGTGGAACGCCTCGACGCCGCCGCGCCAGTTGCCGTCGAAGACGACCAGTCGCTGGCGGCCGGTGTCGCGCCGGCACCAGCGCAGCGCGAGCTCCCAGGCCTCGATCTCGGAGGCCGTGACCACCCACGGCGAGAAGACCGGGATCTGCTCCTCGAGCATCTCGACGAGCTCGAGCTCGGCCGCGGCGTGGAACCCGCTTGCGAGCCCGAGCGTGGAGGCACGGCGGACCGCGTCGAGCAGGTACTGGTTGCCGTAGCCGAGCAGGTTGCTCCCGTTGCCAGCGAGGAAGTCGAGGTACGCCACGTTGTCGGTGTCGAAGACGCGACACCCCTGCGCCTTGGCGAGCAGCAGCGAGTCCTCACCGCGGCGGGCGGCGAGCGGCGCCGATTTGCGCGCCTGTGACAGAAGCTCGTCGGCCCTTTGTCCAACCATGACCTCTCACCCCCAGACCCGGTAGTCTACCCGGCCGGTGCGCCGGACTCAACTCTCCTCGTGCGGCAGGTCCTCGTCGTCCCCATCGCCGGTGAAGAACTCGCCGGCGCAGCGAGTGGAGCAGAAGTACCGTCCATACGCGAAGTGTCCACATTTCTGGCAAATCCGCGACGAGCAGATCGGGCACTTGGTCATCGCCCACGGCGGCTGCTCGCGTCGGCACCGCTCGCATCGCTGACGACGCGCCTCGACCATGCGGCGATTATCCCCGACCCGCGGGCGCGGGCGCAACCGCTCGCAGTTCGAGACTTGACCGGCAGCGGCGGGAGGCTAGAATTCGCTCGCCGCGTGTGCCGGCGTAGCTCAGAGGTAGAGCAGGGGTCTCATAAGCCCCGTGTCAGTGGTTCGATTCCACTCGCCGGCATGACTCGCATGGACAGCTCGACGTTCCTCGCCGCCTTCCGCCAGCACTTCCCCGACCTGGTCGGCAGGCCGATCCTGGTCGCAGTCTCAGGAGGAGCCGACTCGGTCGCCCTGCTCTGCCTGGTCCACGGAGCGGCGGAGGCGCTCGGCTGCCGGGCGTTCGCCGCCCACGTCCACCACCACGCCCGCGGGGCCGACGCCGACGCCGACGCCGCCTCGTGCGCCGAGCTGTGCGCGGGCCTCGGCGTCCCGTTCGCGGTCGAGCACCTCGCCCCGGGGCGGCCGCGCGGTGCGTCGCGCGAGGCGTGGTGGCGGGGGGAGCGCTACCGGGTGCTGGAGGAGGCACGCCGCCGGCTCGACTGCGCCGCGGTCGCCACCGCCCACACCCGCGACGACCAGGCGGAGACCGTGCTGCTCAAGCTGCTGCGCGGCGCCGGGCCGCGCGGAGTGGCCGGGATCCGCCGCCGCGCCGGGTCCGTGATCCGGCCGCTGCTCGACGTCACCCGCGCCGAGCTGCGCGCCTACCTCGTCGGGCGCGACACGCCGTGGCGGGAGGACGCGACCAACGCCGACCCGGCGGCGCCGCGCGCGTGGGTGCGGAGCGAGCTGCTCCCGCGCCTGGAGGCGCGATTCCCCGGCAGCACGGCGCACCTCGGCGCGTTCGCCTCCGCCCTTGCCGGCGACGAGGAGCTGCTCGGCGGCCTGCTCCGCGAGCAGGCGGAGTGGCCGGAGGTCGGCCGGGCGGTGCCGCTCGTCGCGCTGGTCGGGCTCGCGCAGCCGCTGCGCCGGCGCTGGATGCTGGAGCTGGCGGCCCGGCTCCCGCTCGCCGAGCCGCCGTCGCGCCGCCAGCTCGAGGCGGTCGAGGCGATGCTCGCGGGCCGCGATCCGGCGGCGGTCGACCTCGGCCGGCGCTGGGTGCTGCGGCGCGAGGCCGGCGCGGTCCGGCTGTGCCCGCCGCCGCTCGCGCCGTTTCCGCCGCGCGCCGCCGGCGTGCCGTCGGTCGTCGCGCTGCCCGGAGGGTTCGTGGGACGGATCGCGGCGCCGGGAGGCGACGACGCCCCCCACCGTGCGATCCTCGCCGCGCGCGCGGTGTCCGCTCCCCTGGCGTGGCGCTCGGTGCTCCCGGGTGAGCGGTTCGGCGCGGCGCGGCGCCCGGTCAAGCGCCTGCTCGCGGGGGCGGGGATCCCGGTGGAGTGGCGCAGCGCGTGGCCGGTGCTGCTCGCCGGTGATACGATGGTTTGGCTTCCTGCCGTCGGTGTCGTCCAGGGATGGGAAGGGGGCCCGGCCGAGGGGGTGGTGGCCGAACTGGAGGAGCCATGGAGACGCCACATGAGGTGATCGCGCCGGGAACGATCGCGGCACGCATCGCCGAAGTCGGGCGTCGGATCGGCGCGGACTACGCCGGCCGCGAGCTCGTCCTGGTCGGGATGCTCAAGGGCGCGACGGTGTTCCTCTCCGACCTGCTGCGCGCGATCGAGGGGAGGGTGCGGTTCGAGCTCGTCAATGTCACCCACCAGGTCGGTGCCCGCGGCGCGATCATCGAGCTCACCTACGCCACGCACGTTCACCTCCAGGGCGCGCACGCGCTGATCCTCAAGGACATCTGCCACTCGGGCGTGACCGAGAACTACCTCGCCACCCACCTCGCGCAGCAGGACCCGGCGAGCCTGGAGGTGGCGGCGCTGGTCAACAAGCCGCTGATGCGCCGGGTGGCGGTCGAGCCGAAGTACGTCGTGCTCGACAACGTCCCCGCCGGAAGGCTGGTCGGCTACGGGATGGAGTACGAGGGCCGCTGGGGGAATCTTCCCGGGCTCAACATCCTTGAGGGGGTTTGACGGCGGCGAGCCGGGCCCCGCCGGGCTTGGAATTGCGGAGACCACGTGAACCAGAACGTCAAGAACGCCCTGCTCTTCGTCGTCATCATCGTGTCCGTCGTGCTGCTCTGGAACTGGATCACGACGACGCGCGCGGCGACCAAGGAGATCGCCTTCTCGGAGTTCCTCGACCGGGTCGAGAAGAACCAGGTGACCGAGGTGCTGATCCGCGGCGAGGAGGTGTTCGGCCGCACCCCCGAGTCGAGCGCCGCGCGCACCCCCGGCACGCGGCCGTTCGACTTCGTGACGTACTCTCCCTCGTACGACAAGCTCGTCGACATCCTGCGGTCGCACAACGTGAAGATCAAGGCGGAGCAGCCCTCGCAGGGCTCGATCTGGACCGCGCTGCTGTCGTGGCTGCCGTTCGTGCTGCTGGTGGTGATGTGGTACTTCTTCTACCGCCAGATGCAGGTCGGCGGCAACAAGGCGATGGCGTTCGGCAAGTCGCGCGCGCGCCTGCTCAACCCGCAGTCGAAGAAGGTGACGTTCAAGGACGTCGCCGGCGTCGAGGAGGCGAAGGAGGAGCTGCAGGAGATCATCGAGTTCCTCCGCGACCCGCAGAAGTTCCAGAAGCTGGGCGGCAAGATCCCCAAGGGCGTGCTGCTGATGGGGCCGCCGGGGACGGGCAAGACGCTGCTCGCGCGCGCGGTCGCGGGCGAGGCGGACGTGCCGTTCTTCTCGATCTCCGGCTCCGACTTCGTCGAGATGTTCGTCGGCGTCGGCGCCTCGCGGGTGCGCGACCTGTTCGAGCAGGGGAAGAAGAACGCACCGTGCATCATCTTCGTCGACGAGATCGATGCGGTCGGCCGCCACCGCGGCGCCGGCCTCGGCGGCGGCCACGACGAGCGCGAGCAGACGCTCAACGCGCTGCTGGTGGAGATGGACGGGTTCGAGGGCAACGAGGGCGTGATCCTGATCGCCGCCACCAACCGCCCCGACGTGCTCGACCCGGCGCTGCTGCGCCCCGGCCGTTTCGACCGGCGCATCGTCGTCAACCGCCCCGACCTCAACGGCCGCGCCGAGATCCTCAAGGTCCACACCGCCAAGGTGACGCTCGCGCCGAACGTCGACCTCCAGGTGCTGGCGCGCTCGACGCCGGGATTCTCGGGCGCGGACCTCGCCAACCTCGTCAACGAGGCGGCGCTGTACGCCGCACGCCGCGACAAGAAGGCGGTCGAGATGGCGGACTTCGAGTTCGCCAAGGACAAGGTGATGATGGGCGCGGAGCGGCGCTCGCTGGCGCTGTCCGAGGAAGAGAAGCGGGTCGTCGCCTACCACGAGGCCGGGCACGCGCTGATCGCGGCGGTGCTGCCGAACGCCGACCCGCTCCACAAGGTGACGATCATCCCGCGCGGCCTCGCCCTCGGCCTGACGCAGCAGCTGCCCGAAGAGGACCGCTACCTCCACGCGCGCGCCTATCTGCAGGACGAGCTCGTGGTGCTGATGGGCGGCCGCCTCGCCGAGCAGACCGTGTTCGGCGAGGAGGCGATCACCACCGGCGCCGGCAACGACCTCGAGCGGGCCACCGAGCTCGCCCGCAAGATGGTGTGCGAGTGGGGGATGTCGAACATGGGGCCGCTCACGTTCGGCAAGCGCGAGGAGGCGATCTTCCTCGGCAAGGAGTTCGCCCGCCACCAGGACTACTCCGAGGCGACCGCGGTCGAGATCGACAGCGAGATCAAGCGCCTCGTCGACGCCGCCTACCAGCGCGCGCACGAGGTCCTGACCTCCAACCGGCCCGCGCTCGACCGCATCGCCAGCGCGCTGCTCGAGCGCGAGGTGCTGGAGGGCGAGGAGGTCTATAAGATGGTCGCCGACCACATCGGCTTGCCGGTCGACAAGCTGAAGGGCCCGGGCCGCCCGGTCCCCGCGGCCGAGGTCGTCTAGCGATGGCGCGGTGGCTGCTGAAGACCGAGCCCTCGGACTACTCCTGGGCCGATCTCATCCGCGACCGCCGCACCGTCTGGGACGGCGTGACCAGCGCGCCGGGGCTGAAGAACATCCGCTCCGTCGCGGCCGGCGACGAGGCGATCGTCTACCACACCGGCGAGGAGCGCGCGGCGGTCGGCCTCGCGAGGATCACCTCCGCGGCGTACGCCGACCCCGCCGCCGGCGACCCGCGCCTGGTGGTGTTCGACCTCGCGCCGGTGCGCCCGCTCGCCCGCCCGGTGACGCTGGCCCAGATCAAGGCCGATCCGGCGTTCGCCGGCTTCGACCTCGTCCGCGTCCCGCGCCTGTCGGTGGTGCCGGTGTCGGACGCGCACTGGCGGCGGATCGTCGCGCTCGCGGGCGCCTGAGCGGGCGCGCCGCGGCGCCGCCGTCCGCCGGCCGCGGCGCTGCCGCGCGCTACAATCCCGTCGTGGTCGTGCTCCGGGCGCTCCTGACGCTGTTCGCCGCCGCCGCCGGCGTGGTCTCGACGGTGGTGATGGGGAGCTACGGCGCGATCGTCGGTTTCATCCCGCCGCGCGGCGACTGGACGCTGCGCGGCGCGCGAGTGTGGGGGCGGATGATCCTCGCGCCGATGCTGGTGCGCCTGCGCGCCGAGGGGGCGGAGCGCGTGCCGCGCGGCGAACCGGTGGTGTTCATGGCGAACCACGAGTCGTGGCTCGACATCCCGGCGCTGCTCGCGGTGGTCCCGGTCCAGGTGCGGTTCCTGGCGAAGAAGAACCTCTTCGCGATCCCGTTCTTCGGCTGGGCGATCTCGGCGATGGGGTTCATCCCGGTCGACCGCAAGAACCGCCGCAACGCGGTGAAGTCGTTCGAGGAGGCGGCGGAGCGCATCCGCCGCGGCCGGTCGGTGCTGATCTTCCCGGAGGAGACGCGCTCGCGGGACGGCAACCTGCTGCCGTTCCAGCGCGGCGGGTTCCTGATCGCGCTGAAGGCCGGCATCCCGATCGTGCCGGTCGGCCTCGAGGGGCCGCGCCGCTGCCTGCCGAAGTTCAGCTACCTGCTGCGGCCCGGTCCGATCGTCGTGCGCTTCGGCGCACCGATCCCGACCGCCGGCCGCAGCGTGACGAACAAGGGCGAGCTGATCGACGCCGTACGCACCGAGGTCGAGCGCCTGCGCGGCAATCCCCGCGCGCTCCGCGCAGTGCCCGCCGCGGGGAGCGCCGCGATGGAGAGGGAAGCGAGCCATGGTTAGCGAGGAGAAAGTCTGGGAGGCGCTCGGCACCGTGATGGATCCGGAGATCCCGTTCTCGGTCGTCGACCTCGGCCTCGTCTACGGCGTCGAGGTCACGCCGCCCGCCGCGGTGCGCGTCCAGCTCACCCTCACGACGCGCGGCTGCCCGCTGGTCCGGCACATCTCGGGGAGCGCCGAGGAGGCGATCCGCCGCATCGCCGGCGCCGAGCAGGTCAGCGTCGAGGTCGTCTGGGACCCGCCGTGGAGCCCGGCGATGGCGTCCGAGGCGGTGCGCGCGCACTTCGGCTGGAGCTGACACTCCCGAGGCAAGCAGGTAGCGGCGGCGGATCCGCCGGAGGCGGAGCCGGCGGGGTCGCCCCGCCGCGGGGGCCGGTCGCCGGCCCACGGAAAGGAAGAGCATGCAGATCACCGAGGCGCAGGTTCGCGAAGCGCTCAAGAAGGTCAAGTTCCCCGGGCTGAGCCGGGATATCGTCTCGTTCGGCTTCGTGAAAGAGGTCGCGGTCGAGGGCGGGCGCGTCGCGGTCACGATCGCGATGACCTCCGCCAACCCCCACGCCGCCGGCACGATCGAGCGCGAGGCGCGGATGGCGCTGGAGGCGCTGCCGGGCGTGACCGAGGTCGCGCTCGACTGCCGCAGCCAGGCGCCGGCCGGGCCGCAGGCGGCGGCGCCGACCCGGCAGGTGCTCGCCGGCGTGCGGCGCAAGGTCGCGGTCGCCTCGGGCAAGGGCGGCGTCGGCAAGTCGACCGTGGCGGCGAACCTCGCGCTCGCGCTGCGCCGAGGTGGGCGCACCGTCGGCCTGCTCGACGCCGACATCTACGGCCCGTCGCAGCAGCTGATGATGGGGTGCCGCGAGAAGCCGCGCGTCAACGCCGAGGAGAAGATCGTCCCGGTCGACGGCAACGGCGTCAAGGTGATGTCGCTCGGGTTCCTGATGGACCCCGACCAGCCGGTGATCTGGCGCGGCCCGATGGTGATGAAGGCGCTGCAGCAGTTCATCGAGGACGTGGCGTGGGGGGAGCTCGACTACCTGGTGGTCGACCTGCCGCCCGGCACCGGCGACGCGCAGCTGACCATGACGCAGCAGGTGCCGCTCGACGGCGCCGTGATCGTCACCACGCCGCAGGACGTCGCGCTGATCGACGCGCGCAAGGGCCTGGCGATGTTCCAGAAGGTCAACGTGCCGGTGCTCGGCATCGTCGAGAACATGTCGGCGTTCGTCTGCCCGCACTGCGGCACGCGCAGCGAGATCTTCAAGCACGGCGGCGGGCGGCGCACCGCGGAGCAGCTCGGCGTGCCGTTCCTCGGCGACGTGCCGATCGACCCGGCGATCGTGGTCGGCGGCGACGCCGGCACACCGGTGGTCGCGTCGCACCCGGACTCGGTCGCGGCGCAGGCGTTCATCGCGCTCGCCGCCGAGGTGGCGCGGCGCGTGGGGTAGCGGCCCCGTGGGTTACGGCTTGGTCGCCGGTGGTGCGGCCGTCGGCGTCGGCGGCACCGGGGTCGGCGTCGGCGGGTTGGCGACGATCTCGGCCGCGCCTTCCGGGTTGCCGGCGGCGATGATCGCGCGCAGCCGCTTCGTGAACCAGTCCGCCTCGGTCCAGGGCAGCGCCTCGCCGTTGACGAAGTAGGTCGGCGTGCCGGTGACGCCCAAGGCGTACCCGGTCTCGAGCTGGGCGAGCACCGAGTTGATCGCCGGGTCCTTGAGGTAGCAGGAGAGGAACCGCTTCTCGTCGAGCGTGTGCTGGTTTAGGAAGCCGAGCACGGCGGGGTCCACGGTCTCGACCGTCAGGTTCTCCTGGAGGCGGTAGAACTCCTCCTTGAGCGAGACGAGCTGCGCCGGCCACGCCAGGGCGACGCACTCGCCGGCGACCGCGGCGCGGAACGCCCACGGGTGCGCGGCGACGAGCGGGAACGCGGCGAGCCCGTGGCGCACGCGGCCGCCCGCCTCCTCGAGAATCGGCTTGACCTTGGCCCAGCCGCGCTTGCACGCCGGGCACTCGAAGTCGGAGAACTCGACGATCTTCACCGGCGCGTCCTCGTGGCCGACGTCCCAGTGGACCTCCGTCTTGGCGAGGATCTCGCGCCGCACCGCGCGCGGGTCGCGGTCGAGCGGCCAGGTCGCGCCGATGACGATGTGGCGGGCGTCGACGCCGAGCGCGACCGGCATGCGGAAGTTGCCATACCCGCTCGAGATCTCGGCGTCGAGCGGGATCACCGCGCCGAGCTTCAGCGGCGCCCCCGGCCAGCGCACCCTGACCCGCGCCTGGAAGAACTTGGAGAGCTGGTCGGCGAGGAAGTTCTCGGCGAACGAGGGGAGCTGCTCCGCGGTGATCGGCGGCCCGCTCTGCTGGATCGGGAACAACATGCCGGCGGCGACGGTCCCGGCCGCCGGGTCCACCATCAGCCCGATCTGCTCCTTGACGTCGGGGTTGAGGTCGGTGCGGATCGCGGTCAGCGGGAGGTACGGCCCGGTGTAGCCGGGGGTCGCCGGCGTGACCTCGACCACGGTCGCGGGAGCGTACGACAGGAACGCGCGGGTGAAGCGCTTGGCCGCCTGTTCCGGGGTCTCGGCGGTCGCGCAGCCCGTCGCCAGGACACCGGCGGCCGCGACCCAGCCGACGATGGTGCGAAGTCGGACGTTTGCCATTCGCGAAGGATAACAAACGGCGAGCGCAGCGGACTCCGCCGAGGGCCGCCGCGCCTGGAAGCGTGGGGCGGCGTCCTGTAAAGTGGGGCGGTGTCGGACCGACAGCTGTCCGCGATGTGGGCGCGGCGACGCCCGGCGGTGATGGGGATTCTCAACATCACACCGGACTCGTTCTCCGACGGCGGGCGCTTCCTCGACCCCGAGGCGGCGGTCGCGCACGGGTGCGAGATGGTCGCAGCCGGCGCCGACATCCTCGACGTGGGCGGCGAGTCGACCCGTCCCGGCGCCGGGCCGGTCGGCGCCGACGCCGAGGCGGAGCGGGTCGTGGCGGTGGTGACGGAGCTGGCGCGGCGCTGCCCCGACGCGCTCGTCTCGGTCGACACGGCCAAGGCCGCGGTGGCCGCGGCGGCGCTCGCGGCCGGAGCGCGGATGGTCAACGACGTCTCCGCCGGTCGCGACCCCGCGATGCTGGCGCTCGTCGCCGAGCGTGGCGCCGCGGTCGTGCTGATGCACATGCGCGGCGAGCCGCGGACGATGCAGCACGACACCGCCTACGCCAACGTGGTCGCCGAGGTGCACGCGTTCCTCGCCGCGCGGGCGGCGGCGGCGGTGCGGGCAGGCATTCCGCGCGAGCGGGTGCTGCTCGACCCCGGCATCGGCTTCGGCAAGGACGCGGCGGGGAACCTGGCGCTGCTCCGCGCGCTGCCCGACCTCGCCGCACTCGGACACCCGGTGGTCGTCGGCGCGTCGCGCAAGTCGTTCATCGGCGCAGTCACCGGCGCCGCGCTCGGCGACCGGCTGCCGGGCTCGCTGGCGGCGCTCGCGCCGGCGGCGGCGCTGGCCGCCGCGGTCGTCCGAGTCCACGACGTGGCAGCCACCGTGCAGTACCTCGAGGTGCTGGCGGCGCTCGCGGGGGCGGCGTGAGCGGCGTGTTCGCGGCGCTGCGCGAGGTGATCCACCTCGAGGTCGGGTTCCGCGACCTGATCGACATCGCGCTGGTCGTGATCGTCTTCTACCTGCTGCTCTCGGCGGTGAAGGGGACGCGCGCGGTGTCGATGCTGTGGGGGATCTTCATCCTCACCGGTGTCTACCTCGCCGCCCAGGCGCTCGACCTGATCACGCTCGCGGCGGTGCTGCGGGAGATGCTCTTCTACCTGCCGTTCGTGATCATCGTGCTCTTCCAACACGAGATCCGGCGCATCCTCGCCGCCCTCGGGCGCACCCCGCTGCTGCGCTGGACCTCGGCGCTGTCTCCCCGCCAGGTGATGATCAACGACATCGTGCTGGCCTGCGAGACGCTGGTCGGGCACCGCTACGGCGCGCTGATCGTGATCGAGCGCGACGAGGGGCTGCGCACGTTCGTCGAGACCGGCATCCCGCTCGACGCGCGGCTGACCTACGACCTGCTCGTGAACCTGTTCACGCCCGGCACGCCGTTGCACGACGGCGCGGCGGTGGTGCAGGGCAACCGGATCGCCGCCGCCGGGTGCTTCCTGCCGCTGTCGGTGCGCGCCGACCTCTCGACCGAATACGGCTCGCGCCACCGCGCGGCGCTCGGCATCAGCGAGGAGACCGACGCGGTCGCGGTGGTGGTCTCGGAGGAGCGCGGCGCGTTCACGGTCGCCGAGGGCGGCCGCCTCCACCCCGACCTGGAGCGACGCGAGCTCCGCGACCTCCTCCTCGAGCTGCTCCTGCTCGGCCGATCGGGGGCGCCGCGATGAGGTTGGCGCCGCGCAACCCCGGCACGCTGCTGCTCGCGATCGTGCTCGCCTGCCTGGTCTGGTACGCGAACGCGCTCGACCGCCGCGAGCGCATCTCCGAGCGCCAGCTCGACGCCTCGCTCACGCTCCTCAACGTCCCGGCGGACATGGTGATCACCTCGGAGGTGCCGAGCACGCTCTCGCTGCGCGTGCGCGGGCCGCTCAACCGGCTGCGCGCGCTCGAGCCGGCGCAGACCGGCGTCGTGCTCGACCTGCGCGGCAGCGGCGAGGGGGAGCGCGAGTTCCAGGTCGAGACGCGCAACGTCGTCGTGCCGGCGGGGGTCGAGGTGCTCGCGGTCTCGCCGTCCTCGGTGCCGCTGCGCCTCGAGAAGCTCATGCGCCGCCGCGTGCCGGTGCGCGCGCGGGTGACGGGCGAGCCGGCGGCGGGGATGGCGGTGGCCGGCGTGCGGATCGAGCCGACGAACGCGATCGTCACCGGTCCGCGCCTGCAGCTCGAGGCGCTCTCGGGCGTGCCGACCGAGCCGGTCAACGTCGACGGCGCCGACGGGACGCTCGCGGCGCTGGTCGCCCTGCGCGCGCCCAACCCGCTGATGCGCGTGGTTGAGCCGCTCTCGGTGCGGGTGACTGTCGAGATCGAGCCGGCCGCGGCGGAGGTCCGGGGAGGCAGGCGCCGGTGAGGGGGAGGCTGTTCGGCACCGACGGCATGCGCGGGGTGGCGTTCGAGCCGCCGCTCGACCGGCCGACGCTGACGCGGCTCGGCGCGGCGCTCGCGTCGCAGCTGCGGGAGGCGGGCGCCGCGCCGCACGTGCTGCTCGCGGGCGACACCCGCGCCTCGACGCCGGTGCTCGCCGAGTGGGTCGGCGGCGCGTTCATCGCCGCCGGCGGCGCGGTCGAGTGGGCGGGCGTGCTGCCCACGCCGGCGGTCTCGCACCTGGTCCGCGGCGACGGCCGCTTCGGCGCCGGCGTGGTGCTCTCCGCCTCGCACAACCCGGCCGCCGACAACGGCGTGAAGCTGGTCTCCGCGGCCGGGAGCAAGTGGCCGGACGCCGACGAGCGCGCGCTCGAGGCGCGGCTGGCGGCGACCGCGGGCGAGGCGCCGGTCGCGCCGCTGCCGCCGCCCGCGCCCGAGTGGCAGGAGCGCTACGTCGCGGTCCTGCGCCGCACCCTGGAGGGCGAGCCGCTCGCCGGCATGCGCGTCGTCGTCGACGCCGCCAACGGCGCCGCGGTCCCGGTCGCCGCGCCGTTCCTCGCCTCGCTCGGCGCCGAGGTCGAGCTGCTCCACGCCCGGCCGGACGGCGCCAACATCAACCGGCGTTGCGGCGCGCTGCATCCGCAGAGCCTCGCCGCGCGCGTGAAGCGGGCGGGGGCGCACGCCGGGGTGGCGCTCGACGGCGACGCGGACCGCGCCATCCTCGTCACCGCCGCCGGCCGCGTGCTCGACGGCGACGACGTGATGCTGCTGTGGGCGCGCGAGCTGGCCGCCGCGGGCCGCCTCCCGGGTGGCAGGATCGTGGCGACCGTGATGTCGAACCTCGGCCTCGAGGTGGCGCTCGAGCGCGCCGGGCTGGGGCTCGTGCGCTGCCCGGTCGGCGACCGCGCGGTGTGGGAGGCGATGCAGGCGGACGGGATCGCCCTCGGCGGCGAGCAGTCCGGTCACGTCATCTGCTCGCACTACGCCACCACCGGCGACGGGCTCCTCACCGCCGCCCACGTCCTCGCGGTCGCCGCCCGCTCCCGGGCCGGCCTCGAGGCGCTCGCCGATCTCGAGCGCTTCCCGCAGGTGCTGCTCAACGTCCGTGTCGGCCACCGCCGGCCGCTCGACCAGGTGCCCGCGCTCGCCGGCGCGATCGAGCGCGCGCAGGTCAGCCTCGACGGCCGCGGCCGCGTGTTCGTGCGCTACTCGGGCACCGAGCCGCTGCTGCGGATCATGGTCGAGGCCGCCAGCGCGGAGGCGGCGCAGTCGACCGCGGACGGGCTCGCCGCGCTGGCGCGCGAGCACCTCGGTTCCGGCTGACGACCGGCACGCCTACAGGCCGAGCCAGTTCTTCTTGCGCTTCAGCTTCATCGGCGCCTGGGCCGTGCCGAACTGGCCGACGTGGTTGGAGTAGTCGGCGGCGGCGACGTAGAACTCCACGGTGCCGTTCTGGTGGAACGTGGAGGTGATCTCGGCGACGTAGTCGACGCCGCTGGCGTGGCGCAGCGGCAGCTCGACCCAGCGGTCGGTGCCCTCGGGGCGGGCGAAGAGGCGCGCGCTCTTGACCGCGTGGTCGTCCGTGATGCGGAACGTGAGCTCGGCGGACTTCCCCTTCTGGTACTCGAGCTTCGTGTCCTTGGTCACCAGCTCCACCACCGGCGGCGCCGCGTCGAGCTCGGCGAGCTGCTTCTCGAGCCTGTCGCGGAGCTGGCGGAAGCGCGGCTCCCAGCGCGGGTTCGGCGTCGCGCCCTGGAGCAGCTCGATGCCCTTCTCCGGGACCTTGTCCGCCTCGCTCTTCTCCGCGGTCGCGAACAGGGACCCGAGCTTGCCGTCGACGGCCTGATCGGCGCGGATGCGCTCGCCGCGCTGGGCGAGCCCCGGGCGGTCCGGCCACTGCTGGGCGACCGCGTCGAGGCGCGCGAGCGCCTGCTCGTAGCGCCCCTTGAGCGCCAGGGCGTCGGCCTCCTGCTCGATCCCCTTCGCCGCCCGCTCGCGCAGCTCGGCCGCCTGTGGGTCGCGCGGCAGGATCGTGAGCAACGAGGTCGCGCTCGCCAGCATCTCGCTCCAGCTTCCGTCGTGTTGCGCCTTGAGCATGCCGGCCTGGAGGTTGACCGCGCGCTTCGCCTCCTCGAGCGTGGCGGCGAGGTCGGGGTCGCGGGCGAACGCCTGCTCGTCCTCCCGGGTCAGGCCGCGCAGCGAGTCACGGACGCGGCGGATGTTGCTCCCGAGCACCGCGTCGCGCAGGTCGCGGGCGAGCGAGCTGCGGCGCAGGTTGTCGATCGACTCGCGCAGGCTGCGCAGACGCTCGAGGTCGCGCGGCGCGAGCTGGGCCTGGTCGACCGAGCTGATCGCGTCGAGCGCGTCGCTGGCGGCGGCCCAGTCGCCGACGGAGAGCGAGTGCTCCGCCGACTGCATCTGGAGCACGGCGCGGACCGGCGGCACGGCCGGCGGCACCGGCGTGGGCCTCGCCGGCGCCCGCGTCGGGAGCGACGCGGCCCGCGGCGCGGTGCGGTCCTGCGTCTGCTGGATCCAGAGGAACGCGGCCCCGGCCCCGACCAGCACGACCGCGACGATCGCCGCCGCCCAGCGGCCGAGGCGGCGGCCGGCCGGCGCCTTCTTCGGCCTTGCGATCGCCGTCGTCATCACCGCCTCGCGGGCGCTCGCCGGCTGCGGCTCGGGGACGGGCACGGGCGTCGCGTCCGCCCCGGGTGCGCCTTCGCTCGCCGCCGCTGCGTCCTCGGCGGGCAGGGCCGGGGCGCCGGCCTCGGCCTCGAGGTCCGGGACGGCGACTGGCTCGGCCGGCAGCGGTGGGGGCGTCTCGACTGGGCCCGGCGTCCCCGGCTCGCCGTGCGCCTCGGCCGCTTCGGGAGCGCTCGCCGTCGTCTCGATCGGCGCTTCCGGCGCCTCCGGCGCGGGTGGCGCGGGCGGTGCGGGAGGCGTCACTTCCGCAGTGGACTGCGATGCGGTGGCGGCCGGAGGTGCGGACGGAGCGGGGGCATCGGCGCCCTTCATCCGGAGCCGCTCGGCAAGGTTGATGCGCTGCGTGCTGCCGTCGTCGAGCCACGCCGGCGGCGCGACCGATGCCGCGGCCGGCGGGGGGATGAGCACCGGGTTGGTGTCGTCGATGCCGGGGGCGGCGGAGGCCGGCCGCGCGGGCGCGGGCACGGCCTCGCGCGGCGCCGCGGCAGCCCCGCCCCCGGCGAGCCAGGCCGGCGCGTCCTCGAGCTCCAGCTCATCGGGCTCGATCAACGCGGCGGCCTCGGCGGTGGCGACCGCGGTGCCCGCCGCGGCGGGTACGGGCGGCGCCGCCTTCTCGGTCAGCGCGGTGCGGAACGCGTGCCGCACCTCGTCCCACGACGCCGGGCGCTCGTGCGGGTCGCGGCTCAATGACCGCTCGAGGGCTGAGCGCAGCGGCTCCGGGTCCGGGAGGTCGGCGATCGCGCTCGCCGGCAGCGTCACGGCGGGCGCCGCGCCGTCGAGCAGGGTTGTCTCGCCGTGCAGCAGCGCGGCCGCGATGAGGCCGAGCGAGTAGATGTCGCCGCGCCAATCCGGCGGGGCGTCGCCCTCACAGCGCTCCGGCGCGGCGAAGTGGGCCGTGCCGTCCTTGGCCGTCGGGCCGGTCGCGGTGTCGCCGCGCGGCCCGTACGCCGCCGTGCCGAGGCCGAGGATCTTGACCTGCTCCCGGCCCTCGGCGGTGACCGCGAACAGGTTGTCGGGGGCGAGGTTGCCGTGGGCGACGCCGGCGGCGGCGAGTGCCTCGAGGCCGTCGATCGCCTGCAGCATCAGCTCGAGCACGCGGCGGACCGGAACCTCGCCGATCGCGTCGAGGCGCGTCCCCTCGATGAACTCCATGACCAGGAACGCGCTCGCGTCGGGCGTGAAGCCGTGATCGAGGACCGCCGGGAATGCCGGCGAGTGGATCGCCGCGAGCGTCTCGGCCATCCGTGTGAACCCGGCTCGAGCCGCCTCCGGGCTCCCCGGCGACCCGTTCGGGATGAGCTTGATCGCGACCGGCGCGTTGGTCGCCGGGTCGATCGCCCGGAGCACGATCCCCGACCGGCTCGACTTGAGCACGCGCTCGAGACGGAAGCTCTCGGTGATCTCGCGCGGCTGGCTCATCGCCCGGCGCCCTCGCCGCTCGGCCCGGCGGGAGCGGAGGAACCGTCGCATGAGATCGCGAGCCGGCCCGCCGAGACCCATCGATATCCGGATTTCACGCCATCGAGTTTACCAGACAGGCACTTGCGCCGCCGCCGGCGCACGTGAGAAGGAACACGCGCACGCCATGGTGCGCCGCGGGGGCGGCGGCAGGGCGTCGCCAAGACCAGCCTGCAGGCCGCGAAGGAGGAAGATTGGCGGGGTCGACGAGACTCGAACTCGCGACCTCCGGCGTGACAGGCCGGCGTTCTAACCAACTGAACTACGACCCCGCATCACTCCCGAGGCCGGCTCGACGGGTGGTGGGAGGTGTGGGATTTGAACCCGCGACCCCCTGCGTGTAAGGCAGGTGCTCTCCCGCTGAGCTAACCTCCCCGCGGCAGCCGGTGGCTCCGGGGAACGGCATGCTAGAGACACGCGGGGAAGGTGTCAAGCCGGACGCGCCGGTCCCGCCGCGCCGCGCTCGGCGGCGGCCGGCCCTACCCCGGCGTCGGCCCCGCGCCACGAGCACGCGCCGAGCGCGAGCGCGATCGCCGCGGGCAGCGGCGCGCCGAGCACGCGGTCGAGCGAGTTCGCCATCCGCCACGGCATGTCGGCGGGCCCCGCGAGATAGACGACAACGACCGCGGTGGCCCACGTTGCGGCGACCCACGGGATCGGCCCCAGGCGCGCCCCGCGCAGGGCGAGCAGCGCGAGCGCCCAGGCGAGCAGCTCGCCGAGCACGAGCGGGTCGCGGCAGGCGTGCGCGAGAGCCGCCGGAGCTGCTGCCGTCCGCGCCGCGAGGAACGCCGGCGAGAGCACGATCCCCTCGCCGCGGATGCCGCCGGCGAGCAGGAAGACCTGCCAGGCCGCCGCCGGCAGCAGGGCGAGCGCTGGGACGATTCGCGACCGACCCCGGGCGACGAGGACCGCCGCGAAGACGAACCCGGCGGCGAGGGCAAGGCCCTCGTTCTTGGCGAGCGCGAGCGCGGCGGCGGCGACGACGAAACCCGCCATCGCACCGGCCTCGCCGCCGCGCCAGCGCAGCAGCGCCGCGAGCGCGGCGGCGGCGAGGAAGGCGAGGAGCGCCTCGGCGTAGCCGGAATCGAGCGGCGCCGCCAGGACCGGCGTCCACGCGCCGGCGGCCGCGGCGAGCGCGCGCACCGCGCCGGGGGCGCCGCGCGCGATCTGCCAGCACGCGGCGGCGAGGGCCAGGACGAGGACCGCCTGCCACAGCGCGGCGCAGCGCGCGGGGTCGGCGCCGAGCACGGCGCCCGACGCGACCAGGTCGGGCCAGAGCGGCGGGTAGTCGGGGTGGGCGAACGCGTGCCCGGGCCAGGCGAGCCACGCCGCGTCGTGGGCGCCGGCGGCGGCGAAGACGCGCGCCTTGAGCCCCCAGATGTAGCGGAAGTCCCAGCCGAACGCCGGGGTGAGCGCGACCGGGACCGCCGCCGCGAGCGCGGCGGTCCCCGCCGCGGCCGCCCATCGTCGCTCGCTTCGCGGGAGGGCCGCCCTCCCTGCGCCTCTGGGTGGGCGCAGCGCCGCGACGAGCAGGATCACCGCCGATGCGGCGGCGGGCGCCAGCACCAGCGCACGCGACCAGCGCAGCCCGGCCAGTTGCAGCAGGCCGAGCCACACCGCGGTGGCGAGCGTGCCCGCCGCGACGACCGCGACGACGGCGGACGCGCCGCTTCCGGGCGCGCCGCGCCGCGCCGTGATCGCGGCCCCGCAGAGGAGCGCCGCGACGATCGCCAGCGCCTCGCTCACGGCGGGCCGCGGCGCAGGACGCGAATGCCCTCGCGCCGCCACGACTCGGTCCATCCGGCGGGCGCCGGCGCGGCGTCGACGGCGACCAGGAACATGGGTCGGATGGGCTCGCGCCAGGCCTCGAACCAGTCCCAGCGCAGGTCGGGGCGCTGCCAGGCCGCCTCGAGCAGGAGCGGCCCTGCGGTGGCGGCGGGCACGCCGGCGGGGCGGAGCAGCGCGACCGGCGCAGCGGTCGGGAGCGGCGCGCCGGCGAGCGGGGCGAGCGCCGCGGCCCAACGCGGGCGGCGCTGCTCGGGTGCCGGCCGCTCGAGCGCGCTCCGCGCGCCGAGGCCGAGCGACAGCCCCGCCGCCGCGAGGGCGGCGATCCTCCGCGACCTGGCCACGGCGCGATGCTAGCAGGCGCGCGGCCGTCGACAGCGAGATACGGTCGCAGGTTCGACGCCGTGTGCTAGAGTACCGGCGATGGCTGGGGCGGACCTCGGACCGTTTCTCGACCCCCGGTTGCGCGGGATCGCCGAGACCGTGCAGGCGGGCGGCCGGCTCGGCTTCGAGGACGGCCTCGCGGTCGCGACCTCGCCCGACCTCCTCGGCGTCGGGCGCCTCGCCAATCACGTCCGCGAGAGGCTTCACGGCGAGGCCGCGTTCTTCAACGTCAACCGCCACCTCAACCCGACCAACGTGTGCGTCGCCTCCTGCGCGCTGTGCGCGTTCGCCGAGAAGTACGGCGGCCCGCGCGGCTGGACCTACACCGTGGAGCAGGCGGTCGAGGTGGCGGCGCGCGACGTCACCGAGAAGGTCACCGAGCTGCACATCGTCGGCGGCCTCCACCCCAAGCTCGGCGTCGAGTACTACGAGGAGCTGTTCCGCGCCCTCAAGCGGCGATTCCCGTGGGTCCACCTCAAGGCGCTGACGATGGTGGAGCTCGACTTCCTCGCCCAGCGCGCCAAGCTGCCGGTCGAGGAGGTGGTGCGTCGCCTCGCCGCCGCCGGCCTCGACTCCTGCCCGGGCGGCGGCGCGGAGATCTTCGCCGAGCGCGTGCGCCGGCAGATCTGCGACCACAAGACTTCCGGCGAGCGCTGGATCGAGATCGCTCGCACGGTGCACCGCCTCGGCCTCAGGTCCAACTGCACGATGCTCTACGGCCACATCGAGAGCGCCGAGGAGCGCGTCGACCACCTGGTGCGCCTCCGCGCCCTGCAGGACGAGACCGGCGGGTTCCAGTGCTTCATCCCGCTCGCGTTCCACCCCGCCCACACCCGCCTCGACCACCTCGCGCCGACCACCGGCAAGCTCGACCTGCAGACCGTGGCGCTGTCGCGCCTGGTGCTCGACAACATCCCCCACGTCAAGGCGTACTGGATCATGCTCGGGGCCAAGGCGGCGCAGGTCGCGCTGCACTTCGGCGCCGACGATCTCGACGGCACGGTGGTCGACGAGCGGATCACGCTCGCGGCCGGCGGCGAGGCCGGCGCGGGGATGGCGCGGCGCGACCTCGAGCACCTCATCCGCGAGGCGCGGCGCGTCCCGGTCGAGCGCACCACGCTCTACCAACCGGTGACGCCGCCGAAGGGCGCCGCGGCCGAGCTGCCGGTCCCGCAGACGGTCTGAGGCCTCGCGGCGCCCGCCGCCGCCCGGCCGGCCCCCGGCTCAGGCCGTCCAGTCCGGAAACTCGCGCGACGCCAGGAACGCCGCGACCCCGCGCCGGCAATCCGGGTGCGTGCGCTGCCGCGCGTTGGCCTCCGCCGCCTCCGCGAGCCGGCGGTCGAGCTGCGGCAGGAGCGCGGCGAGGAGCAGGCGCTTGGTCTCGGCGAGCGCACTCGGCGCCGCCTTCCGCACGATCGCGAGCGCTCGCTCCCCGGCGGCCGCGCGGGCGTCGTCGGCGATCTCGTCGACCAGGCCGGCCTCCCGCGCCGCGGCGGCGGCGAGCGGCTCGGGGTCGAGGAGGAGCCGCGCCAGCGTCGCCGGAGCGACCCGCCGGGGGAGGAACGCGCTGACCAGCGCCGGCACGAACCCGAGCCGCACCTCGGAGAACTGGAAGCGCGCGGCGGGCGACGCGACGACGAGGTCGCAGGCGGCGGCGAGCCCCGCGCCGCCGCCGTACGCCGCGCCATGAACCGCGGCGACGGTGAGCAGCGGACAGCGGAGCAGCGCGGCGTAGGTCGCGGCGAGCCGGTTCGCGTCGGCGAGGTGCGCCGCGAGCGGCGCGTCGGCGGTCGCGGCGAGCTCGCGGAGGTCCGCGCCGGCGCAGAAATTCCGCCCGCTGCCGGCCAGGATCAACGCCCGCGCGCCGCTCTCGGCGGCCGCGGCGAGCGCGGCGTGGAGGTCGGCGACGAGGCCGGCCGAGAGCGCGTTGCCGGACTCCGGGCGGGCGAGCTCGACGAGCGCGAGCGCGCCCCGTCGCTCGAGGTTGACCGTGGGCACCGGGGCGATGCTACCACTCCAGCTCGATCACGCCGCCCTCACGCGTGAGCCGCCAGCAGGCGCGCCCGAGCGAGGCGAGCAGCGGCGCAGCGTTGGCGAGCTGCTCGCCCTGGGGGGCGAATATCCAGGTGTGGCGCAACGCGGCGCCGAGGCGCGCGACCGCCCAGGCGAGGTCGGTGCCGCGCAGGCTCGCCTCCTCGGGCGGCGCGGCGCACGGCACCACGCCGGCCAGCATCGTCGCGTCGCTCGCCACGGTCAGGCCGGCGTGGGGGAGCACGATCAGCTCGCCGAGGGCGCCGTCCCAGCGCTCCGTTCCCGGCGCCGGGCCCGGCGTGGCCGTGCGCCCGCCCATCACCGCGCGCAGCGCCTCCGGCAGGCTCGCCGCGGGAAGCGCGAGGGCCCAGCCGCGCTGCGCCGAGAGCGCGAGGCAGGCGGCGCCGTGGAACGGCTCGCGCGGCGCGCCGAGCGGCCCGGCGACCGCGGCGAGGTCGGCGGATCGCAGGCTGCTCGTCGGCGCCGCGGGCGGCGGCTGCGGGGCGTCGCCGCTCTCGAGGAGGAGCGCACCGGGGCGGATGGTGCCGATCCACCAGCGGCCGCGGGCGCTGGCGAGGACGGCGATGCGGCGGGCGGGCGGCGGCGGCGGGGTGAGCCCCGGCCCGTTCTCGACCAGGGCGGCGGCGGTGGCGACCCGCACCTCGTCGCCGCGCGCCGCGAACGAGAGGCCGCGCAGCGCCGCGAGCCGCTCGATCCCGCTCCGCGCGCCGCCACCGACGGTGGCCGCGAGGGCGACGTCGGGACCGCGCCACCACAGCGCGAGCGGCCCCTTCGCCGCTCCCACCAGCGCCTGCATCACGGGGCGGAGCGAGGACAGAGTGCCGGTCGTCTGCGGCGCCGCGACCGCGATCAGGCCGAGCGCCTGGGGGTGGCCGATCACCCAGCGCGCCGCCCGCCGCGGCTCGGCGACGACCACCACGCCCTCCGCCGACGTCGGCGCGCCGGCCGCGACGGCGGCGAGGCGCGCGGCGGGCTCCGACGCCGGCGCCGACCACCAGCGCCAGGTCAGCCAGCCGGTGAGCGCGACGGCGGCGACGATGAGAACGGCGAGGATCGATCGGCGCATACCGGGTGCCGGCTAGTGTACCCTTTGCCCGCAATGGGGCGCCGGATCAAGCTCACCCTCGCCTTCGTCGCCCACGTCCTGCGCGACCTCGCCGGATCGCTCGTATCGCGGTTGCGCCGGCGCTACCGCCAGGCGGTTCTCGGCGAGGAGGCGATCGCGGTGGGGGTGGACATCTTCCCCTTCTTCGAGCGCATGACCGGGGTCGGGTGGTACGAGTGGAACCTCCTCGCGCGGCTGCCCGAGGCCGACCCGGCAATCGAGCTGCGCTACTACGCCCAGACGTTCGCGGCGCCCGACGAGCCGTCGCCGCCGCCGATGCCGACCGCGGCGCGGTCGCGCTTCCGCTTCCACCACATCCCGGCCGGCTTCCTGCTGCCGATCCCGGCCACCATCCGCCTCCTCCGCGCCGTGGTCGAGCCGCTCCTGCTCTTCCTCGACGGCAACGACGTGTTCTTCGCGCCCAACTTCTTCGTCCCGCGGCGCCACTCGGCGGCGGTGCGAGCGCTCGTGCCCACCGTCCACGACCTCGCGTTCCTGCGCCTGCCCGGGACGATCCAGCGCGAGACGCTCGACAACCTCCACCGCCACCTCCCCGCCGCGCTGTTCTCCGCCGACGCGCTGATCGCCGTCTCGGCCGCCACCGCCGGCGACCTGGTCGGCCTCGCCGGGGTGAGCCCGCGGCGGGTGCACGTCGTCCACGAAGGGGTCGACCCGGCGTTCGAGGCCGCCGCGGGCGGCGTCGACGGCCTGCCCGGCCGCTACCTGCTGTTCGTCTCGACGCTGGAGCCGCGCAAGAACGTCGTCGGCCTGCTCGCCGGCTTCGCCGCCGCGGTCGCCGCCGGCTACCCCGGCGACCTCGTCCTGGTCGGGCGCTGGGGCTGGCGCACCGAGGCGGCCCAGGCGGCGCTGCGCGAGTCGCCGGTGCGGGGGCGCATCCACCATCTCGACTACCTCGACCGCGGGACGCTCGCCGGCGTGCTGCGGCGCGCCGAGGCGCTGGTGTTCCCGTCGCTGCTCGAGGGGTTCGGCCTGCCGGTGGTGGAGGCGATGGCGTGCGGCGTGCCGGTGATCGTCTCCGCCACCTCGTCGCTGCCGGAGGTCGCCGGCGACGCCGGGCTCTTCGTCGACCCGGCGCGGCCCGAGGAGATCGCCGAGGCGGTGCTGCGCTTGGCGGGCGACCCCGACCTCGCCGCCCGCCTGTCGGCCGCGGGACGTGCGCGCGCCGCGCGGTTCCGCTGGGAGGACGCCGCCGCCGCGACCGCGAGCGTGCTGCGCCGCGCCGCCGGGCTGCCGGCCCCCCACGCCGATGCGTATCGCGTTTGACGCCCGCCCGCTGCTCGGCCAGCGCACCGGCGTGTCGGTGTGGCTGGAGGGCCTGCTGCGCGGGCTCGCCGCCGCCACCGACTGGCGTTTCGTGCTGTGCCTGCCGCGCGCCGCCGCGAGCCTCGGCGTCGACGACCTGGTCGAGCGCTGCGAGGTCCTCGCGCCGGCGATCGGCCGTCCGGGCACGGTCTGGCTGCACACGGCCGCGGCGTCGCTGGCGGCCGGTCGCGCGGACGTCTGGGTCGGGACGCTCGGCGTGCTGCCGCGCCGGCTGACGATCCCGGCGGTCCTGGCGGTGCACGACCTCACCCCGCGCAGCCGGCCGCAGCAGCACACGCCGGCCAACCGCTTCTGCTTCAACGCCTACTTCGAGGAGTCGGCGGCCTGCGCCGACGCGCTGGTGTGCGTCTCCGCGGCGACGCTCGCGGCGCTCGCGGCCGTGCTCCCGCAGGCGGCAAGGCGGGCGGAGGTGATCCGCGAGGGCGTCGACCCGTTCTTCTCCCCGGGGGGCGACGCCGGCGAGGCGCGGGAGACCGCCCTTCGTTTCGCGGGCGGCCGGACCTTCATCGTGCAGCTCGGGACGCTCGAGCCGCGCAAGGGCATCGCCACGCTCCTCGCCGCCCACGCCGCGCTGCTCCGCGCCGACCGGGCCGCGCCCGACCTCGTCCTCGCCGGCGCGCCGGGATGGGGCGGCGGCTGGCTCGCGCGCGCGCTCGCCGCGCACCCCGAGCGCGCCCGCGTGCACCTGCCGGGCTACGTCAGCCGGGAGGACGCGCGCGCCCTGCTCCGCCACGCCGAGCTCGGCGTCCTCGCCTCCGAGGAGGAGGGGTTCGGCCTGCCGCTCGCCGAGGCGCTGGCGTGCGGCGCGGCCTGCGTGGTCTCGGACGCCGCCGCGCTGGTCGAGGTCGCGGGCGGCGCGGCGCGGCGCTTCCGGCGCGGCGAGGCGGCGGCGCTGG
>DATIYW010000104.1:0-5901 GCA_035517415.1 Thermoanaerobaculaceae bacterium
TCTCCGACTTCAACCTCGCGCTCGAGGCGGGCGAGCTGATCGGCGTGATCGGTCCCAACGGCGCCGGCAAGACCACCGTCTTCAACCTCGTCACCGGCGTCTACCGCGCCACCCGCGGCCGCCTCACCCTCGACGGGCACGAGCTCGTCGGCCTGCCCCCGGTCGAGATCACCCGCCTCGGCGTCGCCCGCACGTTCCAGAACATCCGCCTGTTCCGCGACCTCACCGTGCTCGACAACGTGCGCGCCGCGTACTACTCGCAGGCCGGCTACAGCCCGCTCGAGGCGCTGCTCCACGTCGGCCGCTACGCCGCCGAGGAGCGCCGCATCCGCGCCGACGCGGCGCGCCTGCTGCACCAGTTCCGCCTCGACGGCGAGGCCGGCGAGCTGGCGCGCAACCTCCCCTACGGCCAGCAGCGCCGGCTCGAGATCGCCCGCGCCCTCGCCACCCGCCCCCGGCTGCTCCTCCTCGACGAGCCGGCGGCGGGGATGAACCCCAACGAGATCGCCGAGCTGATCGAGCTGATCCGCTGGGTGCGGCGCGAGTTCTCCCTGACGATCATCCTCATCGAGCACCAGATGCGGCTGGTGATGGGGATCTGCGAGCGGCTCGTCGTGCTCGACTTCGGGGCGACGATCGCGGCCGGCACGCCGGCGGAGATCCAGCGCCACCCGCGCGTGCTCGAGGCCTACCTCGGCGAGGGCGTCGACCTGTGAGCGCCGCCCCGGCGCTGCTCGAGGTGCGCGACCTCGCGGTCGCCTACGGCGCGATCCGCGCGCTGCGCGGGATCTCGTTCGCGGTCGGCGAGGGCAAGATCGCGACGCTCATCGGCGCCAACGGCGCGGGCAAGTCGTCGACGCTGCGGGCGATCTCCGGCCTGGTCGCGTTCTCGGGCAGCGCGCGCTACGCCGGGCGCGAGCTGCGCGGCATGGCGGCCGACCGTATCGTCGCGCTCGGCGTCGCCCACGTCCCCGAGGGGCGCGGCATCTTCGGCAACCTCACCGTGCTCGAGAACCTCAAGCTCGCGACCTGGCAGCGCCGCGACAAGGCCGCCGTGAGCGACGACTACGAGCGGGTGTTCGCGCTCTTCCCCCGCCTGCGCGAGCGCCTCGCCCAGCTCGCCGGCACGCTCTCGGGCGGCGAGCAGCAGATGCTCGCGGTGGGGCGCGCGCTGATGACGCGCGGCCGACTGCTGCTGCTCGACGAGCCGTCGATGGGGCTGGCGCCGGTGCTGGTGCGCGAGATCTTCCGCGTCCTGCAGGAGATCAACCGGGCGGGCACCACGATCCTGCTGGTCGAGCAGAACGCGAACATGGCGCTGCGCGTGGCGGCGCGCGGCTGGGTGCTGGAGAACGGCATGATCACCGCGCAGGGCACCGGCCAGGAGCTGCTCGGCGATCCGCGCGTGCGCGAGTCGTACCTCGGCGGCTGACGCCGTCGCGGCGTCGGCGGGGAACCTCAGAACCGGTTGCGGTCGACGCGGTGGACCACGTCCCAGTTGTAGGTGTAGACGATGAAGTCGATCGACACCCGGTACTTCACCTCGATGTGCTCTTCCTCGCTGTCGCGCCAGACCTTGATCTGGTCCTTGGCGACCGGGAGGTTCTCCTTCTCCGCCTCGAGCAGGATGCCGTCGGCGATCTGCTGCTCCGGGGTGCGGCCGTCGTGCTCACGCATCACCGACGCGCGCTCGGCCTCGTGGACGCAGTAGTCCTCGAGGTCAGCCACCGCCAGCCGGACCGGCACGGCCTTGACGCCGACCACCGCCGCCACGACCAGGACGGCGAGTCCCAACACGCACCCGAGTTTGCCCTCGCCCCGCTCGCGTCCGATGGTCATGCGCCCTCCAGCCAGCGGCTCCTGAGGCCTAGTGTAGCCCGGAAACTCCGCGGCGCGGCGCCGGGCGGCGTCAATGGACGAGGGAGAACGAGCGATCCCAGCGCGTGCGGGTGACGAAGTGGATCGCCACCTCGGCGAGCTGCTGGACGCGGTCGACCCAGCCGCGCCACTCCTGGGAGTTGGGCTGCGCCTCGTACGACCAGTAGATGAAGAGCGCCCGGCCCTTGAAGTAGCCGCGCGGCACCGGGCCCCAGAAGCGCGAGTCGTACGAGTTGTCGCGGTTGTCCCCCATGCAGAAGACGAAGCCGGGCGGGACGCGGAACGGGCCGAAGTTGTCGCGGCTGCGGTACGCGGCGGGCAGCGACGGCGAGTCCGGGTAGGTGGTCGGGTCCTTGTGCACGAGGTGGGGGTTGACCTCCGCCTTGTCGTTGACGAACAGCTGCTTCGCCCGCACCTCGACCTCGTCCCCGGGCACCCCCACGGCGCGCTTGATGAAGTCGCGGTCGGGATCCTGCGGGTACTTGAACACGACCACGTCGCCGCGCCGGATCTCGCGGTACGGCATGAGGCGGTGGAGCGGCGTGTCCCAGTGCGGCGCGTAGATGAACTTGTTGACGAAGAGGTGGTCGCCGACCAGCAGGTTGTCCTCCATCGAGCCGGTCGGGATCTTGAACGCCTGCGCGACGAAGGTGCGAGCGAACAGCGTGAAGATCACCGCCACCAGGATCGCCTCGTAGTACTCCCGGACCACGTGTTGCTTGCTCATCCTATGACTCCACCTTCAGCACCGCCAAGAATGCTTCTTGAGGGATCTCGACGCGGCCGAGGCGCTTGAGGCGCCGCTTGCCTTCCTTCTGCCGCTCGAGCAGCTTGCGCTTGCGCGTGATGTCGCCGCCGTAGCACTTCGCGAGCACGTTCTTGCGCAGCGCCTTGACCGACTCGCGCGCGATCACCCGGTTGCCGATCGCCGCCTGGATCGTCACCTCGAACAGCTGGCGCGGGATCATCTCCTTGAGCTTGCTCGCCAGCGCTCGCGCCTTCTGGTAGGCGGTGCCGCGGTGGACGATCAGCGCCAGCGCGTCGATCGGCTCCCCGTTCACGATCAGGTCGAGCTTGACCAGGTCTCCCTCGCGATAGCCGGCGAAGTGGTAGTCGAGGGAGGCGTACCCCCGCGACACGGACTTCAACTTATCATAAAAGTCGAGAACGACTTCGGCGAGCGGCAGGCGGTACTCGAGGAGGACGCGGCCGCCGCCCAGGTACTCGAGCTTGACCTGCTCGCCGCGCCGCTCCTGCACCAGCTTGAGAATGCCGCCGAGGTAGGTGTCCGGGGTGAGGATGGTCGCGACGATCAGCGGCTCCTCGATCGCGGCGATCCGCGCCGGGTCGGGGAGCTGGGCGGGGTTCTCCACCTCCACCACCTGCCCGCCGCTCGTCAGCACGCGGTAGGCGACGCCCGGCGCGGTGGTGATCAGGTCGAGGTCGAACTCGCGCTCCAGCCGCTCCTGCACGATCTCCATGTGGAGGAGGCCGAGGAAGCCGCAGCGGAAGCCGAACCCGAGCGCCTGCGAGGTGTCGGCCTGGAAGGTGAAGGCGGAGTCGTTGAGCGAGAGGCGCTCGAGCGCCTCGCGCAGGTCGCCGAACGCCGAGGAGTCGACCGGGTAGAGGCCGGCGAACACCATCGGCTTGGCGTCGGCGAACCCCGGCAGCGGCTCCGCCGCGGGCCGCGCGCTCTCCGTCACCGTGTCGCCGACCTTGACCAGGCGCAGCTCCTTGAGGCCGGCGAACAGGTAGCCCACCTCGCCCGGCCCGAGGCGCTCGACCGGCTCGGCGCGCGGCGTGAAGATCCCCAGCTCCTCGACCTGCGCCTCGCGGCCGACGCCGATGAAGCGGATCGCCTGGCCGACCTCGAGCGCGCCGTCGACCACCCGGACCAGGCTGCGCACGCCCTTGTAGGGATCGTAGGAGGCATCGAAGACGAGCGCGCGCAGTGGCCCTCCGGCCGCGCCCCGCGGCGGCGGCACCCGCTCGACCAGCGCCTCCAGCACGTCGCCGACACCGAGGCCGGTCTTGGCCGAGATGGTGAGCGCAGCGGAGGCGTCGATGCCGATCACCTGCTCGATCTGCTCGCGCACCCGCTCCGGCTCGGCCGCCGGCAGGTCGACCTTGTTGAGCACCGGCACCAGCTCCAGCCCTTGGTCCACCGCCAGGTAGGCGTTGGCCAGCGTCTGCGCCTCCACCCCCTGCGAGGCGTCGACCACCAGCAGCGCGCCCTCGCACGCCGCCAGCGAGCGCGACACCTCGTAGGAGAAGTCGACGTGGCCCGGGGTGTCGATCAGGTTGAGGAGGTAGTCCTGGCCGTCCCGTCCGCGGTAGCGCAGCGTGACGGTGTGAGCCTTGATCGTGATGCCGCGCTCGCGCTCGAGGTCCATCGAGTCGAGCACCTGGTCCTGCATCTCGCGCGCCGACAACGCCCCGGTCAGCTCGAGCAGGCGGTCGGCGAGCGTCGACTTGCCGTGGTCGATGTGGGCGATGATGCAGAAGTTGCGGATGCGTTGCGATTCCACCGGGCTCCCTGGGTACCGCGTCCGTCGCGCGAACTGGTGATTCTACACGATGTTGGACGAGGGGACCGGGGCCCGGCTCAGAGGCCGGGGAACACCGGCTTGCCGCCGGGTCCGCCGCGCGTCTTCCACGCCGCCCGCGGGTACGCGGCGAGCGCGAGCGGGTCGTCGAGCTCGCCGCGCGCGGCGCGGAGCTGGCCGGCGCGGGCGATCATCGCCGCGTTGTCGGTGGTGAGCTCGAGCGGCGGGAGCAGCACCTCGACGCCGCGCCGCTCGCCCCACGCCGCCAGGCGGCGGCGCAGCTCGCGGTTGGCGGCGACCCCGCCCGAGGCCGCCACGACGCGCGGGCGGTGCTCCGCGACGAACTCCTCGAGCGGCGCGGTCAGCCAGTCGACCACCGTGCGGCGGAACGCGGCGAGCAGGTCGAGCACCGGCTGCGGCGGGTGCTCCGGGTCGGGCAGCGGCAGCGGCCCGAGCCCCTGCGCGGCGCGGATCACCGCCGTCTTGAGGCCGGAGAACGAGAAGTCGAGGGCTCCCGTCGGGTCCTTGATGCGCGGCGGGCTGAACGCGAATGCCGCCGCGTCGCCGAGGTCCGCCAGCCGGTCGATCACCGGCCCGCCCGGGTAGCCGAGGCCGAGCGCCGCCGCGACCTTGTCGAACACCTCGCCCGCCGCGTCGTCGCGGGTGCGGTTGAGCGGCCGGGCGCGGCCGCCGGCGAGCAGGAAGTACGACGAGTGGCCGCCCGACACCACCAGTGTGAGCGCCGGCTCGGGGGCCTCGCGCGCCGGCTCGCCGTCGAGGCGCAGGAACGGCGAGACGAGGTGCCCCTCGAGGTGGTCGACCCCGACCAGCGGCAGCCCGCGGCCCCAGGCGTAGGCCGACGCGAAGCAGGTGCCGACCAGCAGCGAGCCGATCAGCCCCGGTCCGCGCGTGACCGCAACCAGCTCGACCGTCGCCAGGTCGGCCTGGCGGTGAGCCTCGGCGAGCAGGCGCGGCAGCGCCTCGAGGTGGTGGCGCGCCGCCAGCTCCGGGACCACGCCGAGGTACGGCGCGTGCGCGGCCGCCTGCGAGGAGATCAGCGCGAAGCGCACGCTGCCGTCGCCGGCCAGCACGCTCACCGCGGTCTCGTCGCACGAGGTCTCGATGCCGAGGGTGCGGAGAGACCGTGGCCCGTGGCCCGTGGCCCGTGGCCCGTTCGCCGCCGGATCGGAGGGCGTGCCCGAAGGGGGAGGGCCTGCAGGGGCGGCGCGCTTCTTCATCGGGCGATCGCCCGCACCGCCGCCGCGGTCACCGGCCGGGCGACGCCGCGCTCGCTCACGATCGCCCACACCAGCTCCGGCGGCGTGACGTCGAACGCCGGGTTGAGCACCGCGACGCCGGCCGGGGCGAGCAGCCGCCGCCCCACCCGGCGGACCTCGTCGGCGGCGCGCTGCTCGATCGGGATCGCCGCGCCGCTCGGGCAGTCCGGGTCGAACGTCGTCGTCGGTGCGACCACCAC
>DATIYW010000105.1:0-12139 GCA_035517415.1 Thermoanaerobaculaceae bacterium
GCGGTGGACTGGATCCCCTGCACGCGGAGCTTGAACTCGTCCGGGTTGGAGGCGCGGCGCAGCGCCTCGTCGAGCGTGATCAGCCCCGACTTGTAGAGGCCGTAGAGGGACTGGTCGAACGTCTGCATCCCGTACTGCGAGGTGCCGGTGGCGATCGCGTCGCGGATCAGCTTGGTCTTCTCCTTCTGCTCGATGCAGTCGCGGATGTAGGCGGTGGAGATCAGCACCTCGACCGCCGGAACGCGGCCGAGGCCGTCGGCGCGCGGCAGCAGGCGCATCGAGATGATCGACTTGAGCACGGCCGCGAGCTGGATGCGGATCTGCTTCTGCTGGTGGGGCGGGAACACCGCGATGATGCGGTTGACGGTCTCGGTGGCGTCGAGGGTGTGGAGGGTGGAGAGCACGAGGTGACCGGTCTCGGCGGCGAGCAGCGCCGTCTCGATCGTCTCGTAGTCGCGCATCTCGCCGACCAGGATCACGTCCGGGTCCTCGCGCAGCGCCACGCGCATCGCGGCGCTGAAGCTGTGGGTGTCGACGCCGACCTCGCGCTGGTTGATGATCGACTTCTTGTCGCGGTGGAGGAACTCGATCGGGTCCTCGATCGTCATGACGTGGCAGTTCCGCCGGCCGTTGATGTAGTCGATCATCGCGGCGAGCGTCGTCGACTTGCCCGACCCGGTGGTCCCGGTGACGAGGATGAGGCCGCGGTCCTCCTCGGCGATCCGCTCCAGCACCGGCGGCAGCAGCAGCTCGCGGACGGAGAGGATGCGCGCCGGGATCAGCCGCAGGACGAGGCCGACCGAGCCGCGCTGCTGGAAGATGTTGCAGCGGAAGCGGCCCAGCCCCGGGACCGAGTACGCGATGTCGATCTCGAGGAACTGCTTGAACTTCTCCTTCTGCTGCGTGGACATCATGGAGAACGCCATGGCGATGGTGTCCTCCTGCATGAGCCGCTTGAACTCGACCAGCGGCACGAGCGTGCCGTCGACGCGGATCAGGGGGTGCGCGCCGACCTTGAGGTGCACGTCGGAGGCCTTCCGTTCCGTCGCCGCCTTGAGGATGTCGTTGATGTGCATCGGGTCACCCCCCGGTTTCTCTGCGCTTCACGCAAGTGCTTACACTACACACTAATCCGCCGCCGGCGCGGTGTCAAAGCGCGATCGCGCCGGCGCCCCCGGCCTCGCCGATCTTGAGCAGGCCGCGCAGCCCGTCCTTGTCGATCGCCTTCGACAGCGCCTCCTCGGCGTCGACCGTGCCGGCGCGCACCAGCTCCGCCAGCGCGTCGTTCATCGTCCTCATGCCGAGGCGCTTGGCGGTCTGCATGATGGTCGCGATCTGGTGCGTCTTGCCCTCGCGGATGAGGTTCGCCACCGCCGGCACGCCGAGCAGCACCTCGTAGGCGGCGACCCGCCCGCCGCCCACGCGCTTGAGCAGGATCTGCGCGATCACGCCCTTCAAGGACTCCGCGAGCATGACGCGGATCTGCGCCTGGCGGTCGGCCGGGAACTGGTCGATCAGCCGGTCGACGGTGGAGATCGCGGTGGTGGTGTGGAGCGTGCCGAACACGAGGTGGCCGGTTTCCGCCGTTTCGATCGCGATCGCCATCGTGTCGAGGTCGCGCAGCTCGCCGACGAGCACGATGTCGGGGTCCTCGCGCAGCGCGGCGCGGAGCGCGCGCTTGAACGACTCGGTGTGCGAGAACACCTCGCGCTGGTGGACCAGGCAGCGCTTGTTCTCGTGCACGAACTCGATCGGGTCCTCGATCGTGATGATGTGGTCGGCGCGGTTGGAGTTGGCGTAGTCGACCATCGTCGCCAGCGTGGTCGACTTCCCCGACCCCGTCGGCCCGGTGACCAGCACCAGGCCCTTGTTGAGCATGCACAGCGCGCGGGCGCACTCGGGCAGGCCGAGCTCCTCGAACGTCAACAGGCGCTCCGGGATCTGGCGGAACACCGCCGCCACGCCGCGCCGGTCGCGGAAGAGGTTGGCGCGGAAGCGCGCCACGCCCGCGATCTGGTAGGCGAAGTCGGTGTCGTTGTCGCGCCGGAACTCGCCGCGGTTGGCGCCCGGCGCCACCTCCTCGCACATCAGCAGGATGTGCTCGGCGGCGAGCGGCACGCTGAACTCGGGCAGGGCGGTGATGTCGCCGTGGAGGCGGATCTGCGGCGCCAGCGACGAGGTGAGGTGGAGGTCGCTGCCGCCCAGCTCGACCAGGCGCCGCAGCATGCGGTCGAGCGGGCGCTCGAGCTCACCGGCTGGCGTCGCCGCGGCCGGCTTCGCCGCGGGCTTCGGCGCCGGGCTCCCGACCGCCGTCGCGGTGTTCGTGGGCGTCGCGGCGGGCGAGGAGCCCGGCGCGGGCACCGGCGCCAGCTCGACCACGACCTGCGGCGAACCGTCGGCGCGGCGCGCCTGGACGACGAAGTGCTCGTCGCCGAACCCGGCGACGGCGCTCACCTCCTCGCCGAGCTCGAACGCGAGCAAGCGCTCGGGGGCGAGGACGCTTTCGAGCCAGCCCTCGAGCTCGGCGGGCGCGACCACCGCCTTGCCGGCCTGCAGGCGCGCGCCGCCGCTGACCAGCACCGCCGGCAGGTCGGCCTTGATCTCGAGGCGCTCGCCGCCCTTCTGCCGCGCGGCCTTGACCAACCGCTCCATCACCTGCGCCGCGTCCATCGGCCAATGGTAGCCTTGCGCCCGGCCGCCCGCCAGTGCATCATGCAAATGAGAACGCATCTCCCGATTGGAGGCCGCGTGAAAGCCCTGCTCACCTCGTTTGCCGCCGCCGCAGCCGCAGTCTGGCTGATCGCCGCGCCGACCCCGGCGCCGCAGGACCCGAGGGACGAGTCGAGGTTCCCGATCCTCCGCCCGTCCGACCCCCGCGAGCGCCACCTCGCCCACCTGCGCCAGATCACCGACGGGGTGCAGAACGCCGAGGCGTACCTCTCGTTCGACGGCAAGCGCCTGATCTTCCAGTCGACGCGGCCGCCGTACCAGTGCGACCAGATCTTCACCATGGACCTCGACGGCCACGGCGTGAAGCTGCTCTCGACCGGCAAGGGGCGCTGCACCTGCAGCTACTTCTTCCCCGACGGCAAGCACTACCTCTACGCCTCGACCCACCTCGGCGGCGATGCCTGCCCGCCCTCGCCCGATATGTCGCACGGCTACGTCTGGGCGGTCTACAAGAGCTTCGACATCTTCACCGCCTCGCTCGACGACCCGACGCCGCACCGCCTCACCGCCACGCCCGGCTACGACGCCGAGGCGACGATCTCGCCCAAGGGCGACCGCATCATCTTCACCTCGGTACGCGACGGCGACATCGACCTCTACACGATGAAGCTCGACGGCTCCGACGTGCGCCGCATCACCCACGAGGTCGGCTACGACGGCGGCGCGTTCTTCTCCGCCGACGGTTCCAAGATCGTCTGGCGCGCCTCGCGCCCCAAGCCCGGCCCCGACCTCGACGAGTACAAGTCGCTGCTCGCGCAGGGGCTGGTCAAGCCACACGCGCTCGACATCTACACCGCCAACGCCGACGGCACCGGGGTGCGGCGCCTCACGAACAACGGCGCGGCGAACTTCGCCCCCTACTTCAACCCCGCCGGCACCAAGGTGATCTTCGCCTCGAACATGGACGACCCGCAGGGCCGGACGTTCGAGCTCTACCTCGTCAACGCCGACGGCACCGGCCTCGAGCGTGTGACCTACTCGCACGACTTCAACAGCTTCCCGATGTGGACGCCGGACGGCAAGACGCTCGTGTTCTGCTCCAACCGGTTCGACTCCGCGCCGCACCAGACCAACGTGTTCGTCGCCGACTGGGTGGAGTGAGAGGCGGGGGTCCGGGGTCCGGGGGCCGGGGGCCGGAAACGGCAGGGGCTGCTCCAGCGTGGCGCGTCGGTGCTGATGCGGCGGACGCCGGCATAGGCTCTTGAAATGCGGGTTCGAATGATCGTCCTCGCGGCCGTCGTGGCGCTTGGCGCGGCGGCGATCTGGCTCGCGGTCGTCCCGCGGCGCCAGGCGCCCGCCGCCGCGGCGGGCCGCCGGCCCGTCGCGTCCGTGACGACGCCGAAAGTCCGGCAGAGCGAGGCGCCCACGCCGACGCCGGCGGCACCCGAGGTGGGGCGCGCGACCTTCGTTCTGCCGTGGGGACCCGCGCCGACGCCGACGCTCCCCGGCCCGGAGCCCGAGCCGACCGAGGCGCCGGTGCCCGCTGGCGGGCCGACCCGCGCGCGAGACCGCGCGCCCGCGCCGACGCCGGAGGTCGCCGAGTGCGTCGCGATCCGATCCGGTGTCGAACCGTCGCCGGTCGCGCTCGGCCAGGTGCTGGTCGACGTCGACGCGGTCAACCGCTGCGGCCGCGACCTCGGGCCACTCGACGTGTGGTTCGAGGTCGCCGGCTACCGCCACGGCGACCTCGTCCAGACCACCCGGGGCCACCTCCTCGACCCGCTGCCGCGCGACGGCGAGGGCCACGCCGCGATCGCGCTCGCCGGCTCCTACGACTGGTACGACCGCGTCGACGTCCGCGTGATCACGCCGCGGCCTTGAAGCGAGCCGTCGCCGCGGCTCGGCGCCGCCGCGAAATGCCGCCCGCCGCATCGCGGTTGCAGCGCTCGTGCGCCCGTCCGGCACCCGGCGACGGCGGCTCGTGAAGGCCTTCACGATCGGCGGCGCGCTCGCGATCGCAGGCATCGCCCCGGAGGCAAGCTTGGCCGCACCGCCACCCGCAAACCGACTCGCGCGCGAGTCGAGCCCGTACCTGCAGCAGCATGCCCACAACCCGGTCGACTGGTACCCGTGGGGCGAGGAGGCGCTCGGCCGCGCCAGGACGCTGGACCGTCCGATCTTCCTCTCGATCGGCTACTCCGCGTGCCACTGGTGCCACGTGATGGAGCGCGAGTCGTTCGAGGACGCGGAGACGGCGCGCCTGCTCAACGAGCGTTTCGTGCCGATCAAGGTCGACCGCGAGGAGCGCCCCGACCTCGACGCCGTCTACATGACCGCGGTGCAGGCGATGACCGGCTCCGGCGGGTGGCCGCTGTCCGTCTTCCTCACCCCCGAGCTCGAGCCGTTCTTCGGCGGCACCTACTTCCCGCCCGAGCGGCGCTGGGGGATGTCCTCGTTCCGCGAGGTGCTGACCGCGGTCGCGGACGCCTGGCGCGACCGCCGCGCGGAGGTGCGGGCCGACGCCGCCTCGCTCACAGGGCAGCTCGCCAGCCTCGGCCACGGCGCGCCCGCCGGCGCGCTCGACGCCGAAAGGGCGAGCCGCGCCGCGCTCGACGCGCTGGCGGCGAGCTTCGACCCCACCTGGGGCGGGTTCGGCGGCGCGCCGAAGTTCCCCAGCCCGTCGCGGCTCTTCTTCCTGCTCGGCCGCGCCCCCGGCGACGAAGGCGCGCGGCGGATGCTGGCGCGCACGCTCGACGCGATGGCGGCCGGCGGAATGCGCGACTGGCTCGGCGGCGGCTTCCACCGCTACTCGGTCGACGCGCGCTGGCTCGTGCCGCACTTCGAGAAGATGCTCTACGACAACGCCCTGCTGGCGCGCCTCTACGGCGAGGCGGGCGTTCGCCTGGCGAACCCGAAGTGGGTCGCGGTGGCGCGCGAGACCGCCGACTACCTCCTGCGCGAGATGCGCGGGCCGGAGGGCGGCTTCTACTCCTCGACCGACGCCGACAGCGAGGGCCGCGAGGGCGCCTTCTTCACCTGGACACCCGCGCAGCTGCGCGCGGCGCTGCCGCCGGCGCAGGCGAGCCTGCTGATCGAGCTGTGCGGGCTCGACGCGAAGGGCAACTTCGAGGGCGGCGCAAGCGTGCTGCGCCCGCAGCGCCCGCTCCTGGAAGCCGCGGCGCGCGCCGGCGTCGCGCCCGGAGAGGCGGGCGCGCAGCTCGCTCAGGCCCGCGCGGCGTTGCTGGAGGCGCGCGGCCGCCGGGTCGCGCCGGCGGTCGACGACAAGCGCCTGGCGGGCTGGAACGGGATG
Source organism: Thermoanaerobaculaceae bacterium (assembly GCA_035517415.1). Taxonomy (GTDB): domain Bacteria; phylum Acidobacteriota; class Thermoanaerobaculia; order Thermoanaerobaculales; family Thermoanaerobaculaceae; genus DATIYW01. The sequence goes on from DATIYW010000105.1 coordinate 5,981, forward strand.
GCGATGTGGTCCCTCGCCTTTCTCGGCGCCGCGCTGCCCGAGCCGCGCTACCTCGCCGCTGCCCGGAGCGCGGCCACGTTCCTGCTCGCCCACCGCGGCGCCGACGGCAGGCTGCTCCGCTCGTGGCGGAACGGCGTCGGCTCCGGCGTCGAGACGCTCGAGGACGTGGCGTGGACCGCCGCCGGCCTCGCCCAGCTCTACCAGGCCGACGGCGACGCGGCGTGGCTGCGGGCGGCGCGCGACCTCGTCGACCGGCGCCTCCCGCACTACCAGGCGGCGGACGGTGTGGTCTTCGACACGCCCGACGACGGACCGGCGCTGCCGGCGCGGCCGCGGGCGGGGTTCGACAACGCGACCCCCGCGGCTGCCGCGGTGCTCGGCGGCGCGCTCCTCGAGCTCGCCGCGCTCTCCGGCGACGATTCGCTGCGCGAGCGGGTCGGCCGCGCGGTCGCGGCGGAGGCGGCGGTGGCGGCGCAGCATCCGGAGGCGTGCACCTGGCTGGTCGAGGCCGCGCTCGCCGCCGGCCGGCCGCCGGAGTCGGTGGTGGTGGTCGGCGACCCGGCGTGGCCGGCGACGCGCGAGCTGCTCGCCGCCGCCTGGAGGGACCGCCCGGCCGGCTGTGTGATCGCGCCGTCGCCGGCGGCGACGGTACCCGCGGCCACGATCCGCGACGTGCCGCTGTTCACCGGCCGCGAGCGCGCCGAGGCGCCCCATGCGCTCGCCTACTTCTGCCGCGGCGGGACGTGCCTGCTGCCGACGGGCGACCCGGCGCAGCTCGCCGCGTCGCTGCGCGCCGCCGGGAGGTAGGCGAGGGCGCTAGTTCCAGGCCGGCTCGCGGCGCGCCGCGCCCTGCGCCTCGTCCGTCGGCGGCGCGCCCGGCAGCAGGCCGCGGGCGAAGTGGTAGAGCGCGAACACCGCGAGCGCGAACGGCGCGAAGCCGAGGAAGCCGAGCACCGGCATCTCGTAGAGCTTGACGCCGCCGAGGAACGGCACGGTGTAGCTCCAGCGCGAGCTGGCGAGCCAGTTCCACCCCTCCCACAGCACGCCGCAGCCGAGCCCGCTCGCCAGCAGCGCGAGGGGCCGCGAGCGCCGTCCGCGCTCGAGGTCGCCGATCACGGAAGGCCTTCCCCGCCGGTGGTTGAGGGGGTCGAGCAGCAACGGCCACGCCAGCCACACGTCGGCGGCGAAGTAGGGCGACGGCCAGAGCAGCGGCAGCGCCGCCATCACGCCGCCCGCGACCATCAGCAGCCACTCGACCTCGCGCGGCGTCCGCCCGCCCGCGCCGGGGCCGGCGTGCCGGCGCGCCGCCGGCTCGATCAGCTCGGCGAGCAGCAGCACCGCCGGCGTGATCGTGGCGAACGCCCAGGCGTAGCCGAGCCCCCGCCACGGCCACGGCGGCAGGCCGGCGTAGTGCCACCACAGCTCGGGCCCGCCCGCCGCCCAGAAGCGGGGCCGGTCGTAGAGCTCGAACAGCGCCCAGGACGGGATCGAGATCGCCGCCATCAGCGCGAGCTCGCGCGGCGAGTTGCGCAACCAGGAGGCGCCGCGGCGGGCGAGGAGGCCGTCGACCGCGAGGATGAAGCCGGTCCAGCACAGCGGCGTGAGGTTCTGCGCGGCGAACTCGACGTGCGCCCGCGCCAGCGCCATGCCGAGCACGATCACGGCGACGCCGGGCCACAGCCACCACGCGCTCGACCGCATCGCCGGATTCTACACAGCGGGCGGCAACGTCGCCGTGTTAGTGCGGCCGCGGCCGGGGCGCCGGCGCGAGGCTCTCGAACGGCGTCGTGCAGGGCGGACCCGGCGCGAAGCGGTAGGCGACGAGCGCGCCGCCGCGGATCCCGAGCACGGTCGAGCACACCGTGCCGTAGGTCTCGCCGTGGCGGCAGAGCGGGTCCTCGCCGCGGTGGTCGGCGAGCAGCTCCTCGAGCGCCGCCGCCAGCGCCGGGCCGGGCTCGCCGGCGAGCGCCGCGGCACGGTCGGCGGCGGCCACCACCCGCTCTCCCGGCGCACCGAGCGGGTCGTTGCCGATCGCGGCGACCGGTGCGACGGCGCGCTCGATGCGCGCCGCGGGGTCGTTGGTCGCCAGCCAGCAGGTCGCGATGTCCGCGAGCATGAGGTTGAACCGGCCGTAGTTGCCGAGCTCGAGCTCGGAGAGGAGCGCGACCGCGGACGGCAGCGACGGCTGCGCGGCGAGGTCGACGACCAGCGCGCCGCGGGAGCGCGGGCCGGGCCGCGCGCCCCGGCGCGCGTTGGTCACGCCGACGACGAAGCCGCCCTCGAGGTTGACGGCGAGCCAGCTCCCGCCGCCGACCAAGTCGCGGCCGGCGAACACCGGCGGCTCGTCGAGCAGCAGCCGGGGCGACTCCCACGGACGGTCGAGGCGCTCGTCGCGGTTGGCGCCGAGCCAGAGCTCGCCGCCCTCTCGATCGCGCCGGAGAGCGACGAGGATGCACATCCCGAAGCTCCTAGCTGGCGCGGCCGAGCCGCTTGACGAAGCGCCGCGGCGCGAGGGCGTCGGCGCCCTCCGCCTCGAAGCCGAGCCGGCGCAGCATCCCGGCCGCCTCCGGCAGCTCCCCGGGCACGACGCAGGCCAAGCTCAGGCCGCCCTCGCGGCGCGCCTCATCGATCGCCCGCTCGACCAGCGCGCGGCCGAGGCCGAAGCCGCGCCACTCCGGCGCGAGGAAGAGCGAGTGGAGCTCCCAGACGCCGTCCGGGCGCTCGCAGACCCCGCACGAGCCGACGATCTCCGCGCGGCCGGCCTCGACCACCCACATGCGGTCGTCGGCGCCGCCCGCCGCCGCGGCCTCCGCCTCGCGCACGGCAAGGCGGTGCTCGCGGCGCACCCGCCGCGCCAGCTCGCGGACCGCCTTGAGGTCGGCCGGGCGCGCGGGGCGGACCCAGTAGGTGCTCATCCCTTCTCCGTCAGCTCCTCGAGCAGCGCGAGCATCAGCCGCACGCCGAAGCCGGTCGCGCCCGCCGGCAGCCCGTTGTGCCCCTTCGCGACGTGCGCCACGCCGGCGATATCGAGGTGGGCCCAGCGCACCTTGTCCGGGACGAAGCGGGCGAGGAACGCGGCGGACGCCGGCAGCGAGCCGGCGCGGGACGAGCTGTTCTTGAGATCCGCCCACTCGCTGCGCAGGAGGTCGCGGTACTCCGGCAGCAGCGGCAGCCGCCAGACGCGGTCGCCGGTGCGGCGGCCGAGGCGCTCGAGCTGCGCGGCGAGCGCGTCGTCGTTGGCGAACAGCCCGGCGAGCTCGTGGCCGAGCGCGATCCGGCAGGCACCGGTCAACGTCGCCAGGTCGATCATCACGTCGGGGTGGAAGTGCGCCGCGTAGGCCATCGCGTCGGCGAGGATCAGGCGGCCCTCGGCGTCGGTGTTGTCCACCTCGACCGTGGTGCCGTTCGAGAGCGTGAGGATGTCGCCGGGCTTGACCGCGCTGCCCGACGGGAGGTTCTCCACCAGCGGCACGAGGCCGACGACCTTGAGCGGCGGCTGGTCCTCGGCGACGGCGCGCATCGCCGCCACGACCGCGGCCGCGCCGGCCATGTCGTGCTTCATCTCCGCCATGTCGGCGGCCGGTTTGAGCGAGATGCCGCCGGCGTCGAACGTGACCCCCTTGCCGACCAGCACGACCGCGCTGCGCGGCTTCTTGGCGCGGTACTCCAGGCGCACCAGCCGCGGCTCGACGACCGAGCCCGCGCCGACGCCGAGGATCGCGCGCAGGCCCTCCTTCTCGAGCTCACCGCTCCCCATCACCGTCACGCGCACCGCCGACTTCGCGAACATCGCGCCGATCTCGGTCGCGAACGTCTCCGGGTTGAGGTCGTTGCCAGGCCGGTTGCCGAGGTCGCGCGCGAGGCGCACGAGCGTGTCGATGCGCTGGGCGCGGCGCAGCAGCGAGTCGAGCCCGCCCTCGCTCTCGCCGTGGAGCGGGACGACGTGCACGGTGTCGACCTTGGTCGACTCCTCGGGGCGCGAGCGGAAGCGGTCGAAGCGGTAGTCGGCGAGCGCCAGCTCCGCGAGCGTGACGGCGCGCGCCTCCTGCGGGTCGAGGTTCCCCGGCGAGAGCGGCAGCGCGACCGCGATCTGGTACTCCGAGTTCCGTCCCGCCTGGTCGAGCACGCGGCGCAGCAGGCGGCGCAGCCCCTGGACGGAGAACTCGCCGCCCTTGCCGATCCCGAAGCAGGCGATGCGGCGGAAGTCGGGGCTCGGGCTGGCCGTCACCAGCACCTCGCCCTCGACGCCGCGGACGCCGAGCTCGGCGATCGTCTTGCCGATCGCCTTCGCGCTGTGCCCGGGGAGCACCAGCCCCTCGAGCCCCTGCCGTCCCTCGGCGGTGGCGAGGTAGAGGCAGTCCAGAGGCTCTTCCGGCGCGCTCCAGAACGGGACCAGATCCGCCATCACACCCTCCGCGAACAAGTGGAAGAAAAGCGCCCGAATTGGGCGCGCCGGGATTCTATCACCCGGCCCCGAGCGCGTCCAGGAAATGCGACGCCGTCTCAGCGTCGATGCTCACCAGGCGCACCAGCTCGAGCGAGCCGCGCCCGCCCGCCAGGTGGCGCCGCACCTCGTCGACGATCACCCGGCAGCCCGCCGCCTTGGGATAGCCGAAGATCCCGGTCGAGATCGCCGGCATCGCCACCGAGCTCAGACCCAGCTCCTCGGCCCGCGCCAGCGCGCTCGCGACCGCGGCGCGCAGCTTCGCCTCCTCGCCGCCCTCGCCCCACACCGGCCCGACCGCGTGGATCACCCAGCGGCAGCGCAGGCGCCCGGCGCCGGTGACGACCGCGCCGCCCACCTCGACCGGGGCCTTGGCCCACGATTCGCGCTGGATCTCCTCGCCGCCCCGGCGCACGATCGCGCCCGCCACGCCCCCGCCGTGGGCGAGGTTGCGGTTGGCCGGGTTGACGATCGCGTCGGAGTCCTCCTCGGTCAGGTCGCCGCGGACCACCGCGACCTCGCCGGACCCGAACGCCCTGCGACCGAGCTCCGTGCCCATCTCCGCCTCCGGGGGAGCGCCAGCGTAGCACCCGGCAGCCAGCTTGAGGGTGCCCGCGAACGCACGTAGAATCCGCTCGTGCTGGCGGTGCTCCTCCCCGCGGTTGCAGCTGTGTGCCTGGCCCATCCCCCCGAGTTCGACGTCGAGGTGGGCAGCCGCGCCGTGCCGTGGCTGCCGCCGGACCTGGCGCGGCAGGTGGTCAAGCACAGGCGCGAGTTCGCCGCCGGCGCGGCGGAGGCGGCCCGCTGGCCGCGCTCGTTCCACCACCCGGGTGGGAGCGCGGGCCTGGAGAGCGCGATCCAGACCCAGTGCGAGCGCGTCGCCGCCGCGATCCGCTCCCGCGCGCCGTTCGCCGAGGTGGTCGCCGGCCTGGGCGCCCTCGCCCACCTCGCCGTCGACCTCAACGCCCCGTTCGCCGCGGCGCAGGTCGGCGACGCCTACGCGCGCTCGTTCGCGACCTACGTGCCGACCGCCGCGCCGCGCATCCCGCTCGTCTTCTACGGCCAGGAGACGAAGGCGATCCACGGCTCCGCGCGCGGCCTCGCGCCGCTGCTCGGCGCGCGCCGCTCCGACGTCGGCGTGCTCGAGTCGATCGTCCGCGAGGACCTCGACCGCGTCGGCGGCCCGACCGCCTGGCGAGCGCTCGACGACCGCTCCTCGACGTTCGGCACCGCCTCGCTGCTGCTCAACCACGCCGCCAGCGACTTCGCCAACCTCGCCTCGTGGGTCTGGTTCCACGCGGGAGGTCTCGTGCCCGCGTTGCCCTCGGCGAAGGATATGATTCTGGTCTGGAAGGGAGAGCCGCAGCCCCGTGACGAGCCGATGCCTCATCTCCGTTTCCGACAAGCAGGGCCTTGAGCCCTTCGCCAAGGGCCTGATCGACGCTGGCTTCGCGATCGTCTCCACCGGCGGCACGGCGCGCGCGCTGCGCGAGGCCGGCCTGCCGGTGCGCGACGTGGCGGAGCTGACGGGCACGCCGGAGGGGTTCGGCGGGCGCGTCAAGACGCTCCACCCGAAGATCTTCGCCGCGATCCTCGCCGACCTCGACGAGGCGTCCCACCGCGCCACGCTGGCGGAGTGGGGCGTCGAGCCGATCTCGCTCGTCGCCGTCAACCTCTACCCGTTCGCCGCCACCGCCGCAAAGCCGGGCGTGTCC